>UQUM01000028.1 GCA_900544255.1 uncultured Sutterella sp.
AGTATATCCGGACGGTTTGTAGCCGCCATCATTATAACGCCTTCATTTTCGCCAAATCCGTCCATTTCAACAAGCAACTGATTTAAAGTCTGTTCTCTTTCATCGTGACCGCCGCCCATACCGGCACCTCTTTTTCTGCCGACTGCGTCTATTTCATCTATAAACACAATACACGGTCTGTTTTTCTTTGCCTGTTCAAACAAATCTCTCACTCGCGATGCACCTACGCCGACATAAAGTTCAACGAAATCCGATCCGCTTATAGAGAAAAACGGAACTTTCGCCTCGCCGGCAACCGCCTTTGCAAGAAGATTGCGGATCACAAAATCCGGCGCGGCGAGGCGGCGGCTGTCAGGGTTGAGAGAAAGGGCAGGCTTTTCCGGATTCTTTTGGAGCAGGCATTCGGGCACAAACCCGAAGACGAGAACGTCGCGATCCTTCAGGGTTTCGGGTGCAGGCTTCGTTGTGACGGTCACGGCGTGTGCGGCAGCGCCGGTCTGGCTCGAGAAGCGCGCAAGGGTCGTGAGCATGGCGGACGTCGTGTTCGCATCGGGTGATGCCGGCATTACGACGGTCGTCTGCGAGAGATCTCCGTAGATTGTGAAAGGATACCCGCTTTGGGCAAAGAGCCTCAGGTCGGGCATGGGGGCAAAATGATAAAACCCGGTGAAGTCCAGCGAAGAGTTCGGGTCGATGGCGACTTCATTCGGTATGAGCGTCACGCTTCGGCAGTTTTCAGGCGAGCCGCTGGAAATGCTGGCGCCGTATGCAAAGTCAAACTTGAGCCTGTTGTTCGAGCTGAAGAGTACGGCCGGGATGTCGATTTGGTTCAGGTACGACGACAGCGTGTCGACGACTGCAAAGTCCGACGTCTTCCTGGAGGTGCCGTCGCCTTCGGGCATAAGAGGAAACGTTCGGACCAGAGATTCGTTCAGCGACAGCCTGAGCTGCGAGAGGGCATCGGCTGCCGGCTGTGAGTAACGGAATTTCAGATCGATCGGTATGGACGAGCGCGTCATGACGAACAGGTCCGGCGGCAGGCGGAAATCGATCCGAAGAGGCGGCAGATCGATGCCTTTGGCATTGAGCTGCCCTTCGTAGTCGAGGATGTCGCCGAGGGTCGTTTTTCGAGTCGTATCGATCCACTTTGGCACGCGGTAGGGCTCGGAGGGAGTGATGCGGGCGAGGTTCGTAATCCGAACGGCATTGCCTGTAAAGGTGTCGCCGCGGGTTGCCAGTGCTCGGGCGGCAACAAGGAGATCGGCATCATTTCGTCCTGCAATAACAAGCATTTTCGCCCAGTCGGTGGCGGGGGCATCGGCGACGGTGATTTCCGGTCCGCGTGCTTCCGGCCAATCCTTGAGAAAGAGCGGCCGGCGCTCGTTGGTGGCAAAAACGATGAAGTGCCGTTCGGGAGGAGCTGCGTCGAAGGAGACGCCGGCCCGGATGCCGCGCCAGTCGGATGCAACGCCTGCCCAGGATGCGGTGATGCCTGCAGCTTGAAGCATTGCGTCCGTTGGGTTGGAAGGGAGCGAGAAGGCGAGCGTAGAGGGGTTGCGGTCTGCCGGGTCCACAAAGGGAGCAGGCAAAAGCGCGAGTTCGTCGGAGGCGCGGATTTTCTGATGCGTCAGCGTGAGGATGCTGCCGCCGTCGACGGCAGCCCAGAGGGCCTTGGATGCCGGATTCTCGCATACGGCGGCATAGGTGCCGATGAAATCGAAGGAAAGCCTGTTGGAGTCCTTCAGTTTTTTGGCATTGAGCCGGATGCGCGTCTTCAGAACATCGCCGTCGCGTTCCTTGGGAATCGGAATGGTCGTCTGATATTCGCCGTTGAGCTTGACAACGAGCTGGCTTCTCGTGGGAATCAGCGCCGGCGAGGCGTGCCATCGAAGGTCGAGCACGGCTTGCGTGATGATTTCATCGCGGCGCATCGGAAACTCAAAAGCAAGCGTCGGACGCAGTCCGGTCATCGTCTTGTCAGCCGCACCTCCGACCTGAGGAAGCCTGCCGAGCTCGGTTGTCGTGACGGAAACGGCGGCATGCCGAAGCGATGGCATTTCGACTGCGGACCACTCAACGGGAGGTTGAACAGGCGTGGAAAAGCTCGGTGCTGCAAGCATCATCCCGAAAAATAATGAAAGAAGCGGAGAAGTATTCTTGCAGCGGTGAACGAAAAACATATATCGGTCGGTTTCTTTTGATCGGGACGAAGCTACCGTCCGACTTCGAGCACGGCCCCGTTGATTCGAATCATGCGGGGCATGAAGGTAAAGAGCCAGATTAAGGGGATGGCAACAAGGCCTGCAGGCTTTGTCACAAACTTTGGCAAAAATTTCCAAAGAGAATGATACCCTCGAACGGCCATAAGGAGGAGACTGCATGTGCCTTTAAAAAACTTCATTTTCTGAGGTACGGGCTTAATCCAAATGTCATTGCGGCAGAAGGTCAGAGCCACGAGCCGGCGTTCGTCTTCAAGAGAGAGATCGACAAATTCGAGTCCGAGCCTTCCGTTTTCAATGCGCCGGACAATGACCGGGAAGCTGTAGCCCATGCCGTTGTCTTCAAGCACGACGGCTGCATGCGATCCGACGGTGAAGGACATTGGGGCGCCCTCTGCGAGGCGCACGCTGGCACCTTTTTGGGAGAAGTCTGTCAGACGGCCGGCGATCAGCGTGCCCTTGTCGGTCTGTAAGGCTGCGGGTCTGCAGACTCTGACTCTGGGATACTGTCGCTCCTGAACCACTTCGACGGCGACGGCCATGGTGGCGCCTAGAAGCACGAGGTTGTAGAGAACCCAGGCGACGTTGACGGCAATGGTCATATGAGACGCATAAGGGTCGACGAAGGACGTCCAGGCGGCCCATGCAACGCCGGCGATGTTGAGCGCCATGAGCACAAGGTAGGGCTTGGCGATCTGCCAGTCCAGGTATTTCCTTCTCACGGTTCCGCCTTTGACGGTCACGTTGAATTTGCCGAATTTCGGCGCAATGAGGGCCACGGTTGTCGGGATGAGGATGTACCAGGAGAGGATGGCTTCGTAGACGGCGCCGAGGAAGGGGCTTCGGTGGCCGCGGTGCAGGACGCTCATGGCCAGCGTGGAAAGGAGCATGTGAGGGAGAACGTAGACCAGAATGCTCGATGCCGGCGCCTTGATCACGTAGATGTCAAAGAGCAGGTACGGGAGCGGTGCGAGCAGAAAAATGATGCGCGGCAGTCCGTGGAAAAAGTGGATCATGGCATTCAGAAAGCACATGCGCTGCCCGAAGCTCAGGCCTCGGCCCAGAAGCGGATTGTCCAGACGGAAGATCTGGACCATGCCGCGGGCCCATCGTATGCGCTGGCCGACGTGGGCGGAAAGGGTTTCGGTGGAGAGCCCGGCGGCAAGGGGAATGCCGATGAAGGCGGATTTCCAGCCGCGGCGGTTGAGCTTCAGAGACGTATGGGCGTCTTCCGTGACGGTCTCAACGGCGATGCCGCCCACCTCGTCGAGCGCCTTTCGGCGCATGACTGCGCAGGAGCCGCAGAACATGGTGGCGTTCCAGGCGTCGTTGCCCTTTTGAATGAAGTCGTGAAAGAGGGCGTTTTCCACGGGTTCGGTGGAGGCAAGTCCCAGATTGCGCTCGAACGGATCCTGAGAGTAGAAGTGGTGCGGTGTTTGAACCAGCGCAATGCGCTTGTCCCTGACCATCCAGCCCATGGTCATTTCGAGAAACCCGCGAACGGGTATGTGGTCGCAGTCAAAGATCGCGACGAAGTCCCCCGTCAGGCTCTCCAGCGCATGATTGATGTTGCCTGCCTTGGCGTGGTTGTGCTTCGGGCGCGTGATGTAGTTGATGCCGGCCTTTTCGGCAAAGGCCTTGAACTCCGGACGAGTGCCGTCGTCGAGAAGGGAGATCCGAAGTTTGTCTGCCGGCCATGTCAGGCTCTGAGCACCGAGAACGGTGGGCTTGACGACTTCAAGGGGTTCGTTGTAAGTCGGAATCAGCACGTCGACTGCGGGCCACGTGCCGGAGTCTGCGGGAAGGGGAATCGGCTTGCGGTCTAGCACCCAGACGACCTGGAAATACGCCAGCACCATTACGACGAAGCAGTAGGTTTCGGCAAAGGCCAGAAGCAGGGAGCATGTCAGGCCGATGACCGAATCAGAGTTGAGAGTCTCCGTCCAGCGCCACCACATGTATCGCGCGGAGATGATCGAAGAAAGGAGAATCAGCAGTATGAGCGTAAGGCGGTTGCGTATTTCGCGAAGAAAAAATGCAAGGATCAGCGCGCCTATGAGAAAAATCGCTTGATTGCCGACGGACAGGGGCTGCGTGATGCAAAGCCATGCGAGTGCGGCAGCGGCTAGCGTGAGCAGAATGCCGAGGATGCGGGCGAAGCTGCCGAGTCCGGACCTGATTCTCAATTCCGCCCCTGCCAGGGAAGATGCGCCGGAGGAGACGCGCTTGCGAACATCCTCGATGAAGTCGCAATAATATGTGCTCCAGACGGTACAAAGCTTTCTTGTGAGCGTGAAAAGGCCTGAAGCCTGATCGGGGGATCGGCGTTTTTTCAGCAGTCCCCTGTGGGAGAAAAATATCAGGAACAAGCCCTGAATGAGCATTCTCAAGGGATCCAGCGGTCTTAGCGCATCGAAATCGACGTGCGGAAAGAGCGCGCGCCGGTTGCGAAGAACCCACTGCCACTTGAGCGATTCAAATGGTAAAAGAATCCAGGCCAGCAGCAGAAACGAGACGTTGGAGAGAAAGGATATGACGCCGGTCGTTCGAGAGCTCAGGGATCGGATGTATTGAAGCCGCTTCTTCATCGTTCTGATTCTCTGGAGATCATGAGTCTCAGCCATGCGGCAAATCCCGCGTGGGCTTCGACGCTTACGGAGTACGGAAATGCCTCGGCGCAGGGACGCCCGAGCATCAGGGCTTGCCGCAGCAGCTCGTCAAAGGGGATGGGCTTCGGGAAAAGCTTGTCGCCCAAAGCAGGATGGGTCAGCAACAACGCGCAGAGGTCGTTGTCCGAATCGTGGCCCAGGTGATGTCCGTTCACAACAAAGCATTCGTTCGGGGTTGCATCAAGCCGGGAGAGGCGTGCATAGGCATTGATGTCGGCTGAAAGCACCGTGACGATACAGCATGCTCTTTTAAGCCATGGCGAATCCTTTTCGGTGCCGATGTCCACGACGATGTTCGAAAGGGCCGTTCGTTCGAGAAGGGCGCACAGGCTGCTGATGCGGGAGGAATCTGAAAGCGCATCGGGATTATTCAGAAATCCCTCTTCGCTCTTGGGCAGGAAGAGAAGATCCGAATCGTGCTCCCACAGGGGGAGCGACTGCTCGGTCAAGTCGTCATTGTTCCAGCCGGATCCGACATCGGGCAGGCCGAATTGTGCGCCGATGCCCAGGGGCGAGGGGGATGCGTCAATCGCCAGCACGGGCGGGCGGTACCTTGACCAGAACCAGGAAGCCGAGGCGGCAAGGGTTGTCGTGCCGACGCCTTCGCGAATGCCTCTGAAGACAATGATCCGCTGACTTTCCGACGAGTCCGCCGGATTCGATAGCGGAAGGGAGGCTGTACGGCCGTCAGGCACGAGGCTGGAGGATCGAGCGGTCAGGAATCGAAGCAGGTCGGACTTTTTCAAAATGTTCTCGCGCATGGCAAGAAGCGATCGATTCTCGAAGCCGTTCTTCGAGAAGCACTTTGCGTCGCAGAGCCGGGCGGTATCCTCGGCGATTCGAGCGTACGGACGGTTGATTCCCATGGCGTCTTCCTCTACTTGCGATACTTGAGCCAACGGTTGTTCTTGAGCTTGAGCCATGTGTCGCCGGCATAAGGCATGACAACAGCGTTCGAGTTTTCGCTGACCTGCCAGGTCAACGGCAGATTCCTGACGATTTGATTCAGGGCCTCCTCATGGCTGGCCTTGGGATTGAGATAGATGCCGCTCTCGATCGTGCGTGCCATGAGTTCGGAAAGCGCAAGATAGCTGGTCGGACCGGCAATCGTGCGGGAAGCGCCCGTGTTGTCCAGCCCTACGAATTTCACGTAGACCGGAACCTGAGTGATGGCGGGACTTGGAATCTCGCGCAGGCGCGCCACCTGAATCTTGTCGCCGCGCACGGCCGCGCCGTGTTCGGGAACCACGATCAGCATCAAGGGCTTTGCTTTGGCATCAAGTTTGTCAAGGAAGGCGTCGAGGTCGTCGAGCATCTTCCTGGCGCGGGGCTTGAAGGGGAGTGATGACGAGGTGCCGGGCAGGCGGTTGCCGTCATGAAGTGCGATGAGGTTCATGAGAGAGACAGTCGGGACGGAAGATGCATCCCGGATCTTCATCCATGCATTGAGGACTTCGCTCGTGCGCATGATGGGGGTGCCGTCGAAGGCTTCGTATTGTGCGCTCAGGTTTTTCTGATCCATGAGCGGCGCCGAGACGCCGCCGATAAGACGAAGGTTCTCAAGGTAATGATCAAATGCCCCGTTATGGTCCAGTACGAGATGACTCTCCCAGCCGCCCTTTTCAAGGGCGGTCATCCATTCGCAGTCGGGCCGCCGGCCGTTGTAGAGCGTGCTGTGGGAGGGTTGCCCGCATGCGCCGGTGACAAGCCTCAGGGTTGCGGGACCGGAATAGGCGGTGGCGCTGTTGAAGGCTTCGAATATTACGTCGAACTTCGAAAAGACGGGATGGGTGTTGAGGCCGGACGCTTCAAGGTCGTCCTTCGAAAGCGAGCAGATGTTGATTACCGCAATGTCGAAATTCCCGCTTTCGGAGGCGGTGGTCTTGAAATGCGTCCTGCGCTTTGCTTCCGATTCGAAGAATGCCTGAAGCCACGCAGTCAGATGCGCCTCGTCGGCGGGTTCCGTCTGCATGGGAAGCGGTCCGGCTCCGCCTGCGGGATTGGCACTCAGGCCGCTTTGGACCGTGACGGATGCAGCCATTGGCGCTGTGCTTGTGGAAGGCCGGGGAGTGAAGAATGGAGAAAGCATGCCCGGAAAGGCGACAATCAGAAGCCCGGCAACACTTAGCGAGGTAAACCGAATCCAGTCCCGCAGAGCCAGCCAGACGCCCAGCGCCACGAGCAGGGCCATCACCATGGTGGGATTAACGAAGCCGACTGCAAGTTCGGCAAGATAGGCTGGGGTGAACTGGGTGAGATTCTGAAGGTTTTCAAGAAGAACGTCCGGGCCCGACAGCCAGCTTTCGGCCCATAGAAGTGAAAAGCCTGCGCAAAAGGCTGTCAGCTGGCGAAGCACCTTCAACACGACATTGGAAACGGGGAGCGTCACCCAGATCAGCAGGAGCATGTTCGCTAGAGGGTCGAGCGAAATGTAGTCGAACGCATGAAGTGTGCAGACGCTGAGGAAGTAGAGGTTCCAGGGACCTGCGCCCTTCCATTTGATGCGATTGTTGTTCGGACGGGCGGTCATCGATGGCTCTCCCCGGCTTGACGGTTGTTGGATTGAATCTTTCGTGCAAGGTCGGCAAGCGTGCCGCAGCGTACATATCGGCGGCGCCGGAAAAGAATCCAGCGCAGCTTGCGAACGATGGCAGAACCATGCATCGCCGTCCATGCGCCAAAGGCGGCAAAGACGATGGCGCATAGAAGCACGAGCCATCCGATGTCGGCAACGGGCATTATTTCATTACCTCGCTCAGACTGATGCGCCGGGGCTTGCCGGCGGGAATGCGGGAAGGCTTGTCGGAAGGGGAGGCTTCGCCGTCGACGGGGATTTTGCCGGACTTGACTTGGTGTTCGACGCCGGACGAGGAGGGTGCTGTTCCGGATTGAAGGTCGACAAGAGCGTCAAGAATCAGGTGGTCCTCATAGGCGTCGATATAGGAGGAGAAAAGACGGTCTGCCGGCGCTGTGAAAATGCGCGAGAAGGCCAGCGACAGGTATTCGGGCATGCAGTCTGCCAGAAACACGACAAGGCGGCTGCCGATGACACAGCAGATGTCGCCCGAACGTTCCGGATGAAAGGCGCCGGCAACTTCCCGGGCGGTAAGATCGCTGGAAGGCTTCAGGACAAGCAGGGCGCCGTGCGAGCCTTGAGCATCCATTGCCGATGCAATGTACGATGCGACAGTCTTGAAGAACAGCTCCGGCGCTATTGGTCCCTGAGGACTCATGGCCTTGAAGTGCGCTTCTACCTTGTCAAAGCTTTCCGGGATGACACGGTTGAAGCTCTCGTGTGCCAGAAGCGACATGACGATGCGCACATAAGCGGGTGAAGCCGTGTACTCGAAGACGAGGTTGGCACCGCACGAATGAAGCAGCAACATTCCGTACCGGCGGATGGCGGGGGATGCGAGGACGGCAAAAATCTTGAGATTCGGGCCCTGGGTTGAGCGAAGCTCGTAAATCCAGCGGGCTACGCTTTCGATTTCTTCGTTCGAGCGCACGCTGAAAAGAAGGGTCGCGGACGAGGTCGTCATGCCCTTCTTGAAAAGAGTCTCATTATCCGCGACCATTTCAAGAGCAGGCAGCGCCGGCTTTTGCGAGGCCATCGGCAGATGGGCGCAGATGATGCGGTCTTCGTCGTTCGAATAGCTGTTCCATTCGATGACGGGTGAAACCTTGAATCCGGACTTGTTTGCCATCGGTTCAATGGCGCGGCGATAGTCGCCCGTAATGCTATAGCCGTTGCGCCAATAATAGGCGTGCCATTGTTTTTCGTAGAGAGAGGCGAGCCCGTCCAAATGCCGGAAGTCTCTGAGGTGCCTTTCAAAGGACGTCAGCTCGGGACTGCCGATGAAGAGAAGCAAAGCACTGTGATTACCGTTGTGAACAGCCGTGTCAAACGTATTCAGTGTCCGGCTGATCTGTTCGCCCTTGAGCGGAGGAAAATCGTCGATAAAGCTGAGAAAGACAAGATCGGACGGTTCTGGAAAGGCCTCAAGAAGGTTCTCGGCAATGGGAAAACAGCGGATTTTGTTGCTATCGTCAGCCTGTTTGAAGAGAAACACGTTCCATGATTCGAGATCTTCGGCGTTGAAGGGAATGGCTACGGAAAGAGACTCGAGCGCGTTGCGAGCACGTTGGCCAATGACAACAACGCAGGGGGCAGATTTTTTTTGCGAAGACTTGAGGCCGAACAGTATTCTGACGGCGTATTCGGGATTGCACACCCAAGCCGCGCAGCAATGACCGTTGTCGATGGTGCGTAGGTTCGTCGCAAGCCCTTCGAAGGGTAAGGTCAACATAGGCGGGTCGATGGAGATGCGGTTAAGATGAGATCATATTCTCAAACATTCTAACCTGGTTGACGTACTCCTCAGCCTTTAGGCGGGGAGTACGTCAAAGCCTTGCTGCAAGTGACCGCTAATTGGCCGGATCGCGAGGCACATTGAACAGAATGGAAAAAAACGCCGAAGCTTCCCAATCAGGAAACCCCGGCGTTTTGCCGTGAATCTTTTTAGAAAGCGGGTTTCACAAGTCCGAATACCATTTCCGCAATCTGCACGGCGTTCGTTGCCGCTCCCTTGCGGATCTGATCAGCGCAGCAAAAGAGCGTGAGGCTGCGGTCGAAGGCTTCGTCCGTCGCCGCCAAATCTCGGCGGATGCGACCGACGTAAACGAGATCCTGGTCGCTCGTCAAGAGCGGCATCGGATACTTCTTTTCCGAAGGTTCATCCCAAAGTTTGACGCCGGGGGCGGTTTTGAGGATTTCTCGCGCTTCGTCGGGCGTAATGGCCTTCTCAAATTCGATCGTGAGCGCTTCAGAGTGTGAGCGCATCACCGGGACACGCACGCAGGTACAGGCGACTCGGATGGTGTCGTCGTGGAGCATCTTGCGCCCTTCGTTCTGCATCTTCATTTCTTCGGAGGTGTAGCCCAGTTCGTTAAAGCCCCCGATCTGAGGAATGAGGTTGTAGGCGATCTGGTAGGGGAAGGTCTTCAAAACGGGTTTGCCCGTCTTCACTTCGTTTTCGAGGTCTTCCATACCGGAACGCCCGGCACCGGATACCGCCTGATAGGTGGACGCCGTAATGCGGCGGATGCGGGCTTTGCGGTGCAGGGCCGCCACGGCCGTCAAAGCAATGATCGTCGCACAGTTGGGGTTCGCGATAAGTTTGGCACCCGTGAGTGCGTCGTCGGGGTTCACTTCCGGGATGACGAGCGGCACCGCCGGATCCAAGCGAAAGGCGCTCGAATTATCGACGACCGTGATGCCCGAAGCGGCCGCAGCCGGCAGGTAAACTTTCGCAACGTCGTTGTCGGCGGCGCCCAAAAGAAGGTCGAGCCCTCTGAACGCTTCCTGAGAAGCTTCTTGAACCGTGAGCATTTCACCGCAGAATTCGATCTGCCGCCCCGCGCTGCGGCGGCTGCCGAAAAGCCGCAGTTCTTCAATGGGGAACTTACGTTCGGCAAGCACGATGCGCATCTGTTCGCCGACAGCACCCGTCGCGCCCAAAATACCGACCTTGAGTTTCTTGGATTGAGTCATATTGATTCTCCTTTCGTGTTACTGCGCAAAGGTGTCGTAAAGGGCACGGACAGCCTTGTCGAAGTCGGGTTCGGAAACGCCGACGATGATGTCGATTTCGCTTGAACCCTGCGAAATCATACGGATGTTGACGCCGGCGGCACCCAAGGCCGTGAAGAGCTTGCCGGAAGACCCGACGCGGGCATTCATGTTCCGGCCGACGACGGCAATGAGCGCCAGGGGTTCCGTCACCCGGATCGAATCGGGCGCCACCTTTTCTTTGACTTCCGCCAAAATGTCGTAGAGATTGTGTTCCACGTCGCGCCGGCTGAGTACGACGTTGAAGGAATCGATCCCGGAGGGGAGGTGTTCGATCGAAACGCCGTACTTACGAAGGACGTCCAAGGTGCCCGAGACGACGCCCACCATGTTGGACATGTTGCGCTTAAAGATTTCGATCGACAAAAAGCCTTTCTTACCGGCAATACCGGTGATGAGCGGGCCGTTTTCATCGTCTTCGATCTTGGCAAGGACGAGGGTGCCGGGATCCTGAGGACGGTTGGTATTTAAAACGTGAATCGGGATGTTGAATTCGCGGATCGGGAAAATGGCGTCTTCGTGCAGGACGCTTGCACCCATGTAGGAAAGTTCCCGGAGTTCTTCGTACGTAATGCGTTCGATGTTGCGGGGATTCTCGACGATGCGGGGATCGGCCATCAGAAAGCCCGAAACGTCCGTCCAGTTTTCATACATATCGGCTTTGAGGCAGCGCGCCAGAATGGAACCGGAAATATCGGAACCGCCGCGCGTCATGACGCGCACCGCGCCGTCGGGGGTCTTGCCGTAAAAGCCCGGCATCACGAAGCAGTCGTGCTCCTTGAGAACGGCCTTCAAGTTTTCCGAGGTCTTCTCAAAATTGAAGCTCCCGTCGAATTCCATCGCAATGACGTCGGTCGCGTCCACGAAGGGGAACCCTAAGAAGTCCGCCATCAGGCGTGCCGTAAAGTATTCGCCGCGGGAAACGAGTTCGTCCACGGAGAGATCGGGGAGCTTTTCGCAAAGCATGTCCAGATCGTCTTCAATGGGAGTAGAGAGGCCGAGTTCAGCCTTAATTTCCAGAAAGCGCGCCCGGATGATTTCAAAGACCGGATGGTAATCCACGTGATAGTCGACGTGTGCACGGCAAAGGTAAAGAAGATCCGTGATCTTGTTGTCTTTCTTCGTTTTGCGGCCGGCGGCGGAAACGACGACGAAGCGTCGGGAGGGATCGGACTCAATGATGGCCCGTACCTTGCGGAATTGTTCGGCACTGGCGCAGCTGCTGCCGCCGAATTTCGTGATCTTAAGCATGGTTCTTTCCTCTGCGGCACAGACGAGGTTTCGGGCCGCGGTGTTGTTTTTTATGATGAATGAAAACTTATTCCTGCGGTTGGAACGCCATAAAGCAATTAAGCTCCCGTGCTTGCCGCGTGAGCGTTTCCAAGGTACCGAAGCAACGCGTGCCGTCGGCGAAATAAGCGGTGCCGGTCAGAAGCGACGCGTCATAAAGCGGAGTTTCCGCGGCGGGGGCGGGCGGCAGTTCGGCGCGGGTGTCCCGCAGCCGAACGAGATCCTGCAGTATGGCGTCCGCCGTGGGGCGCCCGCCTGCGCCCTGACCGTAAAATTTGAGCGTACCCACGACGTCGCCCGTCAGCGACGTGCAGTTGAAGTTTTCACGCACTGCCGCTTCCATGGCGTGCTCTGACAAAAGGACGGGGGCGACGCCCAATGCGTACCGGTGTTCCGACCGGCAAAAGAGCATCATGAGGCGCAGCGTAAGACCTTCCCTGTGAAGCAGCTCCAGAAAATCGCGGGTAAGACCCTCAATGCCTGCGACGGGAAAATTCGGAGAGACGGCCGCATGAAGAGCGGTTGCCGCGGAAATCACGGCCTTGTTGGCCGTATCGGCGCCCGAAAGATCCGCCGTAGGATCGGCTTCAGCGTACCCCAAAGCCTGCGCTTCCGAAAGTGCGGTTTCAAAATCCGCCTCAAACCGCTCCATACGGTCGATGATGTAATTTACCGTACCGTTGAGAATACCCGACATCGCCGTGATGCGATCGACTTTGGCCGCCTGACGGAGGTTTTCAATCCAAGGAATACCGCCGCCCGCACTGGCTTCATACAGGAGGGCGCAGCCGTTTTCGCGCGCGAGCGCCGTGAGTTCGGCATAGTGAGGAGCCAGGGCCGCCTTGTTCGCTGTGACGACATGTTTATGCGCGAGGAGTGCCCGGCGGATGTAGTCGTACGAAGGATTCTCTCCCGGAAGGACGTCGACGACGACGTCGACGTCGGGATCGGCGAAGACGTCGTCCGGTGAATCAGTCATCAGAGGCGCCGCCGCTTTGCCGGGACGACGCAGAATGTGCTGCAGTTCGATTCCGCGGCGGCCGTCCGCCGTCAACGCCGCAACGCTTTGGCCGACCGTACCGTAACCGAGCAGAGCAATTCGGAGCATAAGGGTCTCCTTCGTAAAGCCGCAATAATTGCTTGAGAAAACAAAGTTTCTCTTCAAGAGGGGCATTCGATTGTAACCACAGAGAAAGGCTTCGTAACGCATCTATCCCCCGATCGACGGGAGCCTTCAGGGAGAAGTCCTTACTGTGTTTTCCTCAGAAAACGACAAAAGCCGCAGGTGATCTTGTCCGTCCCATAAAACATCTGTTATGGTATCGGACAAACGATAGAGGCGCGGAGACGAGAAACCGCGGGGGAGTCTTGACGGAAAGACGGCGAACCCGACGGTGCGGCAACTCCGCCGAATTCGGCAGCGCATCCGAGGGCTGCCGGATGGGGTCGCGGGAGATACCCGCGGCACTGTCTGCCTGGTTGAGTCCAGGCGGTTGCGCTATCTTTCAGGTGGGTTCATTGGTGTCGCGCTTTGCCGGCACAACACCGGACGCCGGCCGAGGAGAGTGCATCCCGGTCGGCTTTTTTGTTGACCGGGCTGTCGTTACTCATGTGTCAACATTTTTTTGAAGAGGTATCCCTCATGACCCACCCGATAATCCGCGGTTCACTCGTCGCTCTCATCACGCCGTTTCACGAAGACGGCAGCGTCAATTTTGAAAAGCTCGGCGAATTGATCGACTTTCATCTCGCGCACAAGACGGACGCCCTCGTCATTCTCGGGACGACCGGGGAATCCGCAACGATGAGCCACGAAGAAGACAACGCCGTCTGCGAATTCACCGTGAAGCGCGTCGCCCACCGCATTCCCGTCATCGTGGGGACGGGTTCGAACAGCACCCAAACCATGCTCGAAAAGAGTCTTGCCAGTGAAAAGCTCGGCGCGGATGGGCTGCTTCTTATTACGCCCTACTACAACAAGACGAATGAAGAGGGGATGTACCGGCACTTCGTCACGGTCGCGGACGCCGTGCACATTCCCTGCATTCTTTACAACGTGCCGGGGCGTACCGGCTGCTCGATTTCGCCCGCGTGCGTCGCGCGCCTGGCGAAGCACCCCAACATCGTGGGGATTAAGGAAGCGAGCGGCAACATGAGTTACGCCGCAAAGATCGCAAAACTTCTTTCGGATGACTTCGTCATGTATTCGGGCAACGACGACATGATCGTGCCGATGCTTTCTCTTGGGGCATCGGGCGTGATTTCGGTGCTCGCGAACGTCGCGCCCGAAGCGACGCACGACATGGTGACGGACTATTTGGAAGGGCGAACCGACGCGGCCCGCCGGGCGCAGCTCTCGTGGCTCGACGTCATCAACGGCCTCTTTATTGAGGTGAATCCGATCCCGGTCAAAGAAGCGCTCAACCTGATGGGGTTTGACGTAGGCGGCTTCCGTGCGCCTTTGTATCCGATGACGGATGAACACCGCGCCGCGCTGAAGGCCGCCTTGACGGCGGCGGGGCTCGTGAAGTAGGAGCGCGTCATGAAAATCATCATCGTCGGCCGCGGCCGCATGGGAAAAATGATTGCGGCCTGCGCCGAAGAGGCCGGAATCGACGTCGCAGGGCTTTATGGGCACGAAACCGCGGCGTCGCTTGCCGCAGCCGGCAAAGCCGATGCTCTGATCGATTTCTCCGCCCCCGCCGCACTGCCTGCGGTCGCGGAATTCGTGCGTCGTACGGGGACGCCGTTGGTGTCGGGAACGACGGGGTATAACGACGCGGAAGAAGCCGAACTTGCCTCTTTGGCGGACGTTGCTCCGGTCGTTGCGAGCGCCAATTATTCCGTGGGGGTGGCGGTTTTAAAGTATCTCGTGGCGCAAGCCTCCCGGTATCTGCCGGACTTTGACGTCGAAATCGTAGAGACCCACCACCGCATGAAGAAGGATGCGCCGAGCGGTACGGCCAAGATGCTTCTTTCCGTGTTAAATCCCGACGGAGATCGTCCGATTACGGAAGGCCGCAGCGGGTTTGCGCCGAGAAAAGAGAATGAAATCGGCGTACACGCCGTGCGCGGAGGAACGGTGGCGGGCGTACATACCGTGAGTTTCTTCGGTGCCGACGAAGAAGTGTCGCTCACGCACCGTGCCGAGAACCGGCGAATCTTCGCTTTGGGCGCTTTGAAAGCCGCGCAAATATTGGCGGCAGCACCCAAGGGGCGGCACACGTTTGAAGACCTTCTCTTTTCTCAATCAGCCCAGTAACATTTAAAGGACAACCACGCCATGATGAATGCTCAGGAAATCATCCGCTACATCGCGGAATCGGAAAAAAAGACCCCGGTCAAAATCACCATTAAGGAAAAAGCCCCCATTGATTACGGCGACGCGCAGGTGTTCGGCTGCGGCGACAAGGTCGTTTTCGGGGACTGGAAGAAGTTGGGGCCCGTCATTGAAGCGAACCGCGACAAGATCGCCGACATGGTGATCGAAAACGACTGCCGTAATTCGGCGATTCCGCTCTTGGACATCAAAAACATCAACGCCCGCATTGAACCCGGGGCCGTCATCCGCGATCAGGTATCAATTGGTGACGGCGCCGTCATCATGATGGGCGCCATCATCAACATCGGCGCCGTCATCGGCGAGGGGACCATGATTGACATGGGGGTCGTGATGGGCGGCCGCGCAACGGTGGGCAAGCACTGCCACATCGGGGCGGGCACCGTTCTTGCCGGCGTCGTGGAGCCGGCCTCTGCCGTACCCGTCATCATCGAAGACAACGTCTTCATCGGTGCCAACGCCGTTGTGATCGAGGGGGTACGCGTCGGAGAAGGTGCCGTCGTGGCAGCGGGTTCCGTCGTGATTGCCGACGTCCCTGCGGGCGCCGTCGTGGCGGGGGTTCCCGCGCGCGTCATCAAGGAACATAAGGACGAACGCACGAACCAAAAGACGGCGCTTGAAGACGCGTTGCGTAAGCTTTGATTTTTTCACGAACCGGGACGACTCCTTCGTCGTCCCGTTGCCATGAGGCTCCCCATGTTGGAACGACTGACACGCTTTCGTCGCGATCTGCACCGGATTCCAGAATTGGACTTTGATCTCCCGGAAACGACGGCTTATGTGCGGCGGGTATTGGAAACGCTCGACTGCGACATTCTTTCCCCCGGAGGCACCGGACTCTGCGCGTGGTTTGATGCGGGGAAGGCCTCGTCCGTCGCTTTCCGGACCGACATGGATGCCTTGCCCATTACGGAACAAACGGGCGCTGCGTTTGCATCCCAGCATCCCGGTAAGATGCACGCCTGCGGTCACGACGGGCACATGGCGATGATGCTTGAATTCGCGCATTATGTGAACGACGTCAAGGCGCAGCTCACCAAAAACGTTCTGCTTGTTTTCCAACCGGCGGAAGAAACGACGGGGGGCGCTCGGCTCATCTGCGAATCCGGGATTTTTAGGCAAAAGCGGGTGGAGGCGATTTGGGGTTGCCATCTGTGGCCGGATTTACCGCAAGGCATCATCGCTTCGCGCCCGGGCCCGCTGTTGGCCGCGTCGCGCGAAGTAACGGTAACGTTTGAAGGCAAAAGTGCGCACATTGCCAAGAGCGAAGAGGGGGCGGATGCCGTACTCGCCGCGGCCCGATTCGTCACGGGGGCGGATACGCTTTTAAGCGACCTTCGCAAAACCGAAGGCCCGTGGTGCACGTTGAAATTTGGGCATCTCACGGCGGGTACCGTACGCAACGCCATTGCGGCAACGGCGAAACTCGAAGGCTCGCTGCGCGTATTCAGCGACGCGGCGATCAGTAAAGCGTGGCAGGAGATGGATGGGTTGGCCCGGCAGATTTCGGCGGAGACCGGAGTGACGATTTCCATCGCGCCGGCCGCTGGGTACCCGGCGGTTATTAACGACGAAGCGCTGTATCGGGAGACGCTTCGTCGGGTGCCCGACATTCGGGAACTCGAAAAACCGCTTCTCATTGCCGAGGACTTCGCGTTCTATCAGAAAACGCTTTCCGGCGTGTTCCTACTCCTCGGTACCGGCACCGGAATTGCGCTCCATTCCGACCGATTTAATTTTGATGAGTCCGTTTTGACGAAGGGCGTAGAAATGTGGCAGAAACTCCTGCCGCTGAAGTAGAGCGTCAGTCTTCGACGGCAAGGGCCTTCAGTTCAGTGCCGACGAAGACGGCAGCGACACGTTTGAGCGATTGAATCGATCGGATGTTGTCGCATTCGGAGTAACCGCGGACTTGCTGAAGGGCTTTCTTGAGTGTCGCCTGAACCGCCTTTTCGGTGCCTTCTTGGCGGGTGAGGTATTTGAGTTCTACAACGTACGTGAACCCGGATTTTCCGCGGGCGGGTTCGATCACAAGGTCGATGTAGCCGGGGTGGGGGCCGCCTCTCGCTTCAACCTCGCGGTGAACGCGGTAGTCCTCGGTGAAGTAGAGCGCCGCTGAGAGCAACGTATGAAAATCGCTTTCCGTGAGATGGAGGCTTTCGTGAATGCCGCTTTCCGACGCAAAGCGACCGGCAGCCGCCCGAAATAGCGGCTCGGGATCGCCGGCGCCCAAGGCGCGGTAGGCGTCACTGAATGTTTTGAGGCTGAAGGTGAACGACGTCGAAGCCAACAGATAGCGCTGATAGTATTCAAAAAACTGAATGGCGACCGCGCGGTTCGGCACCACAAGCGCATAACGGTTGCCCTCGGCAAACGTCAGATAGCCAAAATAAACTAAGGCTGACAGTACTTCTTCATCCGTCAATCGGTTGGTGAGGTTGAGATTAAGCTGCTGCAGACTTCCGGAGGGGAAGGATAGGGCTTCGCCTCTCAGAGCCTGAGAGACGACGGACTTCACGAAAGCGGGTTCACCCAAGGTGAGAATCCCGGAGATTTTTTCCTGGTCTTGGGCAAAGGCCGTGTCAAGGAGCGGCGACGGTTCTTCGCCCGTCGTCTGCAGCGCCTGCAGGTAATAGAAACACATGGAGGCGTTGAAAACAGCTTCGCTCTTCAAGGGACTGAACCGGTAGCCGTTGTACCATTCCTTCATGCGTGCGACGATGTCGTCAACGGATTTGCCGCAGGTGTCCAAATCCAACACCTCAGGAATCATCGCGCGGAGCTCATCCTCACTGAAGCCGCAGAGCCCGGCAAACATCGGATGCGCCGTGAGGTTGTTGGCGATGGAAAAGCCGGAGGACATGGAATCCAAGGAAATCGTCGTTACCCCCGTGATGAAAATGCGGGCAACGGCGCCGGAGTCATCGGCTTCCGCTTTAAGCCGCGAGTAGAAATTTTTCAAGAAACCGTCGGAAGACGTGATACTGCGAAAGAGCGCGGCATTTTTGGAGAGAAGGGCGTTCGCGAACTGATCATATTCGTCAATGATGACGCAGAGTTTTTGGCAGTAGTCGGTACCGAGGATTGAAAAGAACGCATCCAACAAATCCGCCGCACTGCCGAGATCGGCGGACAGTACTTCTTGCTGTCGGGAATGAGGATAGGCGTTAAAAAAGCGGGTCAGACCGTTGCGGACAGCGTTGTAGAAACGACGCGGTACATCGTCACCGTCGATTCCGGAAAAAACAAAGCGAAGAATGTAAAACTGATTGGCGAGCGGCGTTTTATGACTGCTGATGTAGGTGCCGCGGAAATTCTTTTCAAAATCAGTTGCTTCGTTAATGTCGTAATACGCGCGCAGGGTGTCGGCAAAAAGTGATTTACCGAAACGACGCGGGCGGACAACGAACGGGTAAAGAATTCCTTGCTTTTCAAGGAGTTCGATATAACGCGTCTTGTCAACATAGACATAATTATCCGACCGGAGTTTCTTGAATCCGGTAATGCCGTACGGTATGAGTTTTAGCGACTTTTGAACAGACATAGACGCGCTCACAAACTGAAAAAAATAATTTAAATAAGTATTGCTATTTTTATTCAAACAAAATATGAACGTAAATCGCCCGTCGGCATACGAATCTGAAGTGACAATTGACCCCCGAGGGCTTCGATATACTTCTTCAAAGTAAGGATACCGATATTCTGCTTCATTTTTTCCATTTTCGATACCGCAGGCCGTGAAATGCCGAGGGCTTTGGCAAGCTCCGTTTGAGACATATTCAAGTCGTTACGAATCTGCGTCAGCAAATAGTCTTCTTTAAGCCTTTCCGATTTTTCCTGGATCCGTTTTTTATTTTCAGAACTCTCCATAGCAAGCAGTTCTTCAAGCGTATATTCAATTTTCATTTGATATATCAACAAAAGAGATTATCTATATCGAAATCTACCATCGTTGAATTGTAACCCTTTGGTTACATCGGATCAATATTGCCGCGATGTACGCACGTTATAAATGGCTCTGACGATCGCTATAGGTAATTCATTGTAGTTGGGTTGGGTACAATGCTTCGGACGCCTCTAGGACACCGTCAATCCCCGACGATGTTCGATGGCAAACACCCAAGGAGGTTCTATGCGAATGACACTCCCTGCGGCGCTTGTTGCAGCGATCTTCCCGCTCGTTGTAACGGCTGCTCAACCCAACATCTCGCCGGAAGCCGTCCGGTCGGCCGACACCATCGTCAAGGATCCCGTCATTCAGAAAATTCTCGCCGAAGCCGTGAGTGACGCGGGACAGAAATGGCGTTTCAACACCCAGATGGAACTGACGCGGATCGCGTCGCCCTCGCGCTTCGAAATGCGCCGACAGGCGGAAATCACAAAGCGTCTTGCCGAAGAATGGGGCTTTGCGTCGGAAGACATCATGACGCGGTTGGACGGTTACCTGAAAGGCGCGGGACTGCAGACCGTGGACGGTCTCCCGGTCTACAACGTCTGCGTGCGGATTCCCGGCACCTACGGCGCGAGGCCTGACGCGGTGACGTATCAGGGCGAAGGCCCAAAAGTGTTGCTCGAAGGCCATATCGACACGGTAAATCCCGGCGTGCTGCCGCCTGCTGAAACGCCCTATGAGCCCGTGAAACTGCAGAGTACGAAAGACGCGATCGTCAAAACCCGCGGTGAATTGGCGGCGATTAAGGACGAACTTCATTTTGATGACAACGGGCGCATCATCGAAGACGACAACTACCGCAAGGCCTATCAGCGTTACGCGGACTACGATGACGCTCAGAAAAAAGGCGCCTATCGCATCTATGTGCCGGGCTACAACGACGCGATGATCAATACGACGGCAGTGCTGCAGGCCGCGGTGCTGATGAAAAAGTACGGCGTAAAACCTGTGTACGACATTTGGGTCTGCGGTACGACGGGCGAAGAGGGGAAAGGGAACCTCTGCGGCATGAAGCAGCTCTACGGTTATTCGCAGGAAGCCGGCAAAGGCAACAACGCCTTAAATTTCGTCGCGAGCTTCTCGGCGGATACGACGCGGCCGAAGTCCGGGATCGTCAACTACCTCGGTTCCTATCGCTTTGAAATGAAATACACGGAACCCGCCGACGTGAAAGCAGGCGCCGAGGCACCGTCGGCCGCGATGGCGATGAACCGAGCTGTGGCAGCGATTGCGGACTTGAAGACCCCGTATGACGACGACAGAACAGCGGAACGCACGACCTACACCGTGGGACTTGTGAAATGCTCCGAAGCACCGGCAGGCGGCCGCAGCCGTGAGTGTACGTTGATGGTCGATATGAGAAGTCCGACGCCAGGCCCCCTGACCGACATCCGTCGCAAGATCGAACCGCAGTTTGAAAAAGCGCTCACCGCAGAAAACACCAAGTACAGCCTCAAGAACACGGACAAAAACGCCGTCAAGATGGAACTCGTTTGGTTCGGCGACCGGCCGGCCTATAAGCGCACCGATTACGACGATGTGGCGACGGTCGCGTGGTGGCAGTCCTCGCGTGCCGTCGGGGTTGACGTTACTGATAAATTGAACGAAAACGCCGCATCTCTCAACGACAACGTACCGGCAGCGGTCGGGGTGCCGACCGTCAACTTCAACGTCGGTACGAATGCGGGCGGTGGCGGCGGACATGCTTTCTGGGAATGGGGCATTCCCGGGGACGGTGTTGCCGAAGGGAAGCGCCTCACGCGCATGATCGTGATGGGCTTGATGGCGGCAGGCTTCAATACGTCCGACGGCAAGGTCGTGGAACCGTTGGTGGGCCCCATGGGCAATCGCACGACGGAAGAACGGTTTAAGTGAGAGGAGGAGGCAACATGAGAAATCTTAAAACCATCGTGTTGGGAGCCGCTCTTCTTGCGGCGGGAAGCTTGTCGGCCGCGACGCTCACCGTTGAAATTCTGGGGCCGGGCGGACATTCCAACGGCAACTACGGCCGTACGAACGCCGTGCACGCCGCGGCAAGAGCGGCTCTCGCGATTGAGAAGGCCGTACCCGACGCCGTCATTACGGACGTCAAAGGCGGCGTGTCGGTGAACGCTATCGCTGGGGACGCTTCCTTTAAAGTGGTACTCCCGCAAGGTGACGTGAAGACGCTCACGAAAGAAGTCACGGAGGCCGTCAAAGCAGGGTGCGGCTCCGAAAACGCCTTCCGAGGCATAAAGCCCGGAGACCTCACGAACGGCGTGCCCGCCGAAGTCCGCTGCACCGTCAAATAGACGCAGGTGACTCAAAGCCGCCGAATGCCGGACAACGGTTCGGCGGCTTACTGCTTCAATTGAGATCAAAAACGAGCCGATGCTCCCCCGGGGCCGCCCGCGTGATGCGGTATTCGACGGGCGTCATGCCGTAGGTGTAGGACGTCCGTCGCAGCGTGAGCCAAGGGGCGGCCGGCACGAAGGAGAGCGACAACGTCTGAGCCGTGGCACCGTCTATTGCTTCGACACCGGCTTCACATTTCTGCCGAATGACGACGACGCCGAATTCTCGGTCATAAAACTTGTAGAGCGAATCGTCGGCGTGAAACCGCAGGAGAACCTTGGCTTCGGTAAGTTGGGGAAAGAGCGCGGGAACGAGATAGTTTTCGTCAATGATGGCGAGCTCGGCGGCTACTTCCTTCCCCTTCATCATGTGGCGCACCATCCGCAGCACGGGTGCGCCGAGGGCGAGGTTTAAGACGGTCGCCACGAATTCGGGAGCCGGGACAGTTTCAAAGACGATCTGTCGCCGTTCGTCAAAACGCGGCGTGCCGTCCGTGCGCACGAGCGGCTGAAAGCGGTTCCAATAGCCGCGGGTTTGAAATGTCGAAACGAGGGTGCCGACGCCCGCACGACGCTCAAAAATCCCTTCGTCCACTAATTCCTGTGTGGCCCGCCGCAGCGTCCCGAGGCTCACGCCGACGGTTCGGGCAAGATCGCTTTCGGCAGGGAGCTTGTCCCCCGGTCGCCATTCGCCGTCAGTCAGTTTCTGAGTGAGTGCTGTCTTCACTTGTTGGTAAAGCGGACGGCGTTCGACGGGAGGTAAAAGCTGCATTGGAAATATACCCAGGAAGGAGTAGGCAACATATAGATGATAAACGGCTCGTGGCGCCGGGTAAAGCTTTGGAAACTACACTGTCGTCATCCGTACGAATTTTTTCTGAGGGTGCCATGCTTGAAGCGGTACTTCATTCGGTTTCTAACGTTCTGATTCTCGTCATCATTGCCGCCATCGGCTACCGCGTTTCCGCCCAAGGTTTGGCGGATGCGGCGGGACGTAAGTTGGTGAGCAAAATCGTCAACCTGTCGATTCCGTTTTTCCTCTTTTATTCCATGACGAGCAAGTTCACGCACGATCAGCTTCTCGATCTGCTGCGTCTTGCGTTTATTCCCTTCGTGGTGATGGGTGCTAATTACGCCGTCTCTTTACTGATGGTAAAGGCGGGGTGGGTGAAGGACGATGTGAAGGGAGTATTCACGGCCTGCTTTTCCGGAGCTTCGACGCTTTTTGTCGGGGTTCCGATGACGATGGCGTTGTTCGGTGACGCCGGCATTCCGTACCTGCTCGTTTACTTTATTGCGAACGTTCTCTTTATCTGGACGTTGGGACTTTACCACGTGCAGTTGGACGGCGTCGCGAAAACCGGTGCGGCAGCTCCGACTTTCTTTTCAGCAAGAAGCCTCAAGATGATTTTTTCGCTTCCCTTGATCGGTTTTCTCTCGGCCGTGGTCTGCATCCTCTTGTCGGTTCCCGTGCCGTCTTTGGTGACGGGCGTTACAAAGATGTTCGGAGCGATTGCTACTCCCTTGGCGATTGTCTTCATCGGGATGACGATTCAGAAGGTGGGCTTCGGGAAAATGAGGCATCTGTCCAAAGACGTGTGGCTGGTGCTCTTGGGGGGCTATGTGATTCGGCCTCTTTTGGTGTACCTCTTTTCCATGCCCTTTGACATGGATCCCGTGATGCGCAAGGTTTTCGTGCTGGCGGCGTCGCTGCCGGCGTCGGCCGTCATTGCGGTGCTTGCGAAGCAATACGGCGCGGACGAGGAGTACGCCTCCGAAACCATCGGCGCCTCGACGATTGCCTTGATATTCTGGCTCCCGGTGATTTTGGTGGCCGTGCATTATGCCTGAGTCGGCGCGAGGGGAAACGCCGACGACATCCTCCGAGGAGGCAAAAGGAAACCGGCCGGGGCACGAAGCCTTCGGCCGGTTTTTCTAAGCAGATGTCATAAAGACTTAAGACGCCGCTTTTTCAAGCGCTGCCTGCGTCTTTTCGTGCATCGCAAGTTTCGATTCAAAATCGTCCAAGGAGGCGACCACGACCTTATTCAAAGCCAGAAGGGCGATGAGGTTCGGAATCACCATCAGGCCGTTAAAGAGGTCGGCAAGCGACCAGACGAGATCGACCTTCAACGTTGCACCCAGCACGATGAAGCAGCAGACGATGAAACGGTAAACGTTCATGCCGCGGCCCTTAAAGAGGAAACGCACGTTCTGTTCACCGAAGAAGTACCAGCCGATGATGGTGGAGAACGCAAAGAAGAAGAGGCAGATTGCAACAAACGCCATGCCGAAACTGCCGAAGGCGGCGGTGTAGGCGTGTTGCGTCAGTTCAATGCCGGTCGTCTGATAGTCGAGTACGCCGGTTACCAGAATCACGATTCCGGTGAAGGTCACGATCACGACCGTTGCAAAAACGCCGAAAATGGCGACGAGCCCCTGTTCGGCCGGAGGTTCCACCTTAGCGACGGCATGCGCGTGCGGCGTTGAACCCATACCGGCTTCGTTTGAAAAAAGCCCGCGGGCCACGCCGAACTGCATGGCTTTTGCGACGGTGAGCCCTAAGGCACCGCCCACAGCCGCCTGAGGATTGAAGGCGGCTTCAAAAATCAGACCGAACGCCGGGATGATTTCCGAAGCATGGCACGCGATGACGAACGTGCCGCCTACGATGTAGATCGCCGCCATCAGGGGTACGATTTTTTCGCAGACGCTTGCCAGGCGGCCGATGCCGCCGAAGAAGATGAAGCCCGCCAACACGGCCGTAACGGCCCCCGTCGCGAGAACCGGAATGTCAAAAGCGGTCTTCATCGCCATCGAAATCGAATTCGACTGTACGGCGTTGCCGATGCAGCCCAAGGCAACGATGATCGCAATGGAGAAGAAAATCGCCATCGGACGGAATTTTTCGCCGAGCCCCTTCGTGATGTAGTAAGCAGGGCCGCCCACCGTATGGCCGTCGGCATCTTTACTCTTGTAGGTCTGGGCGAGCACGGCTTCGGCAAAAATCGTCGCCATGCCGAAGAAAGCGGCGATCCAAAGCCAGAAAAGGGCACCGGGGCCGCCCGAAACAATGGCCGTGGCCGTCCCCGCGACGTTACCCGTGCCCACCTGGGCCGCAATCGCGGTCGCCAGGGCTTGGAAAGAGCTCATACCGGTTTTATCTGCTCTCTTACCGAAAAGCGAGGCACCGCCGAAGAGAAGTCTCAGCGCGAGCCCGAATTTTCTCACCTGCACAAAACGCAGTCGGAAAGAATAAAAAAGCCCGGTTCCGCACAAGAGCGGAATCAGGCAGCAGACGCCCCAGAGTACGCTGTTGACGTCACTCACGAGGTTGTTTAGCCAGTCCATGTCAGTAGCTCCGAAAAAAATTGCGGCACCCGCACGGGGAAGTCGGTTACCGTAACCGACGGCGGCACCGCAGGATTTGAATGGACGAGCGAGTTTAACGAAATGCCTGCGGAAAATCTCGGATAAGTAGCGATAAATCGGGGAATCTGCCTAAGTTTC
>UQUM01000029.1 GCA_900544255.1 uncultured Sutterella sp.
CCTGCACGAATGGCATAACGATGGCCCCACTGTCTCCTCCCGAGACTCAGTGAAGTTGAAATGTTTGTGATGATGCAATCTCCCCGCGGCTAGACGGAAAGACCCCATGAACCTTTACTGCAGCTTTGCATTGGACTTTGAACCGATCTGTGTAGGATAGGCGGGAGGCAGTGAAACTTTGACGCCAGTCAGAGTGGAGCCGACGTTGAAATACCGCCCTGATTTGTTTGAGGTTCTAACCGCAGACAGTGAGCCTGTCTCGGGACCGTGCATGGTAGGCAGTTTGACTGGGGCGGTCTCCTCCTAAAGGGTAACGGAGGAGTACAAAGGTACGCTAGGTACGGTCGGAAATCGTGCTGATAGTGCAATGGCGCAAGCGTGCTTGACTGCGAGACCGACAAGTCGAGCAGATGCGAAAGCAGGTCATAGTGATCCGGTGGCACTGAATGGAAGGGCCATCGCTCAACGGATAAAAGGTACTCTGGGGATAACAGGCTGATACCGCCCAAGAGTTCATATCGACGGCGGTGTTTGGCACCTCGATGTCGGCTCATCTCATCCTGGGGCTGTAGCCGGTCCCAAGGGTATGGCTGTTCGCCATTTAAAGAGGTACGTGAGCTGGGTTTAAAACGTCGTGAGACAGTTTGGTCCCTATCTGCCGTGGGCGTTGGAAGATTGACGGGGGCTGCTCCTAGTACGAGAGGACCGGAGTGGACGCACCTCTGGTGTACCGGTTGTCACGCCAGTGGCATCGCCGGGTAGCTATGTGCGGAAAAGATAACCGCTGAAAGCATCTAAGCGGGAAACTTGCCTGAAGATAAGTCTTCCCTGGGGTTTAACCCCACTGAAGGGTCGTTTGAGACGAAGACGTTGATAGGTCGGGAGTGGAAGAGTTGTGAGACTTGGAGCGGACCGATACTAATTGCCCGTGAGGCTTGATCCTATAACCGTGCTGCCTGAACTCAGAGAAGTTCAGAGGTCAGCGAGATGGTTTGATGAGGATGAAGCTCATAAAGACTGCAAAAGCAGCCCGCAGAGCTTTACTTCTTTTTGCAAAGAATTCGACGAGAAGCGTAAGCTTCCAGTCAAAGCCCTTTGCCCGGCGGCCATACCGAAGTGGTACCACTCCTTCCCATTCCGAACAGGACAGTGAAACGCTTTTGGGCCGATGATAGTTGGTTGTATTTCCAGTGAAAGTAGGACACTGCCGGGCTAATCCTTTCAGAACCCCTGAGATCTTTCGGTCTCGGGGGTTTTGTTCTTTCTGAACTCGAAAAAATTTCGCATGCCAACGAAAGGCTTGAGGGCAGTCGAAATTCTCCCTCGACCAGGCATCAATACTCTGAAGACTACGAACTTTGTCGGAGGTTTACTGAAAGCGGACGGCTTATAGTGATCGCCTCTTCGAAGTGATGGAGATCACCTCCAGACGCTTTGAACCGGAACAATCCACTACAACATCAGGAAAAGGAACCTTCGGTTATGTTCATCAAAAAATTGGCAGCTGCCTGTGCGGCTGCGCTCGTCGTTACCGCTGCTTCGGCTGAAACGCTCCGTGTGGGCAGCGAAACGGTTTATCCCCCTTTTGAGTTTTTGGACTCCGCTACGGGGCAGTACGTCGGTTTTGACATGGATCTGATCCGTGCCATAGCAAAAAAGGGCGGGTTCGACATTGAAATCTATTCCATGGGTTTGGACGGCTTGGTGCCGGCGTTGATGTCGGGCTCCATTGATCTTGCGGTCTCAGCCCTCACGATTACGCCGGAGCGCGCGGCCAAGGTCGATTTCTCCGATCCCTACTACGAAAGCGGCCTCTCCATCATGACGCACAAAGACAATGCAGCCAAGGTGAAGAGCGTGAAGGATTTGGAGGGGAAAACGCTGTGCGTGGAAATCGGTTCGTCCGGTGCGCTCTATTCCCAGAAATTAAAGGGGACAACGATCCGCACTTTCAATTCGGCAGCGGAAGCCTTCTTGGAAATCAACCAGAAGGGCTGCTACGCCATGGTGAACGACAAACCGGTGAACGAGTACTTCCTCACGCAGAAGTCGGCGAAGTCGATGAGCCTTAAGGAAGTGCCCCTCATTCTCTCCGCGGATAACTACGGTTTTGCGGTGCAAAAGGGAAATAAGGCGCTCACGAAGCGGCTCAATGATGCCCTGAAGGCCGTGAAGGCCGACGGCACCTACGACAAGATCTACCGCAAGTGGTTCGGTGCCAACTGATCCTGCGGGCAAACAGAATTAGGTCCCGTTTCTTTGGTGGGAAGCGGGACCTAATTTTATCGGTGTGCGGCGTCGATCATTTCCTGCGCCGCCTTGAGGGTGGCTTCCGTGATGACGGTGCCGCCCGCCATACGGGCAATCTCAGCGACGCGTTCCGCCTCATTGAGTTCCTTTAAGTGGGACGTCGTGATGCCGTTCTCGGTGGATTTCATCACCTGCCACTGATTGTGCGCACAGGCCGCCACCTGCGGCAGATGCGTAACGCACAGCACCTGGCGCGTGTCCCCGAGGCGTCTGAGGAGTTTTCCGACGACTTCAGCGACGGCGCCGCCGATGCCGCTGTCGACTTCGTCAAAAATGAGGGTAGGAACCGGGGTGATCTGAGCCGTGATGACGGCAATCGCCAAAGAAATGCGGGCGAGTTCGCCGCCGGACGCGACCTTGGTTAAGGGGCGGGGGGTGGCACCGGCGTGCCCGGACACCAGAAATTCACAGCGCTCCACGCCCCCTGCCCAGGGATCAGCCTTGGGAAGCGTGATTTCAAGGCGACCGCCGGCCATGGAAAGCGTCTGCATTTCGGCGGTGACGGCGGCGGAGAGCTTCGCCGCGCCCGTACGGCGTTTCGCGGTAAGAAACTTCGCTTTTTCAAGGTATACCTTTTTGGCTGCCGCTTCCCGGAGGCGCAGCGCATCCAGGTCCGCGCTTTCTTCGATTTCGGAAAGCCGCCGCTTGGTGTCTTCCCACAACTGGAAAAGTTCGTCGGGCGAGCGGTGAAACTTTCGGGCAATGCGCCAGTAGGCGTTTAAGCGTTCGTCCACTTCCGCAAACCGCGATTCATCCAAGTCGCAGTGATCGAGGTGCCGGTCAATATCGCGGGCACATTCGTCCACGATCGTGCAGGCTTCGCCCACGGTTTTCGCAAACGCTGCGTAGGTTTCGTCGAACTTTGCCGCGGCTTCCAACTTGGCCTGTGCGTGCGAAAGGAGGGCGCTTGCGTTCTCGTCGCCGTCGGTGAGACAGTCGACGGCCCCTCGGACGTTAAGCAGAATGTCCGCTGCATTGGAGAGGACGTTATGCTCGTCGTTCACCTTGTCGTATTCGCCTTCGACCGGGGCGAGTTCCGAGAGGATTTCGTTCATCCAGGAGAGCTTTTCGCTTTCGGCCTGCAGTCTCTCGGCGTCGTCCGTCGCCTGCTTTAAAAGAAGCGCCACTTTTTGCCACGCATCCCACGCAAGTTTCACGGCAATCAATTCGTCGCGGCAGTCGGAAAAGCCGTCCACCAACTGCAGCTGATGCGCAGGTTTCAAGAGCGACTGATGCGCGTGCTGCCCGTGGATGTCGATTAAGCGTTCCCCCAGCTCCTTCATCTGGGCGACGGCGACCGGCGTGCCGTTTACCCAACAGCGGCTGCGGCCCTTGACGTCGACCGTACGACGCATGAGAAGCGTTTCATTGTCGTCGAGCCCCGCCGCCTCAAGCCATGCCTTGGCGCGCGTCGTCATAGAAAATTCGGCGGTGACTTCCGTGCGTTCCGCCCCTTCGCGGATGACGCCCGTGTCGCTTCGCCCCCCCAAAACCAACTGCAGGGCATCGATCAGAATGGACTTACCCGCCCCGGTTTCCCCGGTGAGGCAGGTGAGCCCCGTTTTGGCTTCGATCGTGAGGGTCGGAACGATGACGAAGTCTTTGAGCGACAAAAGCGTCAGCATGTTTTTTTCCGAAGGAAGAAATCAGGGCAGGTAGGGATCCGCAGTTTTGGTGCGGCCTTCCGGCGTGTGGATCGGATGCTCGGCCTGCGGGAGGTAATTCCATTTGAGTTTGCGCCGCAGCAACTCAAAGTAGTTGTACCCCTCGGGGTGCAGCATCGTGAAGGCTTCGGCGGCGACCGTAACGCGCAGCACGTCGCCTGCGGCTACGTCAAACGACGTCTGGGCATCGAAACTCACAAGAGCACTGCGGGTCTCATTGATCTCGATGTCGATCGTCGACGCGGAAGACATGACGACGGGGCGATTGGAAAGCGTATGCGGGGCAATCGGAACGAGCAGCATCGAATGCACCGCAGGGTGCATGATGGGACCGCCCGCGGCCATCGCATACGCGGTGGAACCGGTGGAAGAACTCACCAAGACGCCGTCGGCGCGCTGTACCGACATCTGCTGGCCGTCCACGTAGACGGTGTACTGCACCATGCCGAGGGCGTGTCCGTGCGTGAGCGTGATGTCGTTGACCGCCGGGGAGGAAAACACCTCTTCGCTGTCACGGTAAATGCGCCCGAACAAAAAGCGCCGTTCGTCCTTCACGGCGTGCCCGGCGAGCATCAGCGGAATCTGACGTGCCATGTCTTCGACGGTGACGTCGGTGATGAACCCCAGACGTCCTGCGTTGATCCCGATGATGGGCAGGTTGTGGGGCCACAGGGCGCGCGCTGCTCCGAGCATTCTTCCGTCGCCGCCGATGACGAGCGCAATGTCGCAGGTCTCACCCAACGCCGCGTCCGAGAGAACGGGAAAGGGGGCGCCTTCCGGGAAGTACCCCGCCGCCATCCGATCAAGGTACGGCTCGATGCCGGCGTCCGTAAGAAGCGTGAGAAGCGCCCGGAGGTAACCGCCGATTTCGCCCTGAGGCTTAGCGAAGACGGCGGCCTTTTTGTAGTTCGTCATCAGTCGTCCAAGTTCGGAGTTTCCACCCCGAGCACCTTATGAAGCTTCGGACTCGTCGTGGTGTACTGCAGGAACACTTTCTTTTCGGGGAACACATAGCGGCTCGCGGCAAACGCGGCGAGGGCGCATTCGTGGAAACCGGAGAGAATGAGTTTCTTCTTGCCGGGGTAGGTGTTGATGTCGCCCACGGCGAAAATGCCGGGGATCGACGTTTCGAATTTTTCGGTGTCGACGACGATCTGACGCCGCTCGAGTTCAAGCCCCCACTCCGCGATGGGCCCGATCTTGGGCTGCAGTCCGAAGAAAACGAGCAGATGATCCAGGGGCATGCGGCGCGTGACGCCGTCGGCGCCCGTGACGCGGATTTCAGTCATCTTGCCGTCTTTTTCTTCAAAGCCCGTCACTTGCCCCACTTCAAACTGCATTTCCCAGTTTTCGCAGAGTTCCTTCATGCGGGCCACCGAACTCGCCGCAGCGCGGAAACCGTCGCGACGGTGCACGAGGACGACGCTTTCGGCTTTGCCGACGAGATTTAACGTCCAGTCGAGCGCACTGTCGCCGCCACCGAGGATGACGATGTTCTTGCCTTCGAAGAGTTTCGGATCACGCACGCGGTAGTGAAGCTGCGTACCTTCGAATTTTTCAATGCCGGGAACGCGCAAAGGACGGGCCTGGAAACTTCCCACGCCCGCAGCGATGATGACGACCTTACAAAGGAACTTCGTCCCCTTGTCGGTCTCGACGTCAAATTTTCCGTCTTCGCGCTTTTTGACGACCGTCACTTCTTCACCCAAATGGAACTGCGCTCCGAAGGGATGAATCTGCTTTAAAAGATTTTCCGTGAGTTCGTAGGACGAGTACACGGGCACGGCCGGAATATCGTAGATGGGTTTGGTGGGATAAAGCTCCATGCACTGACCGCCGACGTTTTTGAGAGAATCGACGACGTGAGCCTTAATTTCCAAGAGGCCCAGTTCAAAGACCTGAAAGAGGCCGACGGGACCGGCGCCCACGATGACGGCGTCGGTTTCAATCACGTCCTGGGTTTCGGGAGCAATGGTGAGATAGTCTTCAATAGCCATGATGCACGGCCGTACGCGCCGCAGGGCGCCCGGCTTAACTGAGTCAAAAAAAGGGAACCGGCGCGGGCTTTTTGGCGACACGCCGAAAAGGGGCTGAGCATGACGACATGCCGTCCCCGAAATTAGGAGGAATTTTCGCACAAAACGGCGGGCGAAGACGCGGTGTTTTTTCAGCGTTTGGCGTCGGCTTTTTCGTCCAATACCCGCCGGCGTTCTTCACGCAGTTTGGCGTCGATTTCGCTCATCAGGTAAAAGTCGCCGTCGTTTGCTTTCTGCGCGAGGTCAAACTGATAGACGGCCGCCCGGTGGTTGCCCGCTTGGGCGTACATGTCGCCCGTCGCGGCAAAGGCGGCGCTTTTTTGCCCCAGGGCTTCGTAACTGCGGGCGAGCAGCGCCGAGTAGTCCGGATCATTGCGGGGCAATGCGGTCTGTCGACGCAGGAAAGAAACGACGCCGGCGTTGTTGCCGGCCTGCCACAAAAGTTCGGCGCAGCTCGAAGCGGCCATGGCCGAATCCGGGTAGGCCGCGGCGGTGGCGCGGGCGGTTTTAAGGGCAGCGGCTTTCTCTGCCGGGGTTTGGGCGGCGGCAAAGGCCGTTTCCGCGAGCGCCTTTTCGAGAATAAGGCTCGAGGTTCCTGCGGCCGACCGGGCGTTTTTCAGTGCCGTCAACGCCGCGGCAGGGCGATTCATCCGAGAAAGTGCCGTCGCTTCTCCGTAATAGGCCGCCGCAAGTTCTCGGCCTTTGAGGGTTTTCGTTTCGTCTGCGAAGATTTTTGAGAGCTTGAGCCAGCCGTCGTACCCCGTTTCCTGCAGAACGCGGGCCCGAGCGCGCACCAGGTAAAAGTCGAGGCTCGAGGCTACATCGGAGCGTTTGACGTTTCGGGAGCGGTTCTGCATGTCGCTCATGCGTTCCGAAGACAAGGGGTGCGTGGACAAAAAGGCCGTCACGTCGTTTTCGTAGTAACGGTTTTCTTTGGCGAGACGGTTAAAGAAGTCTTCCATGCCTTTGGGATCAAACCCGGCGTTCACAAGGCGCGAGAATCCCGTGCGGTCGGCTTCGCGTTCGGCGTCGCGGGAGAACTTCAATTGTTTCTGCAGCAGCGCGCCCTGCGTTCCCATGGCAATCGCCACCGCGGCGTCCCCCCCGGAACTTCCGCCCGCTTTGGCGGCGAGAACAGCGAGAAGAATGGAGCCCAAGGTGATCGCGAGTGAATCACTCCCCTCGTTGATCATGCGGGCAATGTGGCGTTGCGCGACGTGGCCGATTTCGTGACCCATGACGCCCGCCAATTCGCTTTCGGTCTGCGCCGCGGTAATCAGCCCCGTGTGTACGGCGACAAAGCCCCCTGGCATGGCAAACGCGTTGAGCGTCCGGTCTCTCATCGGAAAGAAAAAGAAGTGAAAGGGCGGTACGGGCCCTGCGGTCACCAATCGCCAACCCAGGCGATTGAGGTAATCCGTAATTTCGGGGTCGGCCAAGTAATCTTTGTCGGCGCGGATTTCCTTCATAAAGGCTTCGCCGATGTCGCGTTCGTCCTGCAGCGACAGATCGGCTCCCGCCACCGTGCCGAGGCTCGGGAGATTTAAGTCCGGCAGTGATGCGTCGGTACTTCGCCCCGCGCCGCAAACACCGGGAGAAGCCAGAAAAACCAGAAGGGCACTGGCGGCGGCCGTCAATCGCTTGAGAAATAACATGGTGGAAAAAATCCGTCGGCACAATCAAGCCCGCAAGGCCGGGCTCATCATTATCGGTATCATAACGGGCACGCTTGCCGCTACGGGCGGCGGCAACACTTCCGAACGATTTCGTAAAGATTGGACATAACTATGGCGGAACTGACGCACTTTGATGCCGCGGGGCATGCGCATATGGTGGACGTGGGAGCAAAAGCGGAAACGAAGCGGCTTGCGCGTGCGGCGGGGCGCATTCGGATGAAGCCTGAGACGTTTGCGCTCGTTAAAGCCGGCACGGCCAAAAAGGGCGACGTGATCGGCGTAGCGCGCATTGCCGCCATCATGGCGAGTAAAAAAACGGCGGAATTGGTGCCGCTCTGCCACCCCATTGCATTGACGCATGTGACGGTGGATTTTGAATTGGAAGAGGCGACGTCGTCCGTGCGCTGCATCGCGCAGTGTGAGACCTGCGGGCAGACCGGCGTGGAGATGGAAGCCATTACGGCGGTGGAAGTGGGGCTCCTCACGGTGTACGACATGTTGAAGGCCGTGGATCGCTTTATGGTGATCGGCGACATCCAACTGTTGGAAAAAGACGGCGGCAAATCCGGCCATTGGGTGGTGCCAGCCGCATAAGGCGCGCGGAATCCGTCTAAAATTCAAAAATATCCGGTTTTTTGCACAGGAAAAAGTTTTCCGGTGCTTACGAAAGAAGGCTTATGACAGAAACCAAAACGACGGACGCGGCCGTGAAGCCCGTCAACTTTATCCGTACCCTGATTGAAAACGACCTCGCTGAAAATGCGAACCGCCCCCGCAAGTGGTGCGGACACCCGGCGCCCTACAGCGTGCAGGCACAAGAAGGCACGGAAGACGTGGCGAAGATCCGTACGCGTTTTCCGCCGGAACCGAACGGGTACCTGCATATCGGGCACGCCAAAAGCATCTGCCTTAATTTCGGGCTTGCCAAGGAATTCGGCGGTTACTGCCACATGCGTTTTGACGACACGAACCCGGTGAAGGAAGACCAGGAGTACGTGGACGGCATTATGGAAAGCGTCAACTGGCTGGGGTTTGACTGGAAGCACCCGGCGGAAACGAACCTTTACTACGCCTCCAACTACTTTGACTGGATGTACGAATTCGCCGAACACCTCATCAAGACCGGTTACGCCTACGTGGACGAACAGTCCGCGGATGAAATGCGCGCGAACCGCGGCACCTTGAAGGAACCCGGCAAGAATTCCCCCTTCCGCGACCGTTCTCCCGAAGAAAACCTGCGGATTTTCCGCGAGATGCGGGACGGCAAGCACGCCGAAGGTTCGATGGTGCTCCGAGCCAAAATTGATATGGCGTCTCCCAACATCAACCTGCGGGATCCGGCGATTTACCGCATCCGCTTTGCCGAACACCAGGCGACGGGCAACAAGTGGTGCATCTATCCGATGTACACCTTTGCGCATCCCATCGAGGATACGCTCGAAAACATTACGCATTCGATCTGCACGCTCGAATTCGAAGATCAGCGTGCTTTCTACGATTGGGCCTTGGAGCGCGTCGTGCCGGTGCTGCGTACGCCGCAGTTTGAAGAAGCGAAGGCGTTGATTGCGAAGATGGCGGCGGGGGACGATGACCGTGCTCTCGCGTTTGCCCGCGCGGCCTTCCATGCCCGTGAAAAGCTGGGGCAGAGTGCGCCTGAAGCTGCGATGGCCGAAGTCTTTGATCAGTGGCAGACGACGGAGGGGCCGGAAACGTTGGCGGATCAGGCGGGGCAGACGTTCTTCCTTCTTTTGACGCAGCACGCGGATCACTTTACGCCCTTGTTGCAGGTTGCGCTTTCGGCGGTGGTGAGGAAGAATTTCTTCCTTCTTTCGCATCAGCATGAATTCAACCGGTTGTGCTTGACGTACGTCGTGCTCTCCAAGCGTAAGCTCATTCAGCTCGTGAACGAGAAGCTCGTCGACGGTTGGGACGATCCCCGTATGCCCACGATCGTGGGGCTGCGCCGCCGCGGTTATACGCCGGCGTCGATCCGCAACTTCGTGGAAAAGTGCGGCGTGTCGCGTGTGGCGGGCGGCTGGATTGACTACGGCGTCTTGGAACAGAGCCTCAGGGAAGACCTGGAAGGGGCCGAGCGCCGCATCGGGGTGGTGCATCCTCTGAAACTCGTGATCGACAATTATCCCGAAGGCGCGAGTGAAACGCTGACGGCGCCGAACCATCCGCAGAAACCCGAAATGGGCACGCGTGAACTCACGATGAGCCGCACGCTCTGGATTGAAGAAGAGGATTTTGAGGAAGTGCCGCCGAAGGGCTACCGCCGTTTGACGATTCCCGCCGACGGCAGCGAAGCCAAACCCGTGCGTCTGCGCTACGGCTACGTCATCGTGCCGACCTCCTTTGAAAAGGATGAAACGGGTAAGGTCGTGTGCGTGCATGCGAAGTATCTCCCCGAAACGAAGACGGGGAGCGCGGGGGCGGACTCCGTGAAGACGAAGGCGGCGATTCACTGGTTGGATGCCGCGACCGCGGTGCCTGCGGAACTGCGGTTATACGACCGACTGTTCGCCGAATCGGATCCGGATGCCGCCGAAGACTACCGGACGGCTTTGAATCCGAAGAGCAAGACCGTGGTGACGGGGTACGTGGAACCGGCGGCAGCGGCTGCGGCTAAGGACACGCACTTCCAGTTTGAACGCACCGGGTACTTTGTGACCGACCGTGTGGATCACACGGCAGAAAAACCGGTTTTCAATCTCGCAGTCGGCCTGCGCGACAGCTGGGGGAAGAACGCGAAGTAATCGGGTGTTTTAACGCGTGAGATCGGCCCGCCGGAGGGAAACTTTCGGCGGGCCGGTCGTTTGAGGCAGGCTCGAATCAGAATAGTCGCCTGAAATCGACGTTCCAAGCTTTTACAATTCGCCCGATCATTTTTTAGGATGCACTTCCGATGCGATGTCCTTTCTGCAAAGCCAAAGATTCCGCCGTCATTGATTCGCGTGCGAGCGAAGACGGTTTCTCCATCCGCAGGCGTCGTCAGTGTGCCGAATGCGGCAAACGCTTCACGACCTTTGAACGGGCGGAACTCAATCTGCCGATGGTGGTGAAACGTACCGGAGAACGACGGGATTTTGATCGGGACAAACTGCGGGCCTCCATGAAGCTTGCCCTCAGAAAGCGCCCGGTGACGCCGGAAGCGATTGAAAGCGCGTTGGACTCCATTGAATTCAAGCTGATGCGCACGGGCGAAAAGGAAGTCGCAAGTTCCCGAATCGGTGATTTCGTGTTGGCGGAATTAAAGATATTAGACAGCGTGGCGTACGTGCGGTTTGCGAGCGTTTATTTCAACATCGAAAATCCGGCCGGGTTCCAGAGCCTCATGCGGGAACTGGAGGAAGTGAAGCGCCATGACTGAGAATCGAACGGAATCCGTTGACGAACACTGGATGCGGGAAGCCCTCAAGGCGAGCGTCGGCGCGCGGCTTATTGCGCCCCCGAATCCGGCCGTGGGTTGCGTCATCGTGAAGGACGGACGTGAAATTGCCCGGGGCTTTACGCAGGCACCGGGAAGCGCTCACGCGGAAATTCAGGCCCTCAATGCGGCGGCCGCGGTCGGTGAAAGCGTCGTCGGAGCAACGGTTTACGTGACGCTCGAACCTTGTTCGCACTACGGACGGACGCCGCCCTGCGCGCTGCGGCTCATCAAGGAAAGGGTGGGACGCGTGGTGGCGGCGGTGAAGGATCCGAATCCCTTGGTCGCAGGGCGCGGACTTAATATGCTCAAGGATGCCGGCATTGACGTGGTGTCCGGGGTCTGTGAAGCCGAAGCCGTGGAATCCAACATCGGATTTCTCACTCGCATGAAGCGGGGGACCCCCTGGGTGCGGATGAAGCTCGCGGCAAGCCTTGACGGGCGTACGGCGCTTGAAAACGGGGAAAGCCGGTGGATTACGTCCGAAGCAAGCCGCGAAGACGGGCGGTTGCTGCGGGCGTATTCGCAGGGGATTTTGACCGGCGTCGGCACGGTGAAGGCCGACGATCCGCAGATGAACGTGCGGCTGCCGGGCGACTGGAAGGATCCGGTGAAATTCGTGTGCGACGCGAAGGCGTCGATGTCGCCCGCGGCAAAAATTCTGCAGGGCGCGCCCTGCGTGGTATTCGTCGGCATGGAAGCGCCGGAAGCGGCTTGCCGCGCTTTGCGAAACGCGGGGGCGGACGTCGTTACCGTCGCTGAAGTTGAGCCGGGACGGCTTGACATGCAGGCCGTCCTTTCGGAAATCGGGCGTCGGGAAGTCAACGTGCTTCACGTTGAAGCCGGAGCGCGGCTTTCGGGCGATCTGATCCGGCGGGGGCTGGTCGACGAATTGGTGCTTTATGCCGCACCCGCCCTGATGGGACACGGCAAAAAGTTAGCCGAACTCCCGCATTTTGACGCGATGTCGGAAGTGCTTCGTTGGGAATTTAAGAACGTTACGCGGTCAGGGGACGACTTAAAGCTTGTTCTCCGTCCGAAACGCGGGTAATCTCCTGCCTCATTCATTTTCTTTTGCAGGACGAACGTTATGTTTACCGGAATTATTCAGGCTGTGGGCAAGGTGCGCGAACCCGAAAAGTTGGGTGACGGCGTGAGACTCACGATTGTGGCTCCGAAGGAATTTCATTTGGATGAAGTGAAGGTGGGCGACTCCATCGCCTGCAACGGCGCCTGCATGACGGTGACGGGCATCAACGGTGACGAATTCAACGTCGACGTGAGCGCAGAAAGTTTGAGTAAGACCGTGGGACTCAACACTTTCGGTTACATCAACCTGGAAAAGGCGATGCGGTTGGGCGACCGCGTGGACGGCCACATGGTGAGCGGCCACGTGGACGGCGTGGGTCAGGTGGAATCGATGGAACCGGTGGCGGAAAGCTGGAAACTCACCATTCTGGCGCCGAAGAAGTTGTCCCCGTATTTGGCTTACAAGGGATCCGTCACGGTGAACGGCGTGTCGCTCACCGTCAATTCCGTGGAAGATACGGCGGCAGGTTCCCGCATCACGATCAACCTCATTCCCCATACGGTGGAAGTGACGACCTTGAAGAACCTCAAGGCGCAGGACGGCGTGAATCTCGAAATCGACACCATTGCGCGCTATGTGGAACGCATGATGGCGCTGCGCGAAGATTCTGACGACCTCTTCTGATCGTTTGCGTCAAGCGGACAGCCCTTCGTGAAAACACGGATTTTCAGGGGCGTCCGCTGCGGATTCGTCCGTTAAAATCAAATCATTTGAAAACTTTTCGACCGACCCTTCGTGATCGGTCTTTTCTTCTCATGTCAGCAGGACGATTTCTTTTGACTGCGGCAGCGGGGTTCGCGCTGTGGCCCGCTGCCCAAGCCGCAATGACCTTTGACGATGCCCGGGCGATATATCGGGAAAAAAGTGCTCTTTTTCGGGTGGATGCCGCGGAAGTCGAGCGCGCGCGGGCGGCGGCCGAGAGTGCCAAAGCGTTGTCGGGGCCCCGCGTGGATTTGATCGCCATGCATGTCGAAGGCAAAAAAGAGATTGAGATCGACGTGCCGGAGAAAATACGGACGGTCGGAAATGGGTTAGGTGCGCATTTTTCCGCGCTTCATTTGCCCCAGATTCCGTCTTCCGTAGGGATGAATTACGACTTGGGCGGCCCCCGAGCCGTTGTGCAGGCGACGTGGCCCCTTTATACGGGCGGACGCATTTCGGCGCAGCAGGACGCCTTAGCTCACAAAGTACGTGAAGCTCAAGCCCTGCAGAGCGAACGCGTTGAAGAAAAGGACGCGGAATTGGCGCAGCGCTACTGGGGCGTGCAGCTCGCGCGTTCGGTGGCGCAGTTAAGGGAATCGCGTCTCGCGGACGAAGAAGCTCAGGTGGTGCGCGCCAAACGCTTTGAAGCGAAGGGCCTCATTTCCAAACTCGAACGGATGTCGGTGGAAGTCTCCCGCGATACCGCAAAACGTGAAGCGACGGCCGCGGAAACGTCCGCGCGCGTGGCGGAAACCGAATTGATGGCGGAACTGCGGGAAAAAACGCTTCCCGAACTTTCGACGCCTTTATTCGTGCTGACGGGGGATTTGGGAACGCTTTCCGGTTGGCAGAAAAAGGCCCGTCTGAATTCGCCGCTCCTGCGCAAAACGGACGCACAGATTCAGCAAGCCCAAGAAGGCGTGCGGGCCGCGAAGGGGAATTTTCACCCGCAAGTCTTTGCCTTCGGCATGAAGAATCTTGTGAAGCACTACCTCACGCCGGTGGAACCCGACTGGATGGCGGGAATCGGCGTCAAATTTACGCTCTGGGACAACAAAGACCGCATGAGCGACATTTCGGCCGCAAAAGCTTTGGTGACGAAGGCGACCGCCGCGCGCGAAGAAACGGACAACAAGCTGATGTCCGCGGTGGAAGTGGCGTTTTTAAGAACGACGGAAGCTCGGGAGGAATACGACCTCACGGTCTCCACCGTGGCACTTGCGGCCGAGAACCTGCGTCTGCGGGAAAAGAGTTTCAGTGAGGGGCTTTCGACCGCGTTGGATGTTCGGGAAGCCCGCACACAGCTGACGGGGGCCGAAATCGCGCAGCGGGCGGCGGCCTACAAATTCGTGGTGTCTTGGGCGATGCTGCATGCGTCCTCAGGGGCGATGCCCGAATTCAGTGATTCGTTAAAGCGCGCGGATCTGACGGCGGTGAAATAAAAAACGAAAGGACGAAGAATGCAGAAAGCCAAATTGGAGATGACGGCGGGGTTGGCGCTTGCGGCTGCCGCGGTGCTTTTTATTGCTTGGGGCGTGTGGAAGGCGGTGACGCCGGAACCTGTGCCGCTGCAGGGAATGATGGACGCGAGAACGGTGTCGGTCGCGGCTAAGGTGCCGGGACGGCTCGGCGAAGTGACCGTGGAAGAAGGTACGCTCGTTAAAGCGGGGGATACGGTGGCACGGCTCCTTGTCCCCGAAATCGAAGCGAAGGTGGCGCAGGCTAAGGCTGCTCAGACCGCCGCCGGGGCCCAGGCTGAAATGGCTGAAGAAGGCAGCCGCGTGCAGGCCGTGGCAGCGGCGAAGGCGGACGTGATTCGCGCTGAGGCCGGAGCGGATCTTGCCAAGAAGACGTATGAGCGCGTTGCCGCGTTGTTTGCGGACGGGTTGGTGAGCGTGCAAAAGCGGGACGAAGCGCTCGCGCAAAAGAAGAATTCGGCAGAACTCTTGACTGCGGCGAAAGCGAAGCTTTCCGCCGTTACCGAAGGCGCACGCACGCAGGAAAAACGGGCAGCGGCCGCGATGGCGGATAAAGCGTCGGGCGCCGTGGCGGAAGCTTTGTCCTTGGCCGGCGAGTCCGATATCCGAACCCCCGTGACGGGCGAAGTGACGCGCGTCGTGATGCATGCGGGGGAAGTGGTACCCGCGGGGTTCCCGGTGGTGTTGGTGACCGACGTTGAAAAAGCGTGGGCGGTTTTCAATATTCGGGAAGATGAACTTAAAAACATCAAGAAGGGGGCGGTAATCGACGTCTTCGTACCGGCGCTCGAGAAAACCGTTCCCATGACCGTTTATTGGATCAACCCCCGCGGGGATTACGCCGTGTGGCGCGCGACGCGCCAGTCCACGGGGTACGACATCCGTACGTTTGAAGTGCGTGCGCGCCCTGCGGCGCCGGTCGCGGATCTGCGGCCCGGCATGACGGTCGTCGTGAAGCGCTAGAGCGATGCGGGCGTGGTTTTCAAAAGCAGCCGCAGCCGCGCGGTTTGAAGTCGCGTGGGTTCTCTCGCATCCCAAAGAGTGGCTCGCCGCCGTTGCAGCGCCGCTCGTTTGGTGCCTGATGCTGATAGCGGCGTTCGGCGACGGTCTCATGACGCAGATCCCCGTGGGATACACCGATGCGGATCGTTCGGCGGCGTCGCGCGAAGTGATTGAGACGCTGTCGGCGCTTCCCTCGGTGCGTCTCGTGCCGTTTGCAGACGTTGCCGCGGCGGAGCGGGCGTTGAAAACGGCATCGGTGTACGGAGTCGTCACGATTCCGGAAAATTTTGAAGCGGATCGCCGGCGCGGTACCGGTTCCCCGGTGGTGCTGCAGATTAATAAGCTCTACTACGCCGTGGGGACGATTCTGGAAGTGGATCTCAAGACGGCGTTGACGAACCTCAAGGCGGCGGAAACGGCGGTGCAGTTGACGCGGGGGGGCGGAACGTTTGCGGAAAACGCCCGACGGCTGCGGCTTTCCATGCCCGAAGTGTATTTTTTGGGGAATCCGGCCTTTAATTTCTCGGCATACCTTCTGCCGACGCTGGTACCGGGCGTGATGGCATTGGGGGCTTTGCTGGGGTTTGTCGCAAGTCTCGTGCGCGAATGGCGCGAAGGCCGGGTGACCGCATGGTTGGCGGCTGCACGCGGGTCGGCGACGGCGGCGGTCGCGGGAAAATTGACGCCGTGGATTGCCGTATGGTTTTTGGCGGGCGGCGTTTGGGTCGCGGGGTTTGCCGGTGCGGCCGGTTGGGGCGTTGCGGGGAGTCTTTCCGTCTGGTTCCTGGGTACGGCGCTTCTCATGCTGTCGATGGCGGCGCTGGCGCTTTTTGCGGCGTCGCTGGCCCCCTCTTGGGTGATTGCGGTGTCCGCCTGCATTTGCTTGGTGGCGCCGACCTTTCCCTTTACCGGGTTTTCTTTCCCGCTCGACGCAATGTCGCCGGGCGCTCAGTTGTTCGGCGTCTTTCTGCCGCTCACGCATTACCTTGAGCTGCAGTCGGGGGTGTGGGTATTGGATGCTCCGGCTGCGGTACTCATAAAGCAGCTGGGGTTGCTCGCGCTTTTTCCCTTGGTGATGGGGGGCGTCGGTTTGCCGATGTTGGTGCACCGCATGCACGGCTGGGTGAAAAAGGAAGCGGTCCCCGTTTCGGCGGTTGCGGATACGTCCGGGAATTCGTTTTTGTCCGTCATGGGACAGACGGCGCGTCACGCCTTCTTTTCCAAAGACACGATTGCGGTGTTTGCGGGTGCCGTAGCGTTTTATCTGATCTTTTACGGCTGGCCTTACAGCGGCCAGCAGGTGGAAAATATTCCGACGGGGATCGTGGATCTTGATCGGTCGGCGGCGTCTCGGAACTACGTCGAGACGTTGACGGCGGCGCCGGCGGTTTCCGAGCGTTTCATCGTTCATGACGCAGCCGAAGGATTGGCCGCTTTCCGGCGCGGCGACGTCGACGTGTTGGTGACGGTGCCCGGGGATTATGAAAAGCGGTTGGCGCGCGGTGAAAACGCGTCCGTGCATATTTTGGGAAACGGCGCTTACCCCGTGAAAACCCGTGCGGTACAGGGCGCGGCAGGGGCGGCGGCTTCGGACACCGAAGCGCGGTTTGCGCTTGCGTCCGTCATGAATCCGGGGACGCCTCCCTCGATGTCCGCATCCGCGAAATTGGCAGGCCCCTCGATGACGGTCATTTACCGCTACAACGAAATTTCCGGCTACGGCAACTACACGGTGCCGATGGTGGGGCCGGTGATCGTGCAGGCGGTGATTCTTTTTGGGGTTTCGGTGGCGTTGGGCAATTGGCTCGTCCTGAATCGGCGCGAACGTTGGATGGCGGCCGTAGCGAAGCATCCCGTGAAGCGGGGCCTTGCGATGTTTCTCACGTTTTGGCTTATTGCCTTGGCGTGGTTCCTTTACATGCAGGGCTTTGACTTTTCGTTCGGGGAATACGGCGCGATGGCGAACCCGCCCGCAACGTTTCTCGTGGCGTTCACGTTTACGGCTGCGGTGACGGCACTTGCGATGGCGTTGGCCACTGTGACGGGCGCCGGGTGGACGGCCCCCTTGACGGTATCGTTGTCCGCGCCTTCGCTTTTTATTTCGGGCGCCGTATGGCCTTTGGAAAACATGAGTCCCGTCGTTCAGGGCGTGGCGCAGCTTCTGCCCTCGACGCAAGGGATCCCTGCGTCGGCAGCCGCGGCTCAGGCAGGCGCGGCGACTGTGGATGTTTTGCCCGCGTGTCTGCAGATGACGCTCTTGGCGGTGATGTATTTGGTCGTGACTTTGTGGCGGCTACGCCGCGTAGAAGAAAGAAAATGACGGCTTTTCCTGGTTTTATCGATTTGCAGAGCGGCGTGGACAAAACGGAAGCGGTGGCTCAATGGCTTGAAGAGGGAGCGTGGCAACTCATTTTCCGGCCGATTGGTTTCGGTAAGACGGCGTGGTTGGATCTGCTGCAGGCGTATTGCGATGAAGCGGCGGCACCGTACTCTGAAGAACGGTTTTCCGGGACTTGGATTGCGGCGCATCCGACGGTACACAAGAACGCCCGCCGCGTATTGCGGCTCTCGTTTCAAGGTTGCAGCGGAGCGGACGGTAAGACCGTATTTTTGGAGCGACTCCGGGCAGGTATGCGGGATTTCTTTGCGCGGTATCCGGCAGAAGCGTCGGAGGCGGCGTTGGTGAGAGAAGAAAAGTCGCCGGCCGGTCTCTGGGATGTTTTTTCAAGATTGGTGCAGCCGATGGGCGAGCGACGCTTGGTGGTGCTGATCGACGATGTGGACGGTACGGGCGATGATGCGGCGGTGCTGTCGGCTCGGCAACGTGAGGGCGAGAAGCCGTGGTTGACGGCGTTTTACGGTGCGATGAAAAATGCACAAAGTCTGTTGGGGATGCAGGTTTTTGCCGTCGGAGAGAATCCCTTGGCGTTGTTGGAATGGTGTCGGGGCGCCGGTCTTTCTCGCAATGTGACGACGGACGCTCGGTATGCCGCGCTGTTTGGAAAAGCCGTACGGGATTCTGAAAGTGAGAAGGCGGGGGATCGGTTTTGCTTTTGCAGGTGTTCAAGCACGGTTGTTCGACGCGCGGCAACGCCGGCGGAGGACGCTGCCGCGGCGTTTCAGAAGCAACGTTTGAACCAAATTCTCGTACTGTATCCGACGGCCGTTGCAGAGACGCTTTTGACCGCATTGAAATCCGGCTCGGCGCCGGCGGGGGAACCCCGGCAAAGGCCGCGTGGCATGCACCTGAAGAGGAGATGTTGCTCTCGTCCCACCTTTTCTACGCTGGATTCCTGACGTATTCGGGCGCAGGGAATCGAGCGCTGCAATGGACTGAAACGGCGCTCCGGGTGCTGGACGCCGATTGAAAACAAACGGCGGAGATTCTCGCGAGTCTTCGCCGTTGCTGTTTCAGCCGGTCGGAGAATCAGTCCTTCTTCTTGCGGTTCGCGAAGAAGTTCGCCTTTTCAATGTCGGCCGTGCGCTGAGTGAAGAGTTCGTTCGTGAGCGAATCGACGAGCGCGAGCGTGTCGGCAATGACGCTGGCGTTGAACGTCTGTAGCATCGCGTGAGCCGCGGTTTCGTCCGCTGTTTTCGCGGCGACGTAGGCCTTTTCAAAGGCGGCCATGGCCGTGAAGAGTTTCGCTTCATGCGCGGCCACCGCTTCGTGCACGATCGGCGCGAGCGTCGGATAGTCCGTCATCGCGAGCGTCTGCAGCTTGCGGAACTTCCAGTAAACGGATTCGTTGTCCGCGTGATCAGTGCCGAGACCGAATTCGGCGGGCACTGCGTCCAGTCCTTGGTAAAACGGGATGAAGCACGACAGATCCGCCATGCCGAAGGCGACGTAAAGGACGCAGCCGATTTCCTTGGGGAGTTCGGGCTTAACCTGCAGGACGTGCGCTTCGTAGGTGCGGAAAACGCTGATGGGACGCCAGGGTTCGTTGCCGTTTAACCCGTTGCTGTAGGGGTCGTGATCCGTGCCGATATAGTGATCGCGCATGACGGCCATGAGGTCTGCGACCGTAACGGGCTTTTCGGGCGTGAGGTAGACGGCGTAGTCGCGTCCGGTGTCGGGGGCCTGTTCGAGCGAGGGGTTAAAACGCTTTTGCATGACCCACACGCGCGGATCGTTGTAGGTACGGTCGCGATCGTCGTTTCGGGTGTAAGCGGCGGCAAAATCAAAGTCGCCGGCCGTTTCGTCATAAAACCCGTGATCCTTGGCCCAGCTGACGAGCGTTTTTGAAGCCATCATCGCGTCGGACGTCGGATCGTAGGCGCGCAGGCGCCCCTGATTGCCGCTTGCAAAGTACTGATCAGCCGGGCAGCGGTGCGCGAGCCACTGGTGTCCGGTGCCGGTTTCAAGGTACCACACGTCGTGCGCGTCAATGAAGCCTACTCCGAACCCTTCGGCGCAGCCCGCGGTTTCAATGATGTGCCCCAGGAGGGCGCAGGCCGCTTTCGCGGACGTCGCCTGCGGAAGAATCACGTCCGGAATATCGTCTTCGCTGATGCCCGTTGCTTTGTTGTAGGGATCAAGCGCCAAGGCGTCGTCGCGGGCGAAGATGGATTCGGTGCCGGTGAGGCCCACGCCCAATTCGTTAAAACCGGCAGCGCCATGCAGCTGCGTCTTCCAATTGCAGACGGTCGTAAAGCGCAGGGTCTTTTCGGGCATCGGCCACGTGAAGTCGTTCAGTCCCTGATGCGCCTTGCAGCTGTACGTCCAACCGCCTTCCTTTACGAAAGCGTCATGAACGAGAAAGTGCTGCGCCTTCAGGGAAGAGCTGTCCGCGCTTCGGGCGATGAGAAACGAGCTGTCGGCCGTGGCGCGTTCGCCGACTACGATGCTGGTGCACATGGATGGGCCTCTGAAAAAAAAGAGGTAAAGCTTTTGATAGGCAAAATGCCTTAGGTGACGCTATTGTAGAGAAAAGCGACCGGGTTCGCTTGCCGCGGCAAACTTGCCTTTTCCTGTCGTAAAAATGAAAAATCATAGAAATTTGTAACGATTGAAATGGATGAGGAAATGATTAAAATATGAATAAATACAGCGAGTTGTCGAAATTTGTCGGAAATTTGTCGATGTTGCCTGAAAACGGATTCGGAAGCAGAATTCGCCTCCTTCGTAAGGAAGGAAACTTCTATCATGAGCGAAATCATTTCTCCCGTTATTGAAGAATTGGCAGAGCGCGCGATGGCGTTCACGGGCGGCCGCGAAGGCTATTACCCGACGCCGATCGACGGGTTGTCGTTTACCGTGCACGGCAAAGCGGGCGGCGCCTGCACGTGTTCGGTGTATGAGCCTTCGTTTGCGCTGATGCTGCAGGGACGAAAGCGCAGTGAATGCGGGAAAAGCGTCTACGAATACGGGGCAGGGGACTGCATGTTGGTCAACGTCGACGTACCCGCCCGCTATACGATTTTGGAAGCGACGCCCGACAAGCCCTTTATCGGCTGCAGCCTCAAGTTGGACAGCGTCGCCGTGACGGAAATGATCGCCAAACTGCCGGGGCTGGATGATCTTAAAGACCGGCATGCTCGGGCGATCGTGGTGAGTCGGGCGACCGCGGCAATGGAAGCGGATTTCTTAAGCCTCATGCGGATGTTTGATTCGCCGGCGGAAATGAAATTGCGGGCACCGATTTTGATTCGGGACATCTATTCCCTCCTGCTTCTCGGAAAAATGGGCGAGGGGATCCGCAGCATGTTTACGCAGACGGGGCGCTCAGGTCGCGTCACGCAGGCGGTGAGTTGGTTGAGAACGAACTATCGCTCGGCTTTTACGATCGAAGAACTTGCCGAGCGCGTTCATATGTCGGTTTCAAGTTTTCATCGGCACTTTAAGAGCGTCACCTCCATGTCGCCGCTGCAGTACCAAAAGCGGCTCCGTTTGGGCGAAGCCCAGCGCCTGATGCTGACCGAAGGCAAAGACGTGGCGGCCGCGGCCTACGCCGTGGGGTACGAAAGCCCTACGCAGTTTTCCCGCGAATATAAGCAACTCTTCGGGGACGCTCCCGGGCGCGACATCAAAAACCGGCTGCAAACCGTGAAGGGCGATCCGGTGTTTCCGGCAAAGGCGTAAGTCAGGTGCCCGCGGCTTTCTTTTCGTCCATTCGGTCGGCAACGTAGTAGAGTATCTTCAATACGCGGTAACGGGCGCAGGCCGCGATGACGGTTGCGAGCGCCAGAAGGACGAGGTCGCTCGCGTAGGAAGCGGCCATGGGGTCGGAATAGAAGAACCCCAACCCCATGGTGAGGAGCAGCGCCGCCGCAAAAAGGGCGAGCGAGCGACGAAAGGCGCTGCGGCATTCGATTTCGCGCGCGTCCGTCAATTCCCGGTGCAAAAGCGTGTTGATCGCGTAATCCGCAGGCACCGCGCGCCGCAGTTCCGTTTCCGTGAAGGTGAGGCCGTTGTCGGCCATGAGTTTTTTAAGCTGTGCTAATTTGCCTTCGAACCGCATGGCCCAGAAGGGGCGCGCCAGGCGCCAGGCCTGCAGCGCCAGATAAAGGAGCGCGAGCGCAAAGCAGATGGAATTGATGAAGTTGTCGGAAAGGTCGGCCATGATGCGGAGGATTCGTGGTTGTCGAAGTAGCGACAGTTTACCAACAGCGGCGAAAAGCCTTGCAAACCAGGCGCAGATTTCATCGAGCCCGCGGCTGATTTTTTTTGAAGAAACCGGCCGGTGAATTGCCCCAAGCGCGGGGAAGCCCGTTAAAATAACCGATCTAACAGTTTTTGGGGAAGTAATTTTCCCCGTGCGTTATTTTTTGAGATTGGAGTTGTGTCAGTCATGGCAGTCGACGTTATTGAACAGAATCTGGACGGTTCGGATCTTTCGATCGGGGTCGTTGTGTCCCGCTTCAACGAGTATGCGGGCAAAGAGCTTTATGCCGCCTGCCTCGAAGAACTGAAGCGGCTCGGTGTAGCGGAAGAGGACATCACCTACGTGACGGTGCCGGGGGCCTTGGAAATCCCGTTTGCGTTGTCGCGTTTGGCGGAAACCGGCGACTACGATGCCCTCATCGCGTTGGGCGCCGTGATCCGCGGTGAAACCTATCACTTTGAAATCGTGTCCGACCGTTCTTCCGAAGGCATCGCCCGCGTGACGGCCGACTACGGCATTCCGGTTGCCAATGGCGTTCTCACCTGCGAAAACGACGAACAGTGCAAGGCCCGTACCGCGATGAAGGGCAAGGACTGCGCGCAGTGCGCCGTGGAAATGGCGCGTCTTGCGGAACAGTTCCCGATGGATTTCCCCGAAGACTACGAAGAAAACGACCATGAGTGATAAAAAGCGCCTTCCTTTGGCGGGTGCCCGCCGCAAGGCCCGTGAATTTGCGCTTCTCGGGGTGTATGAAAGCCTCATCAATAAGGAAGCGGATTTTGCGGAAATTGACGCGGGGCTTCTCTCCGTCATCACGGACGAAGACGGCCCCGTCGCCGGATGCGATCTGACGCCCGAAGACTTCGAAGCCTGCGATAAGGCGTTCTGCCGCGAAATTTTGGCGGGCGTAATGGCCGACCGCGCGAAGATCGACGGGATCCTTTCGCACCACGTGGATCGTGAATTGGATCGTTTGTCCGTCATTGAACGCGCGTGCCTCACGATGGGCACGTGGGAACTGATGCACTGCCCGCAGGTACCGTACCGCGTTGTCATCAACGAAGCCGTGGAACTTGCGAAGCAGTTCGGTTCCGACAAGGGTTACCGTCTGGTAAACGGCGTGCTTGATAAGACCGCTGCCGAAGTGCGTCCGGACGAGGTGAAGGCTGAGAAGGCCGGTAAGTAATTAAAGAAGGCCTTTCGGTGCGGCGTCTGCCCGCATGGAAAGGCGTTCTTCAAAAGAGGCGTGATCCATTCGCAGACGCGGGTCGGACGCGCCTTTTTTCGTTTGAGGAACAGAAAAATGGTTCAGAACGGTGAATTTTCGCTGATTGACAAATTCTTTACCCATGCGGCGTTCGGCGCCTGGCATTCCAAGGGGGGGGGGGATGAATGCGCCTTTATCGACACGGGAGCCGGGCGCATTGCGGTGCAGCCCAACA
>UQUM01000030.1 GCA_900544255.1 uncultured Sutterella sp.
CGAGTTGCTAGCTCTTCCCCTTCAGCGGGTGAGCAGGGGACTTTCACCCCTTGAGTAACACGCCCTGCTGGGCGCACTACTGAAAAACCCCGCCAGAGGTTCTCGCCCGGCGGGGTTTTCTTTGTGTCGGATTTCGGTACCAAGCGTCGATACCGAAACCCTCGGGATCAGTGATGACCGCCGCAGCAGCAGGCGGCGCCGTCGGCACGTATGCCGCAACCGCAGGGGGCACCCTCAAAGCGGGCTTCCACCCACTTCCAGTTGACGAGCTTTTCAAAGAAAGCCTTCACAAAGGCCGCGCGGTCATTGCGGAAATCGATGTAATAGGCGTGCTCCCACACGTCAAGCGCCAACATCGGTTTCAGGCCGTGACGGATGGGATTGTCGGCGTTTGACGTCGTCATGATGTCAAGGCCGCCGTCCGCCGTTTTCACGAGCCACGCCCAACCGCTGCCGAACTGCCCCAGGGCCGCTTTCGTAAACGCCTCGCGGAACGCTTCAAAGGATCCCCACTTTGCGTTGACAGCTTCCGCCAAGGCCCCCGTCGGCTCGCCGCCGCCCGCGGGCGTCAGGCACTTCCAGAAGTAATTGTGGTTGTAAACCTGAGCGGCGTTGTTAAACACGGCCCCCTCGGTTTTCATCAAAAGGTACTTCATCGGCTTATCTTCAAGCGGCGTCCCTGCGATGAGTTTATTGAGGTTCGTCACATACGTGCGGTGGTGCTTGCCGTAGTGGTACGCGATCGTTTCAGCGCTCATCACAGGCGCCAAGGCGTCTTCCGCATAGGGCAACGGGGGCAGCATAAATTCGTTCATAGATTTCTCCTGTCGGGATGGATTCCCGTCGTTCTCTTTATCATAACCGCGAACATCTTAGTTTTGGTTTATTGCTGAAATAGAAACCGTGACGAACTATTGCTGCACGGTTTCCACGCGCGTTGCGACGGCCCCGATTTTCAAACGTACCCGCAGGGCGTCTCCGGTTTTCAATTTCGCAGCGTCCGTCACCACACGGCCTGCCGCATCAATCGCCAAGGCGTATCCCCGGGACAAGACGGCGTCGGGCGCCAACGCTTTCAAGCGTTTTTCCAACGCCGTCGTCTGTTCGTGCCGCAGGGTGATGTCGCCCCGTGCCGACCGTGCCAAGAGTTTCTCCGCCGCCGACACCCGTTCCCGAGCCGCAGCCGTCTCAGGCCGCAGGCGAACCAACTGCAACCGAAGATCTTCAGCCGCCTGCACTTCCCTCTGCACCGACCGACGAACCGCCGCCGTGAGTTTTGCCTTCAGCCTTTCAAGTTTTGCGGCTTCCTTGTCCGCCGCAGGTGCAGCGGCCGACAGTCGTTCCGTAAGACGGCTAAGCTGCCGCTCTTTGTCCGTCAACACGCGCTGAGGGAGATGGGCGACCGCTGACGCCGCCGCATCAATCCGGCGCTCCCACGTTTCCATCCGACGTTCAAAAAGTCGCGTGAGAACGGTCGTGCGCGTAAGGCGCAGTTCCCCCGTCGTTACGACGCCGCGAATAAGCCCCCTCAAACGCCGTTCGTTTTCCGGCACCGTCGCCTTCGCCAAGTGCCACCCCGACATTGCAAGCGTCGCCGCAGCCGTGGGCGTCGCCGCCCGAACGTCCGCCGCCAGATCGGCTATCGTCGTATCGGTTTCGTGCCCGATGCCGCTGATGACGGGAATCGTCATTTTCCGCAGACGGCGAGCGATTTTTTCCGAATTAAACGTCCACAAGTCCGCCAATGAGCCGCCCCCGCGCACGAGAAGCAGCACGTCGCAGGCGTGGTGCTTTTCGGCAGTCGCGAGCGCCGCGAGTAATTCGCCTTCCGCCGCATCGCCCTGCACCCCCGCCGGGTAAAGGATAAGGTTCACCCCGACTCCGACGCCGCGGATCGTGCGGATCACGTCCCGCAGCGCCGCCGCCTGAGGACTCGTCACGATGCCGATCGTGCAGGGAAAACGGGGAATCGCGCGCTTTAAAGCCGCATCAAAAAGACCTTCGGCCAAAAGTTTCGCCTTCAAGGCGGCAAACTGAGCATAGAGGTCGCCTTCCCCTGCTTTTTTCATCGTACGAACAACGAAATTGAGTTGGCCTCTCGGGGCATAGATATTGACTTCCCCCGAAATTTCCACTTTGTCGCCCTGTCGGGGAAGAAAAGTGAGACGCGCCGCATTGCCGCGGAACATTGCGCAATTCAAATGCGCTTCTTCCCGCTCATCCTTGAGGTCGAAATAAATGTGGCCGGCAGCCGAGCGCGTCACCGAATGAATTTCGCCTCGCACCGCGATGCCGGAAAATTCCGGTGCGAGGATGTTTGTAATGCGCGTGAGGAGTTCCGCCACCCCGAGCGGCCGCTCGACGGGCCGGGTCTGCGTGAGTTCATCAAAGTAGGCAAGTGCTTCTTCCGCACTCATGAATCCGGGCCGGCGCATGGCTGACAAATCCCCCCAAAAGAAAAAAGGCCGCCGGCGACGACACCGATACGGCCTTTTTAACGGAAACCGACGTCCGAAATTAACGGCGACGGTTCTGATTATTCTGCGCAGGCGCAGCCGCCGGACGTCCTTCGATGTGACGGAACGTAATGCGGCCCTTCGTCAGATCATAGGGCGAGAGTTCCAGCGACACTTTGTCGCCGGCGAGAATGCGGATGTGATGCTTGCGCATCTTGCCGTTCGTGTAAGCAACGAGCTCATGGCCGTTTTCAAGCTTCACACGGTAACGGGCGTCGGGCAGGACTTCGAGAACCTGGCCGGCCATTTCAATAAGGTCTTCTTTTGCCATAGATTATGTTTTGGCGGCTGCGGCTTTAAGCACCGTTCCGCGTCGAGTTCTGGTTTTATGCCGCCGTCTTCAAATCCGTTGCGGCGGCGTTTCGAGTGGTTCCCCCTCGGAAAAACACTCCCTCGGGCAAACTGAATTTTTCATTTTAAAGGGTTTTTTAAGAAAATTGGTAGGCTTTCAACGACTTTTTTGCTGTCTTTTCCCTATCGGAGCATCAAACCATCCCCCAAAGCGAAACTTCGGGCGCCGATTTTTTTACGATTTCGCGCGTTGCCTTTAGAATGGACAGACCTGCGTTGTTTTGGGAATCTTCATCCCCCGCACGCCTAGTTAATTCAGGGAGCCGAAGTGAAGCACGTTCTTCTCGCCTACTACAGTCATGCCGGCCACACGGCCCGCATTGCCCGCTGCATTGCCGAAACCATTGAAGCAGAAGGCCACCGCTGCGACGTCATCACCATGATGGAAGCCGTGCGCGAAGGCGTGAATTGGGATAAATACGACATCGTGATCGTCGGTTCTCCCATCGTCTACGGCGTCTACAACCGCATCGTCTGGGAATTTGCCTCCGCCTTTAAGGATCGCTTGGAAAATCTCCCCAATTCCTTCTTCAACGTGTCGGTCGTCGCGCGCACGCCCCTCAAGGCCACGCCCGAAGGCAACCGTTACCTGCAGAAATTCGTCAAGAACTCCCCGTGGAAACCCCGAGATCTGAAGTGCATCGCCGGCAAGGTGGATTACCCTAATTGGAACTGGTTTGAAACCCTCATGATTCAGATCATCATGAAAATTACGGACGGCCCCACCAACCCCAATACGGTCGCCGACTTCACGGATTACGAGGACGTGCGTCGCTACGCGCGGCACTGTCTCACGTTGGATGAGGCTCAGGGCTTTGCGAAAAAAGCCTGACGGCGCTCCGTCCCTCTCCGCCCGGCCTCGGCCGGGCGTTTTTGTTTTCGGCGCCCGCCAAATCACCGAAGTTTGACGAAAAGCATAGCAACCCCTCCCCTGCCGTTAGATTTCCCCCGTTTTTCGGTGTAAAAATCCGCCTCTTTCGCCGCAGGGTGCGGCATTTTGTTTTTTCAGGTTGGACAGCCATGGTTCTTACCATTGCTCTTTTATTGGCGTTTCAGTTGGCGGGCAGCGCCGTCACCGCCCTTTTCGGACTTCCCGTCCCCGGCCCCGTCATGGGCATGGTCTTCTTTCTTTTTGCACTGATGGTGAAGGACAATCTTCTTCAGAAGACGCTTCCCGTCGTAAACGTCCTTCTCGCACACTTTGCGCTTCTTTTCGTTCCGGCGGGGGTGGGCATCATGCAGCACGGCGCTCGGCTTGCCGCCGAATGGCTGCCGATCACGGCTTCAATCGTGATTTCGTCCGTCCTCGCGATGGCCGCCGCCGCACTCACCATCCGTTGGGTGATGAAACTCATGCACATTGAGGGATAAGCCATGGAAGCCCTGATGCAAACTTGGTCCTTTTTCGTCAATGCCTTCACCCCGGTCTGGGAAAATCTCCGCACGCAGCCGTCGCTGTGGCTGGCGGTGACGCTCGTTGCCTATGCCTTCGGGATGTGGCTTTATAAAAAGAGCGGCTTCAAAACCATCTTCACGCCGCTTCTCACCTCGATCGTCATCATCGTCGCGACGCTGCTCGCGACCCACACGGACTACACGACCTACATGCAGGGGGGGCAGCACATCAACTTCCTCCTGGGACCGGCGACGGTGGCGCTTGCCGTACCGCTTTATGAACAGCGCCTGCGTTTGGCGAAACTCTGGATTCCCTTGACCTGCGGCCTCGTCGTGGGTGCCTTGGTAGCCATCGTCTCCACGATCAGCATCGCCGCCCTCTTGGGTGCTTCGCGCGAAACCGTGGTGTCGCTTGCGCCCAAAAGCGTCACGGTGCCGATCGCCGTCGGCATCAGCGAACATCTTGGCGGCATTCCGGCTTTAACTGCCGCGCTCGTCGTGATCACGGGCGTCACGGGGGCCCTGCTCTGCCGTCCGCTTTTTGCCGTGCTGCGGGAAAAGAACGAGGCGACCCGCGGCTTTGCGATCGGTCTTGCGGCACACGGTGTCGGTACTGCCACTGCCTTCCAGATGAGCCGCGACACCGGGGCCTTCTCAGGGCTTGCCATGGGACTCACGGGGCTTCTGACCGCCTTTATCGCCCCGTGGATTCTGCAGCTTATGCTGCCGATGTTCTTTTAAGAAAAACGCCATCCATTTTCCGGACCGGAATCGCCTGCGGACGGTTCCGGTTTTTCTTTGCCCAGAAAAAAAGGAGCATCCCTTTTCAGAGACACTCCCTTTGCCGCCCTTGAGGCAAACCCCGTTAACCGCCGAAGAACTTCTTCATCTTTTCCATGAAGCCCGAGCTCTTCGGGGTGTGCTTCGTCGCACCCTTTTCCAGAGACTCTCCGAACTTACGGAGAAGATCCTTCTGTTCCGCATTCAACTTCACCGGCGTTTCCACATATACGTGCACGTAGAGGTCACCCTTGACGGCATTGTTGTGGACATTGGGCACGCCCTTGCCGCGCAGACGGAAGATCTTCCCGGACTGCGTCCCTTCAGGAATCGTAATGCGGGTTTCGGTATCCATCGTCGGCACCGAAACTTCGCCGCCCAACGCGGCCGTCGTAAAGCTGATCGGGAGGTCGGCATGCAGGTCGTCGTCCTCACGCTGGAAGATGTCGTGAGGCTTGATGATGATCTGCACATAAAGGTCGCCCGCGGGACCGCCGTTCACACCGGGGGCACCTTTCCCTGACAAACGGATGCGCTGCCCGTCGTTGATGCCGGCGGGAACGCTGATTTCAAGAGTCTTCGTCTGCTTCACGCGTCCCGTACCGTTGCACTTCGGGCAGGGATCCGAAATGATTTCCCCGGTACCCTGGCAGTACGGGCACGTCTGCTGCACGGAGAGGAAACCGGAAGACATATTGACGGTACCGGTACCGTGACAGTGCGGGCAAGTCTTCTTAGACGTCCCCGGTTTGCAGCCCGTACCGTGGCAACTGTCGCATTCGTCCCACACCGGCACGCGAATGTCGGTCTTCATGCCGTGAACGGCCTGCTCCAACGTCACTTCGAGGGAGTAACTTAAGTCGTCGCCGCGGTAAACGCGGGGGCCGCGCCGCGACTGACGCGCCGCACCGCCGCCGAAGAATTCGCTGAAGATGTCGCTGAAGTCGCCGCCGTTGAAACCGCCGAACCCGCCGAAGCCGCCTGCGCCGGCACCCGCCGCACTCGGATCGACCCCGGCCTTGCCGAAGCGGTCGTAAGCCGCCTTCTTCTGCGGATCAGACAGTACCTGATAGGCTTCGCCCACGGCCTTGAACTTTTCTTCCGCCGCCTTGTCCCCGTTGTTGCGGTCAGGGTGGTACTTCATCGCAAGGCGCCGGTAGGCCTTCTTAATTTCCTCGTCGCTCGCATCGCGGGAAACGCCCAGTACCTCGTAATAATCCTGATCTGCCATAGTTCTGACAATCGTCCGTAATAAAAACAAACAAAGGCCGGAAGGCTTATGAACGTCTTCCGACCCGGTTTGAACTGAGCCTTCGTTCTCAAAGGACGGTCTTGCGACCGCCCTTTCGAGCGGGCCGGCTCAATCTCAGTGCTTCACTTCCTTGAAGTCGGCATCAACGACATCGTCGTCCTTCTTGCCGGCGTCAGTCTGCTGCGCCTGAGCCCCCTGCTGCTGAGCCTGCTGGGCCTGAGCCGCCGCCTGATTGAGCTTTTCGCCGATCTTCTGCGCAGCCTGCATCAAGGCTTCGACGCTCTTCTTGATGGCGTCCTTGTCTTCGCCCTTCGCCTGCGCTTCCACGTCCTTGATCGCGGATTCGCAAGCCGCACGGTCAGCCGCATCCACCTTGTCGCCCAGATCCTTCAGAGTCTTCTGAACCTGAGCCACGGCGGCATCGGCTTCGTTACGAGCCTGAGCGAGTTCGAAGCGGCGCTGGTCTTCGGCCTTATTGGCTTCGGCGTCCGCCACCATGCGCTTGATTTCTTCTTCGCTGAGCCCGGAGCTCGCCTTAATGGTGATCTGGTTTTCCTTACCGGTCGCCTTATCCTTGGCGCTCACATGCAGAATGCCGTTGGCGTCGATGTCGAACGTGACTTCGATCTGCGGCAGTCCGCGCGGAGAAGGCGGAATTCCTTCGAGGTTGAATTCACCGAGAAGCTTGTTGGAACCGGCCATCTGGTGTTCGCCCTGGAAGACCTTAATCGTCACCGCCGGCTGATTGTCTTCAGCCGTGGAGAAGACCTGAGAGTGCTTCGTCGGAATCGTGGTGTTGCGCTTAATCATCGCCGTCATAACGCCGCCCAAGGTTTCAATACCAAGGGTCAAAGGCGTTACGTCGAGCAGGAGCACGTCGTGACGATCGCCCGTCAGCACGGAGCCCTGAATCGCGGCGCCGATGGCAACAGCCTCATCGGGGTTCACGTCCTTACGCGGTTCCTTGCCGAAGAATTCACGCACCACTTCCTGCACGCGGGGCATACGGGACTGACCGCCCACGAGAATCACGTCGGAGATGTCGGAGACGGAAGCCTTCGCGTCCGCAAGCGCCTTCTTCACCGGTTCAATCGTGCGCTGCACCAAGTCTTCGACGAGGCTTTCAAACTTCGCACGCGTGATCGTGATGTTCATGTGCTTCGGACCCGTAGCGTCCGCGGTAATGTACGGGAGGTTCACTTCCGTTTCCTGGCGGCTCGAAAGTTCGATCTTCGCCTTTTCCGCGGCGTCCTTCAGGCGCTGCAGGGCGAGCACGTCCTTCGAGAGGTCGCAACCCGTATCCTTCTTAAATTCGTCCATCAAGTACTGCATCAGACGATGGTCGAAGTCTTCGCCGCCCAAGAACGTATCGCCGTTCGTCGACAACACTTCAAACTGCTTGTCGCCGTCCACGTTCGCGATATCAATCACCGAAATATCGAACGTGCCGCCGCCCAAGTCGTACACCGCAATCTTGCGGTCGGCAGTCCCCGCCTTGTCCAAACCGAAGGCCAACGCCGCAGCCGTCGGTTCGTTGATGATGCGCTTGACTTCGAGACCGGCGATGCGGCCCGCGTCCTTCGTCGCCTGACGCTGGCTGTCGTTAAAATACGCAGGCACCGTAATCACGGCTTCCGTCACCGGTTCACCGAGATAGTCTTCCGCAGTCTTCTTCATCTTGCGGAGCACTTCCGCGGAAACCTGCTGCGGCGCCAACTTCTTGTCGCCCAACACCTGCACCCAAGCGTCGCCGTTGTCAGCCTTCACAATGGAAAAAGGCGCACGGGAGATGTCCTTCTGCACTTCAGCGTCTTCATAACGACGGCCGATCAAACGCTTCACGGCAAAGAGCGTGTTCTTCGGGTTCGTAATGGCCTGGCGCTTAGCAGGAGCACCGACGACGATTTCGCCGTTTTCAAGATAAGCCACGATTGAGGGCGTCGTGCGGGCGCCTTCCGAGTTTTCGATCACGCGGACCTTGTCGCCTTCCATGATGGCCACGGCCGAATTGGTGGTGCCAAGGTCGATACCGATAATCTTTGACATCTGTTTAACTTCCTTTTCATCGGCGAAACGCTCTTTCCGCTCCGCCCCTCTGTTTAAACCCATTGCCTCCGGGACGTTTCGTGAACGTTCCCCTCGGCGGATAACCCCTATATGGGGACGGGGGTGTTTTTTTCAACCGTTTCCCTAAAAAAATTTTCAACACTCGTCGCCGTTGTGAAAAAAACGGCCGGAAAACCGAAGTCTCCGACCGTTTTTTTGGTACTGATTTTTCGAGAAACCGATCAACCCTGAACTACGCTCACCATTGCGGGACGCAACACGCGTTCATGAATGAGCCAGCCGCGCTGAAACACCTGCGCGACGTGCCCCGCGGTCAACCCCTCCGCCGCGGGCACCATTGCAATCGCCTGCTGGGTGTTGGGATCGAACTTTTCGTTCTTGGGGTCGATCATCTTCATGCCGCTCACTTCAAGCGCGTGCACCAACTGACGGTAGGTGGCCTGCACGCCTTCTTTCATCGGACCTTCCATATCCTGTGAGACTTCGATCGCCTTCTCAAGGCTGTCCACCACCGGGAGGAGGTTCTGGGCGAACTTTTCAATGCTGAATTTCTGCGCCTTCTGTACGTCTTCGGCGCAACGGCGGCGCACGTTTTCCATTTCGGCGACAGCCCGCACATAAAGGTCAAAGTGTTCTGCGGCCTTGGCGTTGGCGGCTTCCAACTTCTTCGCCGTTTCGGCGAGTTCGTCCACTTCGGCCTTCGCAGCGTCCGCAGCCGCCTCATTTTCCGCCTTGTCGCCGCACCGGCAGGCGTCCCCGCCGCAGCCGCAACCTTCGGCCTTCTGTTCGTTAGCCTGTTCGGCCGCCTGAGCCGCGGCTTTGAGAGCTTCCGCCGCCTTGTCCGCTGCGCCCGCAAGTTTCTGTTCGTTGTTGTCGGCCATTTTATTTTGACTCCGCCAATAGAGAATTAAGGTGTTGACAATATGGGGACGGTTGTCCGAAATTTCAAGCCGCCTCCTTTTCGAGCGCCGATTTCACGACGGCCGCGTAGGCTTTCACGGCATCTTCCCCGTCATTTAAGGCCGGTATGTACCGAAATTCCCGACCACCCGCCGCTTCGTAAGATTTTTTAAGCTCATCGGCAATTTCTTCCAATGTTTCGAGGCAATCCGCCGCAAACCCCGGACACATCACATCGAGCCGCAGCACGCCCTCACGCGCCATCTGCGGCACCACGTCCGCCGTTGCGGGCTTAAGCCATTCGCCGCGGCCGAATTTGGACTGAAATGCCACGCTCCAGGCTTCTTTTTTCAGCCCCAACCGTTCCGCCACCAATCGCGCGGTCTCGCGGCATTCTTTTTCGTAGGCCGAACCATTATCAACACTTTTCTGCGGAATGCCGTGGAAACTGAAAAGAAGGTGTCCCTTACCGGTGAGAAATCCCTTGCGATCCCAATGTCGGCGCACTTTTTCCGCCAGCGCTTCGATGTAGTCCGGATGGTCAAAGTAATGTCGAATCCGCACTACCTCGCCCTGCCAACCCGTCTTTTGCAGCACGGCGTCCACGGCGTCGTAGACGGCCGCCGTCGTCTGCGTAGCTTCCTGCGCAAAAAGAGGCAGCACCACAAGGCGTTTAAACCCTCCTTTGAGAGCTTCCGGCAACACGTCCGCCACACGCTCCGTTCCGTAACGCATCGCCCAGCGAACGCAAAAACCTCCACCCAAAACGCTTCCAAGGGCCTGCGCCGTCTTTTCCGTCGTGACGACCAAGGGAGAACCTTCGGGCGTCCAAACCGTCCGATAGCGCGCCGCCGACGCCTCACAGCGCTTGGGGAGAATCACGCCGTGCAGGATCGGCCACCAAAGAATCTTGGGCATCTCGACCACACGCCGGTCACCCAAAAATTCTGCCAGGTAGGTTTTAAGCGCCGCCGGGGTCGGTTCCGCCGGCGATCCCGTGTTCACGAGCAGTACGAGCGTGTCGGCAACGGCAGTCATCGACGATGTCTCCTGTAGGGGAACGGTGAAAGGAAAAATTTTAAGCCGCCGACAACAAAACGGGCCGCCGAAGCGACCCATTTTTTTGCAAACGACGGGCGAAACTTACGCCCTGCGGCTTAAACCGCGTTTAAACGCGAGCCGGAACCGTTTCCGCCGCGACGGATCCTGTGCGCACCATGCGCATCATGAGGATCAAAACGGCCGCCAACACGCTCATTTCAAACTTACCCAGCACCTGGCCCACAATGTAGTTGAGGTCACCGAACGCGATGGTAAGAAAGAGGAGCGAATCCACGACGGAACCCGCAAACCCCGAAGCGACGATCGCCCACGCCGGGAAACGGCGGCGCAGCGGCGTATAGACGATCAAGTCGGCGGTTTCGGAAAAGAGGAACGCCACCGCGGAAGCAATCACGAGACTCGGTTCACTTAAAAAGGCTGAGAGAACGGTGCCCCCCACGATGCAGTAAAACGCCCAGCGGGTGCCCAAAAAGTGATGTACGCCGTCGCGAAGGACGAGCGCCAACCCCGCCAAAAGAACGCCCGACGGCGCCATGATGCCGGGCCACACGGGAACCACACAGGGGCCGTCCGCGGTACACACGAGTCCCACGTTCATCACGACCCAGTTGCTCACCGGAATGGTGAGAATAAAAAGAACGGCAAAGATCCAGCCCTTCACCGTATAAAAGCTCATATGCTGCATATGGCGTTACTCCCGACCACAGACGGTGCGATGAACCGAAGCGGTCTTTTAAGTGAATTGAAAGAAGGGCGGAATTCTATCGAAAACCGCCCGTCTTGGAAACTTCAACCGTACGTGTGGGCAGAAATCCCTTCGGCACGCACCAAGTCGGCAATGCGCTCGAGTTCTTCCGGCGCGGCTTTCCGCAGGGCCTTATCCGGCGTATCGCGCGCCACGGTGTAAATATCGACGCCGGCCGGCCGGATGTCCGCCACCGTCTTCACCCACGGCAACACGTAGTCGTCCGTCGTATTGTCGACGCTCTTCCCTTGCCACGTTCCTTTCATGAACATCGTCTGAATGATGCAGCGTCCTCCGCAGGCCTTCATGCGTTCGATGACGACGTTGACGTCGTAGGGGCAGTTCGGGCGATCCACGAAACGGATGTACTCGGGGTTCACCGTATCGAGTTTGAGACACGCCTTATCGAGCTTTTTCACGGCTTCAAAGACCCTCGGCTTCGTGAGATGCGTGGCGTTTGTAAGAAGACAGACTTTCGCCTCCGGATAGTACTTGTCCCGAAGGAGCTTCACGTCATCGGCAATCCGGTCAAAGTCCGGATGCGACGTGGGTTCCCCGTTGCCGGAAAAGGTAAGCGCATCGAGCGTTTCCCCGGCGGCCTTCATGGCCGACAAGCGTTTTTCCAATTCCGTCCTCACGCACTCCCGCGTCGGCAATTTCGCCTTAGGTCGAAAATCGTCGTTAAACCCGCATTCGCAGTAAATGCAGTCAAAACTGCAGACCTTGCCGTCTTCAGGCAAAAGATTCACGCCGAGGCTGCGCCCCAACCGGCGGCTTTTCACGGGCCCGAATACGGGCGACGGATAAATCACGGTAGCCATTCGTCAGTCCTTTCTTGCTTTGATGACATGAAGTCGGATCGTTTCGTCCGTGAGCTTTAATCGCGGCGCGAGGGCTTCGCTCACCCAAGCCTCTTTTTCATCCCCGGACAGCACAAAGGCCTCAATGTCCGTACGTCGCGCGAGAAACGTCAATGCCCGCGCCTTCCCCATCGCAAAAAGCGCCGTACACCACCCGTCGGCCTTTGCGCCGTCGGCATCCACAATTGTGACGGAACTGAAGGACAAAGGCACCGGCCGGCCGGTCGCGCCGCTCAGGATGTGTCCGTAACGCTTGCCGTCCTTCATGAAGTAGCGTTCGTAGTCACCGGACGTAATGACGGACACGTTTCCTGGCGTTTCAATGACGGCGAGCATTTCGTTACGATCCCTGCGGGGATCCTGCACCCCCACGCGCCAGTTTCGGCCGCCCTCGCCCGAGCCCATCAGCACGATGTTGCCGCCCAAATCGAGAATGCCGCTCTCGGCTCCGGCTTTCTGAAGTTCCTTTGCCGCCGCAGTTCCGATCCAGCCTTTGGCAATGGCCCCCAAATCCACGTTCTGGCCTTCGCCGATTTTTACGCGGCAACGCCCCGCTTCGTCCGGTGCCAACTTCGTCTCAATCCGGCGCCAATCGACGTGTTTCTTCGCTTCGTCAATCACCGCATCGCTCGGCACCGAATCGCCGCCGAAACCGATTTTCCACACGTTCACCACCGGCCCGATGGTGGGATCAAAAGCCCCTTCCGACTCCCGGGCAATGGTTTTTGCGCTCTCCATCAGTTGCGCCACCCGACAGTCCGTTTTCTGCCATTTCCCCGGATGGCGGTTTATGTCCTGCATCGGCCCTTCGCCGTGGACGGTAAAAAGCGTTTCATAGTCACTGATGAGACTTTCATAGCGATTAGTGAGTTCGTCCGCCGTCGTCTTGTCTTTTGCGGTCATCGTCCCCTGTACGAGGGTGCCCATGGCGTACCCCAAATACTGAGCGGTCTCCGCACCGGCCCCGAATGAAGCCAGTCCCAAGAGCGCCCCCGCCAATCCCATGCGCCAACGATTCATCATCAATACATCCTGTCGTGTTCAACAAAGTTCCGCCATTGTCTCACAATCAATCAGCCCATAATGAGCCGAATTCCCCATAAAAAATCTGCCGAAGACCCCGTAAGATCCCGGCAGATTTTTTGCGTTTCAGGCGCGGAGCATCACTGCGCCGCAGCTGATTACTTGGCCTTCGCGAGCGCCTGGTTCACGGCGGTGATGATGCCCTTCGAGGAATTGGAGGCACCCGTCACGGCCTTGACGCCGTCCGTGCCGTTCTTCTTCACGATGTCCTTGGCGAGTTTCTTTTCCGCAGCGCCCAGGAGCATCGGGGTTTCACCGTGCTTCACGACCTTGACGGCAGCGACCTTACCGCCCTTTACCTGCACCTGAACGGTGATTTCGGAAGCGTTGCCCGTGCCCACGCCTTCGTAGGTACCGTCCTTGTAAGCGGCGTTGGCGCCGGCGCAAATAAGAGCAGCGGAAGCCGCCACAACGATCTGCTTGATCATCTTTATGTTGTCCTTTTGAGGTAACGGAAACCGTCCGTCCCCGAGAGAGACGCCCGACGATTTCCTTACGGCAATCGAACCATTCGATTGCTCTGACGGGCGGAATACTAAGCAAAAATTCTTGATATCGGGTAATTCTTTGTATCTACGAAACTGAAAAATTGTGTTAACCCAATGACAAGCCGAGGTCTTGCATCAATACTTTCGACGGCAGACGCCGAAAAAAACCGGATTCTCAATCGCTTGAGAACCCGGTCTCGTCAGAATTTCTGAGTCAGAAATTCCGCTGCACTATGTGCGATCAGTGCCGCTTCGCGTAAGCCGCAGCATTCGCACCGGCGATACGGCCGTAAACGATGATGTCGGCCTGAGCGTTGCCGCCCAGACGGTTGCCGCCGTGCACACCGCCCGTCACTTCACCCGCGGCGTAGTAGCCCGGGATCACCTGACCGCGGAAGTTGTAGACCTGAGCCTTCGTGTCGATCTTCACGCCGCCCATGGTGTGGTGCACCGCCGGCGTAATGCGGATCGCGTAGTAAGGCGCGACGTTCAACGGACGTTCCATCTTGGTGCGGCCGCAGCAGCTGTCCTTACCCGCGGCCTGATCTTTCGCGTACTGCGCCATCGTCGCCTTCAAAGCGTCCGCGGGTACCTTCATTTCCGCGGCGATCGCATCAAGCGTTTCACCCTGCACCACCATGCCGGGCTTCTTCAGGTATCCTTCGATCGCCTTCAAGCTCTGACGCACGCTGTTGTCAAAGAACATCCAGGCATGCTGCGTGGGCTGCTTCAGAATGGCCGCCGACACCGCGTCACGCGTGGAGAGTTCGTCGTAGAAACGCTGACCGTTCTGGTTGATGAGAACCGCGCCGTTGCCGCGCACGGCTTCCGTAACCATCACGCCCGTGGATTCCACCACCGTCGGATGCGTCTGAATTTCACGCAGATCCACGAAGGCCGCGCCCACCTTTTCAGAAAGAAGCAGACCGTCGCCCGTGGCACCCGGATGATTCGTCGTCGCAAAGCCCTTCAGACGAGGAATGAAGCGGGACACGAGTTCGTTGTTGGCACCGAAACCGCCCGCGGCGTTAATCACCGCCTTGGCGTTGATCGTGTAGATCTTGCCGGTTTCTTCGTCCTTCACCTTGACGCCCGTCACTTCGCCCTTCTTATTCTGCAGGATGTCGACCACCTGATTTTCGGTACGAAGGTCAATCTTGCGGGCTTCCACGGCGTTCGCGAGCGTCTTCACCACTTCGGGACCCACGGCGGCACCGCCCGTCGGACGGTGGCAACGCTTATTCGTCGCACCGCCCATGAAGCCCACGTCGTTGAAGTCGCCGCCCAACTTGATCAACCACTGCACGGCATCCGAGGAGTTTTCCGCGAGCACCTTGACGAGTTCGGGGTTGTTCTTATTGTGGCCGCCCTTCATCGTATCCTTGATCATCTGATCAATGGAATCCTTGATGCCCATCTTCGCCTGCTGCGGGGTTTCCGCCGCGTTGATGCCGCCCGTCGCACGGATCGTGTTGCCGCCCACAAACGGCATCTTTTCAATGATGACGACCTTGGCACCGGCGTCATGCGCGGAAACAGCGGCCGCCATACCGGCACCGCCCGCACCGATCACGACCACGTCGGCGTGCTGAGCCGCCTGCGCGCAACCGAAGGCCGCAGCAATCATCGAGGCAATCAGAAGCTTCTTCATTTTTTTCTCCCCTCCTCATCGGGAATACTTTTTGTTGAGCCGCAAAAAGGGAGGCCGCCTCTGCAGACGGTTCCCGATTTTGCTGATGCGTTCGATTATAGGCTGAGGAACTGCGCTTATTTCAGCGAATTGACTCTGAAAAGACCTTCACGCCGCCAAAACAAAGCGATAACACCCGCGTCCGTTGACCGCCGTCAATTTCGCCCGAGCCATTTACCGGAAAGGCGCTGCATCGTCTTCCACACGGCGGACACCTTACCGGTTTCGTCTTTTTCCGCAGACATCGTAAGGCCGTTCGCGTGCGGCGTGAAGCCTTCGAAGAACCGGAAAATATGTTCCGGCAGATAAGTGAGATCGCCCGGGGGATTCCCGCGGGGAAATCCGATGTGCCCCCCTTCGTCGGGCTGCTCCAAATACACGTCCGACGAGACGTCCTTCTCGCCGGGGAGCGCCCACACCGGAAGAAAAGGATCATTTTTGGCGTTTAAAAGCAAAAGAGGCACCTTCACCCCCGGCAGCACGGGCTTCGCGGAACATTTCGTCCAATAATCCAGTGCACTCGAAAACCCGTGAATGGGGGCGGTATAAACCGAATCAAAATCAAAGAGCGTACGGCATCCCTTCACGGCATCGGCGTCAATCACGTCGGGGAAGCGCTTTGCCTTATCCATGAGCTTTTCCTTCAAGGTCGAAAGAAACATCTCGGAATACAGTTTGTTGGCCCCGAGACTCATGATTTCGCTCCCGGCCACCAAGTCAACGGGCGCTCCGACGCTTACGGCCGCCGTCAAAAACTTCGCGTCGCTGCCCAAGTCGCCGAGGCACTTCGTGAGTTGGTTTCCCCCGAGACTTACCCCCACGGCATAAAGAGGCGCCTCCGGGAACCTCGCTCCCACCGTTTTCATCGCCCAACTGTTGTCCACCGTATCGCCCGCAAAATAGGCACGCGGCAGGCGGTTCATGAGGCCGCCGCAGCTTCTGAAATGCGCTACCACGCCGCGCCAGCCTCGGTCGGCGGCGTAGCGCATCAGGGCTTCGGCATAGTGACTGTCCGAACTCCCTTCCAACCCGTGAAAGTGCAACAAAAGGGGCGCCGCCGGATCCTCAGGTTCCGGTGTCGCCCAGTCAAAAACCATGAAATCGCCGTCGGGCATGTCGACGATTTCGCGGCGGTAATGAATCTCCGGGCGCGGAAAAAACCGCGCCGGAACCACCGTCTGCAGGTGCGCCCCCGGCAACCACCGGGGCGCGGTGTAGTCAGGTTTCACGATGGGCATGACGTCACGCTGTGGCTGATGTTTGAAACGGCTGATTGTAGTTCTGCCCACCAGGGTTTCCGTTGTCTTTTCCCCTCACAATTGCGAACAAATGTATCACCCGGAGCGCCCATAAGCCGAAATCCCTACTTTTGGTGCGGGCACTTGCCAGGCGGCCTTTCCCGGGAGTAAAGTAGCACGCACGTTTCCGAAAACCTCGCGTTTTCGGCCATGAAACTGATTCAGGAATCCCGTCGTGATGAACTGCGTTCGCTTCGACTTTTATTACTTTAGCTTTTTCTGCTTAACCGGGCGGAAGAGGTGAGAGCGCACGTTGAAAACGACGACATTCCCCAAAAAACCGCCAGGCTCAGAACCGGCGGTTTTTTTTATGTCCCCGGCGGGCCCCATAAAAAAGACACCACTTAAAAATTCAAAGGAACGACCATGCGTTACACCACCGATGATCTCCGAATCCGCAAAATCCGCGAACTCACCCCGCCCGCGCACCTCATCCGCGAATTTCCCTGCGAAGAAATTGCGGCGGCGACGGTGCACCGGGGGCGTCTCGCCTGTCACGACATTCTGCACGGCAACGACGACCGTCTGATGGTAATCGTGGGGCCCTGCTCCATTCATGATCCGAAGGCTGCACGCGAATACGCGGAAAAACTTGCGGAAGTCCGTCGCAAGTTGGCGGGTGAACTCGAAATCATCATGCGCGTCTACTTTGAAAAGCCGCGAACGACGGTGGGCTGGAAGGGTCTCATCAATGACCCGGATTTGAACGGCAGCTGCCGCATCAACCACGGTCTCCGGATCGCCCGGGAACTCATGATCGACATCAACAACATGGAACTGCCCGCGGGCGTGGAATACCTCGACATGATCACGCCGCAGTACATCGCGGACTTGGTATCCTGGGGCGCCATCGGCGCCCGCACGACCGAAAGCCAGGTGCACCGCGAATTAGCAAGCGGCTTGTCCTGCCCCGTGGGCTTCAAAAACGGCACCAACGGCGCCGTCAAGGTCGCGGTAGACGCAATCGGCGCGGCCGAACACCCGCATTCCTTCCTCTCCGTCACAAAGGGCGGCATCTCCGCCATCGTCACGACGACCGGCAACGAGGACTGCCACATCATTCTCCGCGGCGGTAAGGAGCCCAACTACGACGCCGAAAGCGTCAAAGCAGCGTGCGAACTTCTCAGGGCCGCCGGCCACCGCGAAGTGGTGATGATCGACGCGAGCCACTCCAATTCGAAAAAGATCTGCCGCAACCAGATCGACGTCGTCAACAACATCTGCGGTCAGATCGCGGACGGCTCCGACGCGATCGTGGGCGTGATGATTGAATCGAATCTCGTCGAAGGTCGTCAGGATATTTCGCTGGACAAGCCCATGGTCTACGGTCAGTCGGTGACGGACGCCTGCCTCGGCTGGGACGATACCGTCATTCTTTTAAATAACCTCGCGCGTGCCGTACGCGACCGCCGCAGCCGCAATTCTTAACCGAGGTTTTCCCCATAAAAAAGGCACCGAAGTCCTTGTCGACCCGGTGCCTTTTTATTTCAGCCGATGATCAATCCACGCCGCGCGCCCGATCACGGTAGAACTGCTCGCGCCATTCGGCAAAGCGTCCCGCATCAAGCGCATCGCGGATTTCCTGCATGAGATGCACGTAGAAGGTGAGGTTATGAATGGAATTCAAGCGGGCACCGAGAATTTCATTCACCTTCTGCAGGTGGTGCAGATACGCACGCGTGAACCCGCGGCAGCAGTAGCAGTCGCACGTCGGATCCAACGGCCGCAGATCGTCCTTGTATTTGGCGTTTCGGATCTTCACGTCGCCGAAACGCGTAAAAAGCCAACCGTTGCGGGCGTTGCGAGTGGGCATCACGCAGTCGAACATATCCACGCCGCGCCACACGCCTTCCACCAAGTCTTCGGGCGTTCCCACCCCCATCAGGTAACGGGGGCGATCCTGCGGCATCTCACAGACGATCTCATCCATGATGTGCAGCATCTTCTCTTTGGGTTCCCCGACGGACAACCCGCCCACGGCGTACCCATGAAATCCGATGTCCTTTAATCCCGCCAAGGATTCGCGACGCAGTTCGGGGTACATTCCGCCCTGCACGATGCCGAACAGGGCGTTCGGGTTTTCCAGACGGTTGAATTCGTCGCGGCTTCGTTTAGCCCAACGCAACGACATGCGCATCGACGTCGCGGCTTCGTCTTTCGTCGCCGGCCGATCCCCGATCATGTAGGGCGTGCATTCGTCAAACTGCATGGAGATGTCCGAATTCAGCACCTTCTGAATCTGCATGGAGATTTCAGGCGTAAGGAACAGGCGATCCCCGTTGATGGGAGACGCAAAGCGCACGCCTTCTTCGCTGATCTTTCGGAGCGCCCCGAGGCTGAAGACTTGGAATCCGCCCGAGTCGGTGAGAATGGGCTTATTCCAATTCATGAAGCGGTGCAGTCCGCCGTGCTTCGCGATCACGTCCAACCCCGGACGCAGCCACAAGTGAAAGGTGTTGCCCAAAATAATCTGCGCCTGCATGGTCTCGAGTTCCATGGGCGTCATCGCCTTCACGGTACCGTAGGTACCCACCGGCATGAAGATCGGCGTTTCCACGACACCGTGATTCAACGTCATGCGGCCGCGGCGGGCCTTGCCTTCCGTCTTCAGTAATTCAAAGGTAAGACTCATTTCAAATCCTATTTAATGTCTTCGGGCTTTACGCGGCGGCTTTCAGGAAGCTCAAAGAAGCAGGCGTCCCCGTAGCTGAAGAAGCGGTACTTCTCAGCAACGGCGTGGCGATACGCTTCCATCACCCGATCTCGTCCCACGATGGCGGAAACGAGCATCACGAGCGTCGATTTCGGCAAGTGAAAGTTCGTAATCATCACGTCGATCACATCGAAGTGATAGCCCGGTGCAATAAAAAGCTTCGTGTCCATCGCACCGCTCTTAATCACGCCCGGAGCCACTGCTGCGCTCTCAAGCGCACGCAGACTCGTTGAGCCCACGCTGATGACGCGGCGTCCTTCTTTCTTGGCGCGGTTCACCATCTGAGCCGTTTCTTCCGGCACCGTGAGCCATTCGGAATGCATCTCGTGCGTTTCGAGGTTTTCCTCGCGCACCGGCTGGAAGGTCCCGGCTCCGACGTGCAGCGTAACAAACGCTTCTTCCACACCTTTGTCACGGAGTTGCTGCAGGAGTTCTTCCGTAAAGTGAAGTCCCGCCGTGGGCGCAGCGACGGCACCCGGGTACTTCGCGTACACCGTCTGATAGCGCCCGGCATCTTCTTCCTTCGCTTCGCGTTCGATATAAGGAGGCAACGGCACCTTCCCAAATTTATCCAAAACGCCCAAAACGGGATCGTCAAATTTGAGCATGAAGAATTCGCCCTGACGTCCCGTCACGGTAGCCGCCGCAGTTTCACCGTCGGCATTTTCCGCAAAGAGTCGTCCGCCTTCTTTCGGCGTCTTGCTCGCGCGCAGCATCGAAAGCGCCGTATATTCACCGGTGACGCGTTCAATCATGAATTCCACGGCGCCGCCCGTTTCCTTATGCCCTTTAAGACGCGCCTTGATGACCTTGGTGTTGTTCATCACCAAAAGGTCGCCCGGACGCAAAAGGTCGAGAACGTTCGTGAAATGCAGGTCTTCCAATACCGAATCCGTCACGTGCAGGAGGCGCGAAGCCGTACGGTCCGCAAGCGGAAACTGCGCAATCAGTTCGGGAGGAAGATCAAAATCGTAGTCGGACAAATGCTGCCCAACGAGATAATCGGGATGGAGAGTAACTGACATGGTTGGCTTTACCGGCCATAAAAGTAAATGAAGGCTGCATTGTAGAGAACCCGGCAGACGGAAAAACCGATAAAAACAGGCCTCTTTCGCTTTTATTACATTTTGAAACAATTACTCCGATATTCTGACGGGCTTGTTATTGAGAATCGTTCTCATTTCGAATATAGTTTCACCAACTGAGAAGCACGGCGGAGACACGCAAACGGATTCTTTGGGGTCGAATCCGGTCTCCGAACACTTGAGTCGTCACGGGCTGTTTCTCCTGCAGAACGTGGCTGCGGCTTCTTCGGTTTTCTCTTCGCGCCGTCGGACTTTTCAGGCTGTCCGACGGCGTTTTTTTCAGTCCTCACCTTCGAAAGATGGTTGACTGAAATCATTGTTATTGCGAATGATTCTCATTTAATGTATAGTAACGGCAACTGAGAAACGTTCTGCCGAAAGCAACGCAAACGAAATCTTTGGGGGCGATTCCGGCTTTTGGCTCCGGTCGGTGCTGATTCTCCTGCGACACACGACTTTTCAGTTTCTTGGGGTTCTTCTTGCGCCGCCGAACTTTTCAGGCTGTTCGGCGGCGTTTTTTCATTTCAGTTCATGGGATATGTAGTTTTCTATATATTTGCAAAAAAATATAGTTCTCTACATAAAATGAGGTCATCTTTTCCTTTTTTCGCCTTCTCTCTATGCGGTGCGCCACTCCTTACGCTATCGCCACCTGGTTCTCCGGCAAACGAAAATCATTGGGACTGACACAAGCCCAAGTCGCAGCCGTGGCCGGTGTTACTCTGAAAACCCTATCCGATTTTGAACGGGGAAAAACCAATATTCGCATTGAAACGCTGATTCGCCTCTTGGCAGCCGTCAAACTCACTATTGACCTCGTCGATATGCCGACACTGCAAAAACAGGACGATACACCATGGTAATCAACGAACTTCAGGTATTGATGAACAACGTCCCCGTCGGACGACTCTCCAAAAACCAACTGGGGCTCATGTCGTTTGTCTATGACGCCTTTTGGCTTGAACACCCGGCACGCCGTCCGATTTCCCTTTCGCTGCCTCTTTCTCCTAATCCTTACAAGGGCGAAATCGTCCGTAACTACTTTCAAAATCTGCTTCCCGACAGTGAAACCGTACTATCCTGTATCCAAAATCGGCTGAACCTTCCCAGCCTGCACCCTTTTGATTTGTTGGCCGCCGTCGGTCGCGACTGAGTCGGTGCTCTGCAGTTTTATCCGATTAACGAACCGGTGCCCTCAATTGAGGCGGTAACCGGTACGCCGGTTACCGATACGGATATTGAACAACTGCTGCAATCGTCGCAGGAAATGCCGCTTGGCATGTCGGAAACCAACAACTTCCGCATTTCCATTGCCGGTGCACAGGAAAAAAACTGCTCTGCTGAACTACCGAAACCGTTGGATGATTCCTTCCGGAACTACACCAACCACTCACATCCTGAAACTTCCCATCGGCATTCTTATGGGGACCAATCCCATCGACTTTTCACTATCCTGTGAAAACGAATGGCTCTGTATGCTGATCACCCGCTTATACGGTTTTAAGACCGCTGACACACAAATTGGCCGCTTTGGATCCGCCAAAGCTCTCATTGTCCGCCGTTTTGACCGACTGCTGAGGAATAATGGAAAGAAACTCTTCCGGCTGCCGACGGAAGAGTTATGTCAAGCCCTAGGCATTCCTTCCGTCAACAAGTATGAAGCCGACGGCGGCCCTGGAATCGCCTCAATCATGAATCTGCTGCGAATGTCTTCCCAATCTGATCTCGACCAGGAGACATTCTTCAAAACGCAAATCCTCTTTTGGCTGCTGGAAGCCACTGACAGTCACGCCAAGAATTTTTCCGTGTTTCTGGAAAAAGGCGGAGGCTTCCACCTCACGCCGCTTTACGACATCATGTCCACGGCGCCCCTTACCGCCTCTGGCGTCGTTTCTCCCCGACGCATCAAGATGGCGATGGGACTTCTCGGCAAAAAACAAACACTACCGCTTTTCCGACATTGAACCGCGCCACTTTCTGTCTACGGCCGCCGCAGTCGGTTTACCCAATTGCGGCGTAAAGCTCCGTCCTTCAGGGCGGAGATATAAGCCGTGTGTTTTTCGATGAACGCAAGTATCATATAGGCATGATTATTCGCCAAGGCTTTTCGTTCAAATTGAAACCCGACGGAGCTCAGGACAGGAAGATGTCTCGCTTCGCCGGTTGCACGCGCTGGGTGTACAACCAAGGTCTTGCATGGAACGAAGAGCGTCGATCAGCGGATCCTGCCTTCCATCTCAGCTATGCGAAGCTTTGCTCCGAACTGTTGGTTTGGAAGGAGCAGAATCCCTGGCTTAAGGAAACGCACTCTCAGGTTCTCCAGCAATCGCTCAAGGATCTGACGGGCTCCTTCCAGAAGTTCTTCAAAGGTCTGTCGGCCTTCCCGAAGAAACACAAGAAGTTCGTGACAGCAGACTCCTTCCGCTTCCCGCAGGGCTTCAAGATTGACGAAGGACGACGGCAGATTTATCTGCCGATCATCGGCTGGGTCAAATACAAGCGAAGCCGCTTCATTCAAGGCAAGGCCAAGAATGTGACGGTTTCCCGACAAGCCGACGGATGGCACGTTTCCATCCAAACCGAGTACGAAATGGAGCCTTCCAGGCATGCCGGCGACAGTGTCGGTATCGACATGGGATGCGTCCGTTTCTGCACGCTTTCCGACGGCACGTTCTTCGAGCCGTGCGGCGCACTCAAGAAGGA
>UQUM01000031.1 GCA_900544255.1 uncultured Sutterella sp.
AAATCGTGTGCATTTGATGCCGCCAATGTCCAATTTTTACGCGCGCATTTGTGTAAAAGCCACCCCGTCCTCCAACATCTCGGAATCCTGCCGTTGAAATCAATCGTTTTCGAACGAAACACCCCCGGATAAATCAGCATCGGCCGCTCTTTTTTCGTGCGGCCGATCCCAAAACAAGATGCCCAATTCCACCAACGAGGAAACACTCGCCGCTTCGCAGCGCCTGCTCGACTACATTTCGGGTCAGCAAAAAAGCGCTCCGACCGTTGCGCCCGCCGCACCTGCGGCGGACAGCCGTCCCCGGGTTTCCGAAAAGAAACCCGGGCGTTTTGCGCATCCCCTAAAGTCACTCTCCGAACCGTTTGCCCACCGGACGACGCCCACGATCGGCCTCGTCTACGACAGCGACGGCATTCTGCTGACGCGCACGCATCACCTGACGCTCGGAGAACCGTACCTCGAAAAACTCCGTTTCGTCCCCTACCCGGCAGGCACCGATGCGACGAATCTGAAAGAGAGCGCCGCCTGTGCCGTTCGCGCACTGAAATCCTTTGCACCGGATTTCACCCGATGCCGCGTATGGGCGATGCTTGCAAAAGCCGAACTCTCGCTTCTGACGCTTCCGCCCACGAAAACGGAAGAAGAGCGTGATGCCGTCGCGCTTCTGAAAGCCAGTCAGCAGACGAAATACGACGCGGCAGATCTTTGCTTTGACTACCGTCTGCAGGAAAACGTCGTCAAGGGCGCCGACGTACACGCCGTCGGACTGATGAGCAGTCAGAAAACCCTTTCGGATCTCGTCGCCGCTTTCAAGGAAAGCGGCGTAACGTTGGCGGGCGTCACGTCCACGAAACTTTCGCCCGCGATTCTTCTGCGTCCCGCATTCGGCCCGCAGCCGTGGAACAGTTTCGCCACCCTGCATGTGTCGGACGACTGCAGCATCCTCTCCATCTTCTCGGGCGGCCGCATGGTGCAGCAGCGCACCATCAACTTCGGTCGTGCGCTCTTTTTGTCCAAGGTGACGGAACGCCTCGCTCTGCAGGACATGGGGCGCGACGTCAACACCGACAGCGGCCGCGCACGACTCCTGCACGCCGCAAACACCCTTTTGGCGAACGATCACCCCACCGACGAGGAGCGGCAGCTTCTCGCGGATTCTCTGAACGACGGCACGCACCGCATGGTGAGTTACATTACGCGTACGGTGAATTACTACCAGCGCGTGGAAAAAGGACTCCCTTTGGAAGGCCTCATCGTCGTCGCGAGCCACGGGATTGAACAGGCGCTGCATGCCGAAATCGAACGTTCCTTAGGGATTACAAGCCTCCCGTATCTCTGTCCGATCGCCCGCTCCGCGGATGCCGAAGCCGCCATGCGCGCCATCACCGCCCAGTTCAAGTTTGCGGCGATGATCGACGCCATTGCGCTGGGGTTTGCGGACGACGAACGGATTCCGAACCTTCTGGAAACCCCGGACGTCCGGCGCACCAACCGCCGTTACGCCTTGGTCAGAAAGGCCGCGGCGATCACCGTGGGCGTGCTTTCAGGCGTTCTCATTGCCGCCGGGCTTTATTTCGCCTGGGGGTGGAATGAAGCATCCTCAGACGCCGCCCTCAAAGAAAAGCAGTTGGCGGCGATCACAAAGCCCTTATCCCCCGCGATGCTCCGCAGCGAAGCCGCCAAACTCGCAAGTCTCGAACGCGACGGCGCGGAACTTCTCAAAAAACGCCGGTTTGCGGCCCTCATGGCCGAAGTCGCGGCAATCCGCGGCGACGATATCTTCATTACAGGGATGACGTTGACGGATGCCGCCTCAGCCCCCGATGCCCGCAGCAACCGCCGCAACAACCGAAATAATGACGCGGCATCGTCCGGCCGACACGTTCTCACGATTTCCGCCGAACTCTTTCAGACACCGGCAGAACGGGAAACGGCGCTTGCGAATTTCTTAAATCAATTGGAAACCAGCATGAAGGACGCCGTCATCACCGTACGGCGTGACGCCGGCACCTCCGGCGGCTTCCCTGTGGTGATCCGCATGGAAGGGAGTTTTTGATGCAGGACAAAGTGAATCAATTCTTCCGCACCATTCCGGTGGCGAAAGCCGTGCTCCTTGCCGTCGTCTTTTTGTTGTCGGCGGCGTTTGCGGGCAGCTGCTGGTGGCTCAAGGCATCCGCAGAAAAAGACGCCGCAATAGCAGACGACAAATTAAAGGCGCAGCAGACGCTCGCGCTTCCCTACGCGCGACTTTTGGAGCGGCAACGCTCTTTGACGGCGCTCGTCAAACGCACGCCCTCCAAACCCATGCCCGCCGCCATCGCGGACTTAAACCTGGTCCTGGCTGAGGTCGCAAAAGAAGCGGGCCTGCCCGGCGCGCGGTTCGTGCCTGACGGCGTCTCGGTGGTGGGGAGCTCGTCGCTGCGCTTTACCGTCACCGCCGAAGGAAGCGCCGAAAACTTCCGACGGTTCCTTTTGGTGCTGAGTGATCAGAATTGGGTCTCGGATGTGAACAACGTGGACGTGAAATCCGGCACGCCCCTTCATACGCTTTCTGCCCGCTTTAATGCGACGTGCAGAGCCTTTCAGAAAGGGGCCGCCAAATGAATCCTCGTGAACAAAAACTTTTGGCGCTGATTCTGATCGTCTTAGCCTACGCCGCCTGCGACTATTTCTACCGCGCGGCCTCCGGGTTTGAAAACGACAAAGGACTCACCGCCCAATCCCAAGACGCCGCTGCGGCCGTCTCCGCCATGACGAGCCAAGTGGCAAACCTTCCGTTGTCGGATTCCGGGCGCCGCCTTTTGAAACTGGCGAACAATCCGCTCACCGACGACCCGTTGGCGCCGCCCAGCGCGGCGATGCGCGCCACGGCCGTCTCGAATCTGCCGCACGTAACGTTAAGCGGCGTCATCAATATGGGGAACGTGAGTCTTGCCTTGATCGGCGGCGAAGAATTCGGTGTCGGCGACCAGATTCCCGAAACCGGCGAAACGGTGAAGGCGATCACGAACGACGCCGTCACGCTCTTCGCGCCGGATACGGGCTTAACCCGTACGCTCGAAGTCGAAGACACCGACCCCACGTTGTCGGATTTAACCAACCGCCCGGCGCAGCCGACAATTTAAAGGCTGCCCATTATGATTATGATGAATTTCAAACCGGTTTTGGCCGTCACGCTCGCCGCCCTGATACTGTCGGGCTGCGCCACCCGCAACGCCAAAGACATTCCGAACGAATTCGCCGAACACTGGCAGCAGGAAGCCCGGGATCGCCAAGGCTATTCGCCGGCGCCCACGGATCTGCAGCCCGAACCGCGCGTTCTCCTGTCGCAGTCCGACGCTGCGCTGCAGGGTAAAGAAAAGGCGCTCCCCGGCCAACGCATCACGCTCAAACTTCAGAATGCCGGCGTGGACGCGGTGTTGCGCGCGATGGCCAACGCCGCGGGGGTAAGCCTCATGATGGCCCCCGGCATCAAGGAAACGACGAGCATCAACGTCAAAAACGCCCGTTGGTCGGATGTGTTCCTCTCCATTTTGAATTCGAACGGCCTTGACTGGCAGTGGCAGGGCAACATCCTGCAGGTGGTGACGCTCGCGGAAAAGCAGCGCCTTACCGGGATGATGAACCTCAACAATCAGCTCGCCGAAGCCTATCAGGCGGCCTCCCACACGGGCCCCCTCTCGGTGCAGGTCGTGAACGTCCGATATTCCGACGCGAAGTCCCTCAAAGAAAGCCTTTCCAAATTCGTCACGCGCAACAAGGATGCCGTGATCGAAATCGACGAACACAACAACGCACTCATTCTGCAGGGCACGGCGATTGAACAAAAGCGCATGCTGGCGCTGATCGACCATCTTGACCGGCCGCGGCCTCAGGTACTTTTGAAGGCCTACATCGTCGAAACGACGAAGGAAAAAGCGCGTGAACTCGGCATGCAGTGGGGCGGCAAATTCACGAACGGCTCACACACCACCTGGGGCGCGGGCGACGGGACGGCCTCATCGGGTTCCTCCGGTTCCACCACCGCGTCCTCCGGTGTTGATCCCTCAAATTTCCGACTGGACTACAGCTCGCTCACGAACGCCGGGAGCGCGGGTTTGATCGGCCTCACCCACGTCGGCACCCGCAACATTCTTGAAGCGCAGTTAAATCTCATGGAACGCGAAGGGGTATTGAACATTCTCTCTTCCCCCTCCATCACCACGCTCGACAACAAGATGGCCTACACGGAAAACGGCGAAAAAGTGCCGTACGTGAGTAAGGACAGCGACGGGGACGACAACGTCAAATTCGAAGATGCGGTACTGCGTCTTGAGATGACTCCGAACGTGATTGACGCCTCGAACCTGAAGCTGAAGGTACTCATCAAGAAGGACGAAGTGGATTCGTCCCGAAGCGTGCAGGGGAACCCCTACATCGTGAAAAAGCAGACGGAAACGACGCTTCTCGCAAAAAGCGGTGAAACCATCGTCATTTCCGGCCTCACCAAAGAACGCGGTTCCCTCTCGGATGCGGGACTCCCGGGCCTTCGCGACGTTCCGGGCGGCAAATACGTCTTCGGTTCCACAAACCGCACGACGTCGATGGAAGAAGTGCTGATCTTCATTACGCCTGAAATTCTCCCGACGCGCGAAGCCGGCAACCGAGCGGCGCGTCCTTTGTCGGCGTCGCCTGACGTCTTGGCCGAGCCCCCGCGCCGTCATCGCCGCCCTGCTGTGGAGGATTAAACGATGCCGAACAACGTACCGCGCTTTAATCGTTCGCCGCGCTTAGGGGAACAGCTCGTCTTAAAAGGCATTCTCACCGAAGAGGCTTTAGGGAACGCCTTGTCGGCCGCAAAAGCCGCCGACATGAAGTTGGGGGAATACTTGACGAGCCACGGCATCGTCCCGGAAGAAGACATTCTGAAGGCCTTGTCCGAGCAGTTGAACTTCCCCCTTTACAACCCGGACGAATTTCCGCTCGACCCCCATCTGAAGGACTTGGTGCCGCAGGACGTGGCGCGCGAAAACCGCCTCGTGCCCCTTACCCTTGAAGGGGGAGTGCTGTACTGCGCGCTTCTTGATCCCAACAACTTCCGGGCTTTGGACACCGTCGAAGAAACCTGCCGCTGTCAGGTAGAACCCGTGCTCTGCACGAAGGCGGACTTCGTACGGCTTTTCAGCGCGGTCTACGGCGAATACAGCGCCTTCTCCGAAATGCTGGGCGAAATCGACGCGGGCACGGCGCCCGACGCCGGTAGGGCGGACGAAGAGGTCATCACGAACGATGCCGTTGACGACGTCCCGGTCATTCGTCTCGTGAACCTCATCTTGTCTGAAGGCGTCAAAGTGGGCGCCAGCGACATTCACATCAATCCCGAAAAGACGACGGTGAACGTCCGTTATCGCGTGGAAGGGATGCTCCGCAAAGCGTCCGAAGTCCCCCTGAAACTTGCCCCGTCCGTTGTGTCCCGCATCAAGATCATGGGCAACATGGACATTTCGGAAACGCGTCTGCCGCAAGACGGCCGCTTTACGATCAAGGTGGAAGGCCACGAAATCAACGTGCGTGTGTCTTCAATCCCCACGACCTACGGCGAAAACGTCGTCATGCGCCTCTTGGACATGAGTGCGCAACGCATTTATGAACTTCCGAAACTCGGCATGGGCCCCGAAGACTATGACCTCGTCACCCAAGCCGCTCACAAGCCCTACGGCATGATTCTTTCCACCGGCCCCACGGGGAGCGGTAAGAGTTCGAGTCTGTACGCCATCATCAAATTGATAAACCGCGACGAAGTCAACATCATGACTTTGGAAGACCCGGTGGAATACCGTATGGCGGGTGTGCGTCAAGTGCAGTTAAACGTCAAGGCGGGGATGACCTTTTCGTCGGGGCTGCGCGCCATCCTGCGTCAGGATCCGGACATCCTGATGGTGGGCGAAATTCGTGACCGCGAAACTGCACAGATTGCCGTGCAGGCGGCTTTGACGGGACACTTGGTGTTGTCAACGCTTCACACGAACGACGCCTTATCCGCCGTAAACCGTTTGGTCGATATGGGGGTCGAGCCCTACCTCGTCGCCTCCGTCCTTCTCTGTTCCTTTGCGCAGCGCTTGGTGCGCTGCGTGTGTCCGCACTGTCGGGAGCCGTATCAGCCCTCAACCGGGTTGCTGCATGTCTTTGGGCTCACCCCCGAAGACGGCCCCTTCTTTCACGGGAAAGGCTGCCCCCGCTGCGGCGGCACGGGCTACATGGGGCGAACCGCCATTTTCGAAGTCTTCCCGATGTTGGACGAACTCCAGGAAATGGTCACGGCCGGCAAATCCAAGCAGGAAATCTACCGGCGAGCCCGAGAACTCGGAACCCGCACCATGACAGATGACGCGGCAAAGAAAATCCGAGCCGGCATCACCACCGCGGAAGAAGCGATCCGCGTCACGGCGGCATAAGCAGGCTGACACGCTATGGCGACTTATAGTTATGAGGCGATCAATGCCGCGGGGAAACGCACCAAAGGGACGGTGGAAGCGGCGAACGCTGCGGAAGCCAAGGGGAAACTCCTGCAGTCGGGTTTGGCGGTTCTGAAACTTACGGCGACCGCGGGATCGGCGCCTTCTGCCGCCACGGACAAAGACGGCCCAACCCCGACCTTCAACTGGCGGCGTTTTTTCGAAAAGAAACTCCCCACTAGGGAACTCATTCTGTTTACGAAGCAGTTCCGTACGCTTTACACGGCGGGCATCACGCTGGACGACATTTTTGAGATTCTCGCGCGTCAGACCCAGCACAAAGCTTTTAAAGCCGTCATTGAAGACATGCGGCGCCGCGTGACGCAGGGCGAAAGCCTCAAACAGGCGTTTCAGGCGCATAAAAACATTTTCTCGCCCCTTTACTGCGCCATGATCGGCGCCGGAGAAGAATCGGGCGCATTGCCTGACGTCCTGGATCGCCTCACCTACATCATCGAACACGAAGAGATGACGAGGCAGAAGATCGCCTCCGCCACGCGCTACCCTAAGATGGTGGTGGCGGTGATGGCAGGCGCCTTTCTTATTTTGTTAAACGTCGTCATTCCGCAGTTTGCGTCCCTTTACGCCAACTCCAAAGTGGCGTTGCCCTGGCCCACGCAGGCAGCGATTACGTTGAACAAACTCTGCATGGAATGGTGGTGGATCATCGCCCTCATCGTCGCGGGGGGCGTCGTGGCGTACCAGCAGTTTATAAAAACGGAGCGCGGCATCCTTTGGCGCGATACGCTGTCTTTGAAGATTCCCATCATCGGTACCGTTCTCAAAAAATCCGCCATCGCGCGCTTTGCGGCCATTTTGTCCATCCTGCAGCGAAGCGGCATCTCCATCATCGACGCTATGTCGATTGTGTCGGAGACGGTGAACAACGCCTTCTTCAGCCGTCGTATGGAGGAAGTGAAAGAAAAAATTCACTCGGGCGAAGGGGTAGCGACGGCCCTGACGGAAGTCGGGGGCTTCAGCCCGTTGGCCTTAAGCCTCATCACCGTAGGCGAAAACACTGGGAGTCTGGAAGAGATGTTGACTGAACTCTCCAAGCACTACGATACGGAAGTGAACCTTGCCGTGGATGAGCTGACCGAATGGATCGGGCCCATTCTCATCATCGCGTTGGGTGCGGTGGTGTTGTTCTTCGCGTTGGCAATCTTCCTGCCGATGTGGGATTTGGTGAAGTTCGTGTAGAACACGGCGGGATTATCCGGATAATTTAATGGTGGTGCTGATTACTGTTTCCCGATATAACCGGAAGCAGTGCGAATTGGACTGGACAGAGTCGTTCTCGAAAGCTTCTTGCCGAAGCACCTAAGAGTTCCTTCCGTCAGTTGTTCCCGACGGAAGACGCGGCCCCGACGCTGAAAAGCGGAGGGTTTCAAACGACAAATCCCAGTGCAACAACACCGGGCCTTGTCATTTTTACGAGGTCACTGATGCTTAGCGGTATCCATTCCTCGTGCGAGGGCATTATGCCACAAGCCATTGTTTTGGTGATGTTATTCTCAACATTTATGTTGACGGAACGTCGCTATTGGCGGTCGTGGCGGTGGTTTTGCTCGGCACTGTATCCCGAAAAGTTCTCAGAAAGCTCAAAAAGCTGCTGAAGTGATGTAACGGGGGCGGCGTCTCTGAAGTTCCGGAGCGCCGCCGATGTGCTTTTCCAGGATGACCAATCGCTCACCCAATGAAGCGCAAGGAATCTGATTCCGCCCCCTAACGTAAAACGCTGTAGCACTTTAGGCTCGTATCCTTCAACATTCGGTCAACCTCCTCAAACGAAATCAACCGTCAACTTCTTGATCACTCAAAGCTACGGAAAGTGATTTACTCATTTGATTTTCCGCAATGAAACTTGCCTATCCCTCTAAGTCTTAGTGTACACTCGCGCCTTGTGAGGGTATTGATCACCCCTCCTTTAAAAACAACTATATAGTTTAGGAAACAAAAATGTCTAAGAAACAGATGGGTTTTACCCTCATTGAAATCGTGATGGTGCTGGTTCTGCTCGGCATCCTCTCCGCTGTGGCTGTGCCGAAGTACTTCGATTTGCAGGAACAGGCTCTTCAAAATGCCGCAAAAGCTACCGCTGCCGAATTTCAGTCTCGTCTTAATGCTCGTTTTGCATCTGCTCTGCTTCAGGGAGCTTCTTGCAATAACGCAAAAACTGTCGCCGTAAATGGCACTACTGCGACGCCTACTGTAACTGGCATCACTGGAATGGACGATGCATTAGCCTCAGATGATTTTGGTCAGTGGACAGTTGCCCTCGGCACGGAAGCCGATGGAAAAGCTCCGTTGTCTGTTACTTATGACGGCGTAACCTATCCTAAGAATACCGCTTCTGCTGCTGAAAAGGCTAAGTTTGACATCATGATGCCTCTCTGCCAGTAATTTTTCGGTTAAAGCGAGAGAACAAAAAGGAAAAGCAGGCTCATTTCCGTGAGTCTGCTTTTTCTTTATTCTTCTCTCATTTACAATCACCGCCGAGCCCCGCCATGCCCTTCTCCCTCCCCGTCGCCCTGCGCGAACTCCACCAGCGCCGCGGCTCCGACCTGCACTTAAAAGCCGATGCCCCTACTACGGTGCGCATCTTGGGGGACTTAGTGCCGATCGACAACGTTCCCGTTACCGAAAACGAACTGACGGCAACTTTAGAATCCATTGCCAACGAAAAACTCGTCAAGGCATTCCGCGAAAAGGGCGAAGTGGACTTTCGCTACAGCATCCCGGATCTCTGCCACTACCGTGTGAACTTCTACAAAACATTCAACGGGACGGCGGCAGCCTTCCGCGAAATCCCGGCATCGATTCCCTCCTTGGAGGAACTGGGCGTCAACCCAGACTTAAAGAAACTTTCGATGTTGGACAGCGGTTTGGTGCTCGTCACCGGCCCCACGGGAAGCGGCAAATCCACCGTAACAGCAGCGCTGATCGACTACGCCAACCAGCGCCGCAAGGATCACATTCTCACGATCGAAGATCCGATCGAATTTATTTACCAGGACAAATCCTGTTTCGTAAGCCAACGAGAAGTGGGCACCCATTCGCAGTCCTTTGCGGACGCCCTCCGAGTCGCCCTCCGCGAAGATCCCGACATCATCGTCGTGGGGGAAATGCGAGACTACGAAACAGTGTCTTTGGCCATTGAAGCCGCAGAAACCGGGCACCTCGTGTTTGCAACGCTCCATACGCGTTCTGCGGCGCAGACCGTCGACCGCATCATTGATATTTTCCCGTCGGACGACAAAGCACAGATCCGCGCGAGTTTGGCCGATTCCCTGCAGGCCGTCATGTCGGTTGCTCTCATGAAAGCTGCCGACGGCACGCACCGCGTGCAGGCGATGGAAATTCTGATGGCAAACCCCGCCATCCGCAACCTCATCCGCGAAGGGAAAACGCATCAGATTCCGAACGTTCTTCAGACAGGAAAAGCACAGGGCATGTGTACAATGGACGATGCTCTCGAAGACCTGTTGCGCGAGGGCGAAATTACGCGGGAAACGGCCTTGAAGTACGCCCGCAACCCCGATAAATTCAAGTCGTCACCGATTTACTAAAACTGCGCTTTCATGAGCTACCTGGAGCTGCTGTCCCTCACGCGGGAACCCTTTTCCAATTCACCGGATCCGGACGCGTATTACGCGGCGGAAACGCATTCGCTGTGCCTGAATCGCCTTGAGATCGCCATCCGCTTAAAGCGGGGGCTTAACGTCGTCCTGGGCGAAGTCGGCACCGGGAAAAGTACGCTCTGCCGTAAGCTTGTGAAGACCCTCTCGGAAAAGCCCGACTTCACGGTATTCTGCCTCTTGGACGGGGGAGCGGAAAGTGCCGCAAGTTTTTTGAAAACCCTCTGCACGCATTTCGGCGTCGACTGGGACGGAAAAGACACCGCCGAAGCCATCGACAAGATTGAAGGCAAAGTGCTGAAGCTCGCCCTTGAAGAAAAACGGCAGCTGGTACTCCTGATCGACGAGGGGCAAAAACTCACCCCCGAAGCCCTTGAAATCCTGCGGGTGTTGCTCAACTTTGAAACCAACACCGAAAAGCTGCTGCAGATCGTCATCTTTGCCCAGCCCGAATTTCGGGCGGTGATGGATGCGATTCCGAACTTCCGTGACCGCGTGAACGAATGTCTCACATTGTCGTCGTTGTCGGAAAAAGAAAGCCTGGCGCTCCTGCGGCACCGTCTGAACCTTTCCGGTGGCGAAGCCGCGGAGAAACTCTTTACGACAGGGGCTTTAAAAGCCCTCTACAAAGCCGGCAACGGACGGCCCCGCCCCATGATCCGGTTGGCGCATCAGGCGCTTCTCGGAATGCTCATGACGAACAAAAAGTCCGTGGACGCTGGGCTTGTGAAGGTACAGGCGGAAAGAAACGACGGGGAGCCTAAAAAATCGCACGCCGTACGCAATACCGCCATCGGCGCAGTCGTCGTCATCGTGCTCGGCGCCGTCACGGCCTTACTGCGCCCCGAATGGCTGCCGCCCGCGGTTTCGGCGAAAGTGCAGCAACTCTTTTACCCCGCAACGACCTTACCTTTAACCGACGGGCCCGCGGTGGAAACCGGCGTTACCATCGGCAACCCGGCTCCGGCCACGATTACGCTTGCACCGGAACCGAATACGGCTGCAGCGCCTGCGGAAGAAACACCGAACCAATCGCCGGAACCGACAGCTGCCGCGGACGCTCCTATGTTGGGTACCGTCACCCTCACCGCGCCCATGAGTTTTACCGAAGCGGCTCAGACCTTCTACGGTACAAAAGAAGCCGAAGAAGCCTTGCGTAACGCAAATCCCGGAATTGCCGAACGGCGCACCGAATTTGTGCTCCCAGAGTTGGCGTTCCGCACCCCGAATTACCTTTTGAAGAATTCGCAGTTGGCGTTGGCGGAATTTGACACGCTGCAGGCCGCGTGGGATGCGCTTCCCGCCTTGGCTGCGTTTTCACCGCGCCTGGCGGCCCGACGGGATGCCGCGGGGCAGCTGAAATTTCATCTGCTCGCGCGCACCTCCTTCCGTAAGCCGGAACGCGCCTGGCAGTGGTTTGCGCAGAAAAATCCGCCGGCTACGCTCACCCCCAAAGTCCTCCCGCCCTACGGCCGGATGGAAAATGCACTTTATGCCTTCCCGGAGTAGGTCATGCAGGCCTTTCTTCACCTTCTCCCTTATATCCCTCCGACGGACGTCGCTCTGTTCTGCGGCATCCTGGGACTCTTTTTGGGGAGCTTTTACAACGTCTGTTCCGATCGGTATTTGTCCGGTGAGTCCATTCTCTGGCCCCCGTCGCACTGCACGGCCTGCAACGCCAAACTGTCGCCGTTGGAACTCATTCCGCTGGTAAGCTGGCTCGTGCTCCGCGGACGTTGCCGACACTGCGGTGCTGTGATCGGGTGGCGCTATCCTTTGATGGAACTTGCTTCGGGCTTTTTCGCGGCACTTGTGGGCTACCGCTTCGGAGCATCCACCGCGTGCCTCGTCGGACTCGTCTTTACGGGGCTCTTTTTGGTTCTGTCCGCCATCGACTTTCAGGCGTTTCTGCTGCCGGACAAAATGACGTTCCCCGGAGCGATATTGGCCGTCCCTGCGGCCGTTTACGGACTCGGACACGAATGGACGGAAACGCTCTTGGGGGGCGTCGTCGGTGTCACGCTTTTCTGGTTTCTCGCGCTTTACTATCGTTGGCGTACGGGGAAAGACGGCCTGGGGTTCGGGGACGTAAAACTGATGGCCGTGTTGGGCTTTTTGTGCGGTCTCGCGTATCTCCCCATGATTCTTCTCATTGCCGGCACCACGGCGCTTTTGGGGTTTGCCGTACTCTGCGTCAAACGCGGCGGCACCTCGGGCGTCACCGGGGTTATGATGCCTTTCGGCCCCTTCCTCTGCTTAGGGGGCTGGGTGAGTTTGGTTTATGGTGAAACGCTTTTGAATTGGTGGATTCAATGGCTGGTGGGGTAATGAAACACGGGCGGGAAGCGGGGTTTACGCTCATTGAGATCATTCTGGTGCTGATACTGATGGGGCTACTGGCCGCCGTCGGCACATCCCGAGTGTCTTACCTGCAAGCGCCTGATGCCACTACCGAACATCAGAAGGCTTTGATGATTGCGCGAATTGCCCATGCTCGTAACGAAGCCATCATGCAGGATGCCACCGTCTACATGAAAGTCACCGGCGGCAACACCCTGCAATACCACAACATGACTCCGTTGTCCGGTGAAACCAACAAAGGCAAAGTAAGCGACGACACCGTTGTTACGCTGACGGATGTAACGCTCTCTTCCTCCGAGGGTTCCAGTTTTACCTTGTACTTTAACAACGACTTCTCTTATTCGGGACCGAAACAAATTACCGTCACGTCCAATGACGACAATTCCAAACACAGTACGCTTACGATCAGTGAGGTGGGCTATGTTCAGTAAAGAACACGGTTTTACCTTAATCGAATGCGTTATAACATTGATGCTCTTGGGCGTATTAGCTGCCGTCTCATTGTCTGTCGTCAGTGCTTTTAAACTGAGAGCGGAACAGTCGACTTTAGTTCAGACGGATATTTATGCTGCATCAAGCTGCATGGAGCGTATAAAAGCTATAGCAAAATCAGATGAGTTGCTCGACTACAAAGGAAAAACTGACCTCGCCTGTGCTAATGCCACAATCAAGTTTACAGCACTGCAGTTAACCCCTAAGGATATTCATGAGAATGACACCAATCTCACGGTTCGTGTCGAACCCGCTGATGATCCTGATGCAACCGATGCCCCTTATTACCTCGTCACCGTTACGGCAGGTTCTGCCCAATTCAGCCATGTGGTCAGCGGAAGAAAAAATCCATAGCAAAGACTCAGGATTTACCCTTTTGGAGATGATCATTTCCCTGGTCATCATGGGGTTCATTGCGGCATCCGTCGGCAGCGGCTTAGTTTATTCCGTTCAACTCTACCGTAATGCCCAACAAATGGATACGGTAATGCCGCAAGTTGACGCAGCTTTTAATGTCATTCGGAAAATTGGTCAAGACAGCAGTTTATCCATTGATGACATTACAAGAAGGCTCCCCAACCCTCAGGAAACAGGAAGCAATCAACTGCTGTTAGACGGGAAATTATTACTGGATAATGTATCTTTTTTCAAACCCAGTACTGTTTCCGCCTTCGAAAATTCGTCAGCAAAAGTTCGCCATTTTGAACTTCGAATGTTTGATGACAGCAAAACTATCGTGTTTGATGTTTGTCCTGAATAGGAGACGGCGATGTTATCTTCTCGTAACGAACAAGGGAACATTCTTCTCTATGCTGTCATCGCCGTCACTTTTCTGGCAGGACTCGGTATGTATCTGCAGAAAATGTCTGACCCGATGATGTTTCAGACAAATGATACAAAGAAAATCTTGACAGCCGAATATCTTACTAATTCATTTTCATTATTATTGTCAGAAGTTGCATACACCGATCCAGAATTTAAAAAATACTCCACAGCTTGCATCACCCCATCAGAAAACAACCTTAAGGAGAACTTTGCAACCATTATTAACAGGTATAAAAACATATACCTGTTTAGCAACAAGAACTCTTTGTTAGCCTCCATTTCAAGAGATGGTAATTTTACCAAAGAACAAGTAAACCTCAATCAAAATTGATAGCCAGATTTGCACCAACAAACACATTAACGCTACACAAAAATATACAATAAAACCATATATAGGAAAACAGATAATCACACAATTATTTATCGATATTTATTACTAATTTATACTAAAAACACATTTATCTAAGAGTTTTCGTGATAATCTTAACCCAAGCCCCTTTCGGGGGCACATCTTCCCATTCAGCACCACTTTCTACATAAATATAGATATCTTCATCAACCCAAAACAAATCACCTCTTTTCAACTTCGGATTCCACGGCTGACCGGGCTGCGGCGCCGTTCTGATCGTATCTTTATTTGGATTAAATTTTACAAGTCTCGAATCCGAAGTTGGGTTTTTAATCACTTCTTCAATTGCACTCTTATCACCGTAGTAATCATCATGTGCCAATATATATACTCCATCGATTGTTTCAAAAGGAGTACCATACACATACGTTCCACCATCATCATTAATATTCACGCATTTATACCCTTTTAAATAATAATCAAGTGCACACTCTCCTTGTTCTGAAGGATCTGGATTCACAGGCTTCTCACTCGTCTCGCATTTACATGACGTACTACCATCCGTATTGCAAACACACGAGCAAGTACAGCTACCTCCCTCACATGTAATACTTGTTGCACTGCAGGTCTGTGGATTAGATGAAGCATCAGGACAAACTAATCCACTTTCTGTTTTATCGCTTTCTCCTGTCGTTCCACTGCCTCCCGTAGAGGTTTCATCACATGTCGGCACAAACAACTGCCCTAATTTCTCATACCCTCTCTTACTATCCGTGGCCGTCAATGTCACATACGTCCCCGGCGCTGCCGCAATCTCATCTCCGCTTTCCAACTTAAATTCAAACTTTCCAATCTTGTTGGTTCCGGCATCGCCAATCAACGACAACGTATTCACCTTCTTCACAGCTGCTTCACACGTGCTCCCTGCATAAACCGCCTTGCTGTACCCTGCGTTAATCCGCACCTGCGCTTCCATCAACGCCGCTTCCGCCGCCTTTTTCTCCGCATCCGACGAAAGGTCAAAGAACTTCGGCACCGCCACCGCAGCCAAAATTCCTAAGAGCACCAAAACAGCCACAATCTCCACAAGCGTAAAGCCCGCCGTTTCTGTCTTTGTCTTTTGCCGTTTGTCGTACTTCATAGTCAATTCCCATCTTTCCGAGATTACTGAGTTGTTTCGTTTTCTGTTGAAAAGAAGCGGTGCCACTCCGCCTGAGCCTTCTTTAAGAACACCGCTGCTTGATTCTTGACTTTCTGTAGCAACGCCGTTTCTTCAGCGTCCGAAAGCATTGATCTGAGATTTAATGCGCCGTCATTATTGAGCTTTTTGCGCAGAGCGTCTACGTTCGGAGCTTCATACCCCTCGTCCCCACAACGCGGCGTTTGGATCGCCACCCGATTTTCAAAACGGCGTACGGAGCCGTCTGCCTTGGGTTCCAACCGTTCCAACGTGAGTACCGTTTCAAAGCGTTCGAGGTACCGCGGTGACACCGCGTAGTCCTTAAAAACTTCGCCCTCCGCCCATCTGCCGTCGCTTACCAACGCCAAGTCGGAAACACGGTCGGCTGCCTTTTCACACGTCAAGCCGCTGATCAAAAGTTCCGTAAATTTCACATTGACGCGGTTCTGCGCTTCCGCGGCCGCAGCAATCGCGTCCCCGCGGTCGGAGAGTTCCGCAAAAAGATCCGTCTGAGGCAGTCCCACCGTCGAAACAATGCCGATTAAAGCCGTCGCAAGCAGGATTTCAAGCACAGTAAACCCCGACACCTCGTTGGAAATTCGGATCATCGGGGTTATCTTCACCATACTGTCCTGGTAAAAAATTTTAATCGTGTTTTATAATTTTAAATATAACACGCAAATAACGTTTACAGTTGTTATTTATACATTTAATTAGACTTTATTGAAATATGATTCGAGCTGAATTACCCCCCCCCGGCGTATTCAGAAGTTCTTCAATCAGGCGCTGCGCCACCTTGTGACTGTCGGCGTCTTCCACGCTCATCGCAAGCGCTTCCCGAAGTTCGTCCTGCGACGCCACGAGCGCTTGCACAAGCAGCGGGTTAAACGCCCCGCATTCCCCGCGCTGAATCATCGCGATCGCTTCTTCGTGGCTGTAGGCCTTCTTATAGACGCGGTCGCTCGTTAAGGCGTCATAAACGTCCGCCATCGCCACGAGCTGCGCACAGATGGGGATTTCGTCGCCTTTCAGGCCATCGGGGTACCCGCCGCCGTCCCAGCGTTCGTGATGCCAACGACAGATTTTTTCCGAAAGAAGAATCAGCGGCTCGTTGTGATGCACCTGCATCTTCTGAAGAATTTCTTCCCCGTAGATCGTGTGCATCTTCATGAGATCCCATTCTTCGGGAGTGAACTTCCCCTTCTTATTGAGAACGGCTTCCGGCACTTCGATCTTACCGATGTCGTGCAGAGCACTCGCCATTGCGGTCATCGTGATCTCAGCTTCCGTCATCGGGTACTTATCGGTAATTTCCGTCAGCTTGCGTCCGATCACCCCCACGGCCGTTCTCACGTGCACCACGTGCAGGCCGCTTTCCTGATTGCGCACTTCAACGACGTGGCTCAGGATGTTGATCATCATGCTCGAAAGTTTCTCTTTCTCGTAGACCTGGTCGGCAAGAAGCTTCGCGAGATGTTTCTGTCGGGCGTAGAGGTTCAGGATGACGCGGCGCTGCACCACGACCATGTCAAAGGGGCGCTGCAGATAGTCGGTCGCCCCGAGTTCATAGGCCGCATGAACCGTCGCAGGATCCAATTCCGCGGAAATAACGATGACGGGCACCGTCTCCACGTCATCAGTCCGCATCCGCCGCATCACTTCCATGCCGTCCATCACCGGCATGTTGATGTCAAGAAGGAGAAGATCAATACCGCCGGGATTGGCCCGCAGCATTTCAAGCGCCGTCGCTCCGTTGTCGGCTTCGAGAATGCGGTAATACATCCCCAAGCTTTCCTTGAGGATCTCACGATTCATCTCCGAAGCATCGGTAATGAGGATGGTGGGGCGATTTGTCATGATGGTTAGTCTTATTTCGTTCCGAGGAACCCACCGCCGTCTTGCTTGACTCAAAAGCGTCGCCCCCGATTCAGTTCCGCCAGCCGACACGGGCTGCCCTACGGAACTCTCTGGTACGCTTTTTGCGGGTTCCTTCTCTTCGCAAGTCTTCGGAATACACAATCCTGCATGAAACGCAGGACGGCGGCAAATCTCGGGCATTGTACCCGAGAACTACGCGCAAAAAACGAAGAAAAATTTAGAAATTCGGCACCTCATAATGCACCTCTGATCCGTCGTCATCTAAGCCGCTTCCGAGACACTCCCCCGCACAATACCTGCCGGAATGTTTCGGGCCGACAGAACCTCTTCGGCGACAGCGTCACGAACACCTCTCACTAACGGTTTGATCTTTTGTTTGGGTTCGTCCATACCGTTTTCCTCCGTTGCGGCCGGAACCTTTCCTTTTATTGTGCGTCAGCCAAAAAATCACTCTGAAAAAGTATTCAAAAACTGCAATATTCAGAAAATATCCCCTGCATGCGTCCGATTCATTTTTTCTCGTTTCCAACCTGACAAACTCCTGTCGTCAGCGGTATAGTCGGCGTTTACGCAACTTTTCCAGTTCACCTCATTTCATGCCGTCTGTTTTTCCTACCTCCGTTGCCCGACTGTTCTTCGGTATCAGTGCATCGCTTGTCGCTGTCACCGGTGCCCACGCGTCCGCCGGCACGGCATCCGACGCACTCGCACAGGCTTTAACGGGCGAAATCGCCCTGCAGCGCCACCTGATGCCGCAGGCCTGGAAAAGTTTCATGGCTACGGCCGAAGCTGCGCACGACAGCCGCTACGCCGAACGCGCCTGGGAAACCGCCATCGCAAGCCGCAGCCCGGAAAATGCCGCCTTGGCTCTCACGCTCTGGCGTAAATTAGCGCCCGAAGACGCGCGCACCGGGATTCTCGCGTCGGCCGAGGGCCTGTTGTCGGACGACGCCAAAGTCCGCAGCGCCAGTGAAGCACGCTTAAAGGAGGCGCTTGCCAAAACCGACAATCCGGCCGCCATGATCGCCAAGGTGACGGAACTCACCGCCGCGTCCGACCACAAAAAAGCAGTGTATGAGAGCCTCGCGCGACTCACGCAGCCCTACATCAAAAAAAACGCCCCGATGGAATTGGTGCTCGCTGAAACGGCGGACGCCGCCGGATTCTCCGAAGCCGCAATGCGCCACGCCAAACGGGCCCTCAAAGCGGCCCCTGACGATTCCCGCATCCTGATGGCCGGCATCGACTACCTTTTCCGCGCCGATGCCCCCGCCGCCACCCAGGCTCTTACTGCCTTTTTACAGCGCCACCCCGACTTCATCCCGGCGCACCTTGCGCTCGCAAAGTCCTACCTGCGCACCGGTACTGAAGAAGACATTCGGCGGGAATTAACGGAAATCAACCGCCGCGGCGGTACGGAGCCCAACACGGTTTATGCCGCAGGCACCATTGCCGAAGAAGCGGGGTTTCTCGATGACGCGGAAAAAGCCTATAAGAAATACCTCGTTCTCATCAGTCGTCCGGAAAACGAACGGTTTCAGCCCGACGCCGCCTACGCGCGAATTGCGATGGTGAAACTTGCCCGCGGCGACAAGGCGCATGCCGTCGAGTGGTTCCGCAAAGTCGAAAAGGGTGACAAGTACCTGCCGGCCAAAATGAAGGAAGCCGAAGTCTTGGCCGATCTCGGTGAAACGGAAGCGGCGTGCGCGGTGCTCAAAACCATCAAGGCGGACACAAAGCAAAAGGGGAAATTCCTTCTTGCGGCCGTGGATCTTTACCTGCAGGCAGGACGGCGCGATGCGGCCTACGAAACGTCGCGCGACGCGCTGAAACTGGCCCCCAACGACCCGCAGACGATTTACAAGGCAGCGCAGTTGTCGGAAACCACCTCGCGCTACACCGAGGCCGAAGCACTTTTGAAGCACTACATCGAGATTCGTCCCAACGACGCCAACGGCTACAACGCCCTGGGGTACATGTGGCTTGAAAACGACATGCACCTTGCGGAAGCGGGGCGCCACATCGAACGCGCCATGGAATTGTCCGAAGGCAAAGACGGTTTCATCACGGATTCCATGGGGTGGCTTCGGTTTAAAGAAGGAAAGCCCCGGGAAGCCGAAACCTACCTTCGGGACGCCTTCCGACTGCAGCCCGACGTCGACATTGCCCTGCATCTGGCGGAAGTGCTGATCGTCAACGGCAAGCCCGACGAAGCCCGCAAGATGCTCTCACTCGTTCTCAAGAATTCTCCGGACAACCTCACGGCACAGCGTCTTTTAAAACGCCTGAACGCCGCCGATAAGGACACCCCATGAACCGCCGTTTTCTGTTGACCGCTGCGGCCCTTTTGCTCGCCGGCTGCACCACGCTCACCGGCCCCGTCGGCACTCGCCGCTTTTCCGGGCGATTCTCACTTCGGGCCGCCGGCGCTGAGAATGTCCAGACCGCGGCCGGCAAATACCGTCTGACGGCAACGGGCGACGTTTACGAGCTCGTCATTCTGTCCCCCTTAAACGGCGTTCTCGGCAAAGTTACCGTCACCCCGTCGGAAGCCCGCGTCGAACGCGGCGGCCATCCCGACCTAACGGCACCGACCGAAACTCAGCTGATGCAGAGCACTTTCGGTTTTGACCTGCCGATTGCCGTTTTTACAGCTTGGTTGGATGGGATTCCCTCCCCTAGAATCCCCTTCACACGCACGGCGGCCGGTTCGTTTACGCAGAGCGGCTGGAGTGTTACCTACACCGCGTCGCCTGCCGGCGGACGCCCCGCAGTATTAAAACTCGGCCGAGCCGATGCCCTGCAGCGCCTCAACCTCACGATGACCGTCGAAAAAGAAACCGTTTCCGCCGCTTGATCCCGTTATGTCCGATTTTCTGCCCGTCAATACCCTGATTCCACCGGTACCGTTGCCCGAAAACGACGCTGTAAGCATCACCGTCCCGGCGCCCGCCAAACTCAACCTTTTTCTGCATGTGGTGGGGCGACGCCCCGACGGCTATCACCTCTTGGAAAGCGTTTTCTTTATGGTGACGCTGACCGACACTCTCACTTTCACCCGCGGTGCCCCCGGCACCGGCGTCGTGCGTACGGGCGACATGGCCGAGCATCCGGAAAAAGATCTCTGCGTCAGAGCCGTTCGGGCGTTGGAGCAACACACAGGCCGCACCTTTGACCTCACGATCGACGTCACGAAACGCATCCCGTCAGGGGCCGGCATGGGGGGCGGCTCCAGCGACGCCGCAACGACGCTCATCGCACTTAACCGCTGGTACCGATTGGGACTTACCCGCGCAGAACTCATTGACGTCGCCGAAACCCTAGGGGCCGACGTTCCGTTCTTTATTTTCGGCGAAACGGCGTTCGTCACCGGCATCGGCGAAAAACAGACGCCGATCGCCCTGCCCGCGGGCAACGTGCTTCTCATCATGCCCTCCGTTGCCACGTCCACCGCCGGCATCTTTGCCGACCCCGGCTTGACAAGGGACACTTCTTCCTTGAAAATAGCGAGTCTTTCGTCCGAAATCGCGGCTCAGTGGCCTCGTCCCTTCGGTCGAAACGACCTGGAACCCGTCGTTCTCCGCCGCAATGCGGAAACGAAATCGGCCCTCGCTCACTTGGGCGACGGCGCCCAAATGACCGGTTCCGGTTCGGCTGTCTTTAAGCTTCTTGCCGTTGACGACGCCGTTTCAACGGACGTCCCTGCCGGTATGCAGGGATGGCTTGCTACAATTCAGCCTCAGCATCCGCTTTTTCACTGGCTCTGATCCGTAAGCGATCTCAAACGAGTCGGAGAAAAAGTGTCAGGGATGTCGCCAAGCGGTTAAGGCATCGGATTTTGATTCCGACAGTTCGAAGGTTCGAATCCTTCCATCCCTGCCATTTTCCTTTTCTGTGGGCTCTGTCACAAGGAGTTCCCTTCATGGGATCTGAAGGCTTTTTCGTCGTCAAACTCCGAATCATTACAAGTGATGAGGACAATCGTCGTCTGAAAAAAGCATTCGATTGTGCCACCCAAATTACCAACGCCACTATCCGCACCGCCCGAGGGCGCCTACAGCGTATGCGACAAGACGCCGACTGGCGTTTAGCTCGCTCCCTACCTGCCGGAAAACAAAGAAATCAGCTCTTCGGGAAGGTCGCCAAAAAATATCAACTGACTCAAAACGGTTTGCGCACTATCGCCAATAATCACCGTAAAGGCATGAACCGCCCTGAATTAGGGGCTCATGAAGCTCAGTGTATCGGTGTCAATGTCTGGCGAGCGATTGAAAACCTTCTCTTCCGTCATGGCGGAATGCCTCGTTATAAAACTGCCAACCGCTGTGTTCGCACTATTTCCGGTACTGACAATCACGAAATTATTTGGAAACCCTCACTTTCTGCCGTAGTTTGGAGAAAGCACTGGTATCGAGTCGAAGTTCCCGATACACCGTACTATCAAGCAGCTCTGACGGATCCACAAACTCAATGCCATCGCCACATACGAAATGACAATATTTTACGATCACACAAAT
>UQUM01000032.1 GCA_900544255.1 uncultured Sutterella sp.
ACCCATCGAAGAGATCACGAGGCTTGCCCCGTGACTCAGTAGGGAATCCTCGTCCTTCAGGGCGAGGAGGAAGTCAAACGTCATATTGCCAGACTTACTGCGGCGTGATCCGATGTTCGGTGTTGAGCATAGCAAACACCGAGTATGCCGAATTTTTGTCAAGCGACAAGAAAAGTGACCCACAAAACGACACGAAAACTGACCCAGCCCAGAAGGGGCGGTTGGGCGTGGTTTTGCGGCAGGCAGTGGCCTGAGGCTCAGATGACATTGTTTTCCGTACCGGCTTTTTTTCTCGCTGATGTCAGCCACGTGTGTCACACACAGTAGGAATAGAAATACGCTCAGATAACAAAATAGGCGGCCTTCTTTCCACCGAGCCGCCCATCCTTTTCCTCCCCGGCTTCCCTTGAGAAAGCCCTGTGCAGATTTATTTGAGGAGCGGCCGCACTTCCGCCATGTTAAAGAGCAACTGCACCGAACTTTCGGGGGCATAAAGCCTGGCGCTTGAACGGTTCATCACATCGACCGTCAACACCGTCGAATCCACCGCAATACGGTAGCGAATGACATTCCCTAAGAGCTGATGGTTCACTACCTTCCCCGTCACAGGCTGCGAGCACGTCGAAGGATACGTCCCGCGGTCTTCCTTCACGAACACCGATTCAGGACGTACGGCGATCAGCTTCGCGTCGGAATCAAACCCAATCAAGCGTCGCGCTTCATCCGCCGAAAGGAGGTTGTAAGAACCGATGAATCGTGCCGCAAATTCGTCCGCGGGGTGCAGGTACACCTCTTCGGGCGTCCCGCTCTGCACGATTTCCCCCTTATTCATGAGGAAGATACGGTCACTGATCGTCATCGCTTCTTCCTGGTCATGCGTCACAAAAATCGTGGTGAGATGAAGATCCTTCTGAATGGAACGAATCTGCTCGCGAAGGTTGCGACGGATGCGGGCATCCAAGGCCGAGAGCGGTTCATCAAGCAATAGGATGCGGGGCTCCGTCACCAAAGCGCGCGCCAACGCCACGCGCTGCTTTTGGCCGCCGGACAACTGATGTGGATACTTCTTTTCGTTTCCTGCCAATTCCACCAAAGCGACGGCGTCCTTGACGCGCTTTTCGATCACATCCGGCGCCATCTTCGCCATCTTGAGGCCGAACGCGATGTTTTCCAGGGCCGTCATGTTGGGGAACAACGCATAACTCTGAAACACCATCCCGATGTTGCGTTTCTGGGCCTTTGTATTCGTAAGATCCTCACCGTCCACGCTGATCGTACCGGAGTCGGGCATTTCAAGGCCTGCGAGGCACCTCAGCAACGTCGACTTACCGCAGCCCGAGGGGCCCAGAAGGGTAATGAATTCCCCGCGTTCAATATTGAAATTCAGGTCTTCAAACACCCGCGTCGAACCAAAATGCTTCGCGAGCGAACGGACTGAGACAAAAGGCATCGTCATGATTAAAGACCTTACTCTTCAGTAATGTTTTCCTCACGCTTGCTGCGGGACAAATACATGGCCGCCCACGTGAGAACGAGCGTTAAAAAGAAGTACGCAGACACAATGGCGGCATTTAAGTGCCCGCTCGTCATGCGCTTCGTGTAAAGGTAAATCTGCAGCGTTTCGTACCGCGTCCCCACGAGCATGTTGGCAAACACGAATTCGCCCATGAGGAAGGAGAAACTGATGAAAAGCGACGCCAAGAGTGCGCGGTTCAAGTTCGGCAGAATGATGCGCATGAACGCAGAAAACGTCCCGACGCCCAGAAGGTGCGCGGCATCGATCAAATCCCGCAGATTGATCCCTGCCATACCGTTAGCAAGCGCCCGATACATGAAGGGCACCGTAATCGTGAAGTAAGTACCGATCAAAATCCACGGCGTTCCCACGATCGGGAACGGATCCCCCGCAAACATCTGCAGGAGCCCCACGCTCGATACCACGGGCGGCACGGCAAAGGGAAGAATGATGAGAACTTCCATCACGCCCTTTAATTTCGGGAAATAATAGAAAACCGCAAAGATGAGAGGGAGCACCAAAAGCGTCGAAACGATCAAGGTCGCAAAGCAAATAAGAAGGCTTCGCCCCAGCGCCGCAAGAAACCGAGGATCCGTGAGAAGACGCTCGAACCACTTCAGCGTAAAGCCGTCCGGCAGAATCGTCGCGCCCCAACTCGTCGCAAAGGCATACATCACGGTCGCCACGATCGGCAGCGCCAACACGAGCGCCACCACGGCAATCACCGAGCGGTGCCACATTTCGCTCGTGAACTTAAGCCGCATGGTAAGACCTCCTCAATAGCCAGCGATAGACAGCCACGACAAAACCCAAGATGATGATGAGAAGCACCGACAACGCCGCCGCCAGATTGGGCTGGAAGAAGATATCGCCCACGACAAGCTGACCGATGCGGATCGTCACCAAGTTGTAATTACCGACGGTCAACGCGTAGGCACTCGCGTACGCCCCCATGGCGTTGGCGTAAAGAATCGTGAAAGTCCCCAAAAGAGCGGGCAACAACACCGGGATCGCTACCTTCACCCAGTACTGCAGACGCGTCGCGCCCATAGTGCGCGCAGCCTCTTCCCATTCAGGCTTCAAAGCGGTGAAAGCCGGAAAAAGCAGAAGGATACCCAACGGAATTTGGAAGTAGGTGTAGATGAGAAAAAGCCCTTCAATGCCGTAAACATTGAATTTTTCAATGATTCCCAAATCTTTCAAAAGAAGCGTAATCGAGCCGTTGAACCCCAGGATGATGATGAAGGCAAAGGCCAAGGGGACGCCCGAAAAGTTACTCGTCATATTGGTGAAACTCACCATCCAATCGCGTACCCGACTTGAGACCTTATTGAGACTTGCTGCTGCAAAAGACGCAATGGAGAGCCCTACCAAGGAGCTCCAGAACGAAAGCCACAGGGAATTCGTGAAACTCTGCAGGAAGAACGGATCCGAGAGAATTTCCACATAGTTTCCGAGCCCCCAGATTTCATCCTCTTCCACATACAGAGAATTGACGATCACCCAGATCATCGGAACGATCTGGAAAGCCAGAAACACCACCGCAAAGGGCAGCATGAGGAGCGCATGTTTGACGAAACCTTCCGTTCCGCCGGCGCTCTTACTTAAAAAACTCACGGTCACTTTATCCGTTGATGTTGAAAAAACGAACTGAGTCCGTATTCTAACGAGCCTGTCCACCGCTCGCACGCGGGAGCACCGACTTTTTCTCGCTCACCGAAAAGAAAAACCCCGGCCGCCTTCTCTGAAGAACTCACAACCGGGGTTTCCGAAAACACTTCACCGTATAAAACGGCGTGATTTCGAATCACTTCATGTAGATCGAAACCTTGGACTGCCACTGACGGGACAGACGCGAACTCGTCTTCGTCCAGGCGGCGAAGTTCGAAATGGGCTTCGTGTTCTTGTACTGTTCTTCCGGAAGCATCTTCGACTTCACGTCCGCAGGCATATTGATGTACTTCGCACGGATGGGACGGGCATAACCGCCCGCGAGATTGATCTGCCCCTGGTCGGACAGGATGTATTCGCGGGCGAATTTCGCGGCGTTCGGGTGCTTGGAGTACTTATTGAGGATCGTCGTGTAGCCCGACGTGACGCTGCCTTCGGCGGGAATCACCACGTCAAAGCGGCTGCGGTCGATCTGATCACGGTAATTAAGGGCATTGAAGTCCCAAAGCATACCGACTTCGACTTCACCCTTTTCAAGGTTAGCCACCACGGGGTCGACCATCGAAAGGCGTCCCTGCTTGGCGATCTTCGCAAAGAAGTCGTACGCGGGATTGAGGTTCTTTTCGTCCCCGCCCATCGCCATCGCAGCGGCGAGCACGGAGTAATTGGCCTGAGCCGCCGATCCCACGGCCCCCACCGACACGCGGTAGGTACCCGTCAAAAGATCATTCCAGCTCTTCGGGGGATTCTTCACGAGTTCTTTATTGATGATGAAGGCGATCGTGCCGGTGTAACTCAAGCACCAGTGACCGTCCTTATCCTTCGCCCATCCCGGAATCTGATCCCAGGTGGAGGGCTTGTAGGGCATCGTGATCTTCTTGCGCATGGCGAATTCGCCGAATTCAAAGCTCACGTCCCCGATGTCGGCCGTCGCGTTTTCACCTTCGGCGATCATCTTGGAGATTTCTTCGGCAGAGGACATATCCGTGTCCTGCGTCTTGATTCCGAGCTTCTGCAGATCCTTCCAGGTGCCGACCCAGTTAGCCCAAGTATCGGGCATACCGACGGAACTCACGGCTCCTTCTTTCTGCGCCGCCTTTAAAAGCGCGTCCGTGTCCGCAGCCGACGCCGCAAAGGAAACCGTCATCGTCGCAGCGGCCAGGGCTGCGGTCAAAGTGGTGAATTTATTCAAAGCTCGACTCCTGAAGTAAACGGGGCGCTCTGAAAATGGCGTTCCCCGGTTAATGAGACTTTCTGAGTTTAGCGGATGTTTCCGCAAATGTTTCCGCGTTTACGTTCATCCGACGTTATTTCGTGATTTTTTCACGGCTTTGTTGCATTCTGGTGACAAGTCCCGCCGCCTACATATCGCCCGTCAACCTTTCCAATTTCACCACACCGAGCTTTTTGCTGAAAGCGATGCCAAAACCTTGACGTACTCCGTTGTCAAAAATCTGCCGAAGTCCCGCGGCCACCGGAAGATGTCAAGATACTTCGAAAAAATGTTTTTGGGATCACTCGCCGATAGGCAGGTCGTGAAAGCTGGCTTTCACGGCAACCGCCATTAATTTTCCGGAGACGCCCTTCAACCTTCCTGTTGTTCCACAAAAGCCCTCGCTTCCGAAAGGCGCTTGGCCATACCACCCAAGCGGCGCACGGGCGTGGCGACGGCTTTACGGATCACCCTTTCCGACGCAAACACTACCGCTCGTTTTTTGGCTCGGGTAATGCCGGTATAAAGAAGTTCGCGCGTCGTAAGGGCCGAAGCCGGATCGTCCGAAAGCACCACGGCCACCGACGTAAACTGCGACCCCTGCGACTGATGCACGGTGAGCGCAAACCCCGTGTCATGCGAAGGAAGCAAAGCCGCCGGCACGTAGCGGTCACCGAAGAAGACGTCGCACCCCGCCCCGTTTTCCGCGTACGTCACCACGCCGACGTCACCGTTAAAGAGTTCAGTCGCCCTGTCGTTGGCACGCACGATGATGATGCGCCCCACGTAAAACTCGTCGTCGGGCCGCGCGCGGGCGGCTTCCCTCACTTTCTGAGCCACGAAAGCATTCACCGTCGTCACGCTGTTTCTCCCCCGGCGCTGTGCGCAGAGCAGTCGGCTCTCGTTAAACGCCGTCAGCATGGCTTCGTCTAACTGCCGCCGCGTCTCCCGTTCAGTGAGATCGCGCGCTTCATGAACATTCCGTCGCTTTTCGACCGCTGCCATAAAGTCCGGCAGCGCCGCACCGATCCAATCCGCGAGGCGCTTTTCCACCGGGGGCGTCCGATCCCGTGAATAGGCTCGCCCCGTCGCTTCTTCGCCCCCTTTAAAGTCCTTCGCCGCAAATTTCGTAACGGCAGGAAGATTTACTAACGCCGTATCTGCGTCCCCCTGATTCACGGCGCGGGCCGCGCACCCGATCGAAGATGTATCCCCAAAACGGAAACTGTAGGTAAATTCCGTCACTACGCCCGACAACGGCCCGGTAGTCGCCGTCAAATCCGCGAAAACCGACCCAGGCCCCACGGCCGCCAACTGATATTTATCCCCCAAGAACACTACGCGCGTCACCGTCGGATCCGTAACGCGCATCAGGCGCAGCGCCAATCGCTGATCGATCATGCTCGCTTCGTCCACGACGAGCACATCCGCTGTCAGGGGCGACGCTTCCGACGGTTTTTCCCCACTTTCCGTGGGGGTCAAAAGGAGTCGATGAATCGTTTGCGCCGTGATGCGTTTTTCTTCCAACGCCCGAACGACGGGCGCATAAAGCGCCGGCACCGCGCGGCACTCTTCTTCCACGGCTTCCAGCATACGCCCTGCGGCTTTCCCCGTGGGGGCCGTGAGAACCATTCTGAGGTCGCGCCCCGCCGTCACCAAAAGCGTCGTCAGAATGCGCACCACCGTGGACGTCTTCCCAGTACCGGGCCCGCCCGTAATGACGGAAAAGCGATGCGTCAGCGCCCGCTTCACGGCGTCGTACTGCCGCTCGACGCCGGCCGCCCATTCTTGTCGTTTTACGGCGTCCTCCGCCTCCCGAGATCGCTCAAAAAACGACCGATCCCGTTCACGGAACGCGGTTTCAAGTGATTCAGGCATGGCGACGGCTTTCTCGGGGGCCGCGGCTGCCCGAACAAACCTCCGGGCCAACTCCGCTTCTTCCGCAAACTGCCGCGAGGTGTAGAGCCGGTGACGCACCTCATCACGATCTAACACGAGCGGCGTTCCGGCCTTTTCGTTTTCAGCCAGCAACCCCGCCGCCTTCCACACTTCCAATACCGCCTCGTCCGTCGCGGGCAGCGCGGCACAAACGCTTTTTTCCGTATCGGCTTGCGCCAACGCCGTCATGGCCGACTGAAATTGCGTACGAGCTTCATCCGTGAGCACGGCACCGTTGCGCTCCGCCGTCCGCAGGAGGGCCGCTCCCATGGCAAGCCACGCCTTTTCGGTGAGTTTCTCATCATTCGCGGGATTCATCAGAGCACCTCACCTCTCGCAAAGAAATCATTTAAAGCCGATAAGAGTTCCACGGGCGGCCGATCCCGCACAATTCCCTGCGTGGGACTCCCCTCGCCCGCACCGCGCAGAAAGACGTAAAAGGCACCGCCCACCCGATCGTAGGCCGCTTCAAACGTTTCTCCGAAGCGCTGCGCCAAAAAGCGACAGAACGCCGTGAGGTAAATGAGATACTGCAGGCGATAGCCGTGTTCGCGCATGACGGCGTCCATGGCTTCCTCGGTATAGTCCTCCGGATGTCCGTTGCCTGCCACATTGCTCTTCCAATCCACGAGATAAAAGCGGTCGTTCCATTCAAACAGAAGGTCGGCCGTCCCGGTAAGGTACCCCTGAAGCCGTACGGGATCGAGCCTCCCCACGTCATACTTCGGCCATCGGGCTAAAAGCCGCGCCAACGCCGTCGTATCGGGGCACCCGCCAGTTCCCGTACTCATCGTAAACGGCCATTCGGACGCTCGTTTTTCCCGGGAAATCTCCGAGAGCGTCAGACCTTTCGTCAAAGGTGCCGACAAAACGGCACGCATCATGGTCTCAATGTAGGTGCGCCAAACGGCTTCCCAGTCGTCGCGGTTTTCTTCGGGAAAAATGGAGGCGTACTTTCGGATCATTCGCTCGATCAAGTCAGAGCGCCCCTCCTCCGTCAAAAAATCCGCCTTTTCCATGATTTCGTGCAGGAACGTCCCCACGTCCGGCCCCCTCAGACGCGCAGGATCAAACGCCGGCGCGTCCGGCTTCACCGTCGTCTCAACGTCGTCTTCCGGTACCGTTTCCGCTTCGTCATTTTCGTCGGGGGCACCTTCGGCCCCCGCAAGTGCCGGTGTTTCCGTGCGGCTTCGCATGATGCCGGAGAAACTCGAGAGCTTCACCGTGGGGTAGTAGGCCCGTCCCGGCGCCGCAACCAAGCGGGTTTCGTCCGCAGCGGCTGCGACTTCCGTCACCGGCACCGCTTCGTCGCGGTTCATTTCACGCACCCGCACAAGTTCCGGCGGAAGTTCTGCCAACCGAACCTGAAGATTTTCCAAAACGGCATCCGCCTGAGCGGTAGCTTCCGTGGATTTACGGATACCGACGTTGCCCCAAAGCGCCATCACGGTCGGATTGGCACAGCGGTAGCTCGTGGCATTGCCCTTTTTTCCTTCCGTGAAAAACATCGGCAACACCAAGCGACGGGATGCCCGCGTCATGCCGACGTAGAGCAACCGCACCGCTTCCTGTAAGGTTTCCAGCGCGCAGTCGCCGACTTCTTCGTCTTTCATCGCATCCACATCAACGCACCAATAATCCTGCGTCGCGTCATGCACATGAAATACCGCGGATTTGGTTGCCTTGGGCGGTTTCGCGGCACCCACGAGATACACCACCGGGTACTCGAGCCCTTTACTTGAATGCAGCGTCTGCACGTTGATGAGATCCTCGTCGCTTTCCACCCGCGGCGTCCGATCGCTTTCGTCGCCCACCGGTTCCTCGCGTTCAGCTTCCACGCGGCGAATGAGGCCCGACAACGTGGAATGCGTGCGGCCCCGCTCATGGAGGATTTCCGTCATCTGCGCCATATCCGCGAGATACCGCATGCCGTCTCGGGTCGGAAGGAGCCGCTCCTGCACGCGCCGGGCGGCCGCGAGTTCCGCAAAAAGTGCGGCGGCGCCCCCTTTTTGGAAGCGCTCCGCAAGGGTCTTCAAAAGAAGACTGTCCTCAATCCGCTCGGAGAGCCCCGCCCGAATGGCTTCGAGCGATCGACCGAACAAACGCGTTGCCTGCGCCGTCGCCAAAAGGCTGCGGTCTTTCGGCGATTCCACAGCCCGCAACACGGCGAGCATATCCCGTGCCGCTTCGTGCGTATAAACGTCGTCGCGGTTGCCGCGCCACAGAACGCGAAGCCCTCGTCGGGCAAGAGCCTCTACCACGGGTTCTGCGGCCCGACGATCCCGCACCAGAATCGCGATGTCCGAGGGCTTGAGCGACCGATCATCCAGCGTGGTGCCGCCTGCCAACAGTTGCGCCATATCTTCGGCGGCCCACTCGGCTTCCATCGTGTCGCTCGCCCCGGCGGACGTACAGCGCCCCGCCGCATCGGTTTTCCAAATTTCAAACACCGGAAGCGGCGCCCCATCTTTCATCAAGGGTGCTTTTGCCGCCTTTCCTTCCACCGGACTGAAACGGATGGCCTCCGTTAAAAACGGCCGCCGCCCCTCCGTCTCCGCAAAAAACGCGTTCACGGCCGCCACCAGCGTCGGGTGACTGCGCCAATTGTCAGTGAGCTGCAGCGTGTGTCCCACGTCCTTGACGGCAGCGTTATAAACCGTCACGTCCGACGAACGGAAGCTGTAGATGGACTGCTTCGGGTCTCCCACGAAAACCAAGGTGGCAGGCACCCCCGGCACAGTCATGAAGAGCCGGCGAAAAATGCTGTACTGCAGGCTGTCGGTATCTTGGAATTCGTCGATCAGGACGGCGTCAAACCGGCCCCGTACGACGGAAGCAAAATCGTCGTTCGCAAGAGCTGCGTCCATTGACGTCAGCATGTCGTCAAACCCTTCGATCCCCGCTTCGTGCTTTAATCCCGCAAAGCGCTTCGGGGCTTCCGCCATAAAGCGTTTGAGCGCCGCCTGCAAAGCGATTGGCACGGCTTCATCTTCGTCCGTCGCGCCCTTTTTCTTTTTGGTCGCTACGACGTCCGACTTCAACCGCAGATCCGGCGATTTCTGCGTGGGGAGCACGGCGAGTTTTCTCAAAATCGACTCCCATTCCCCCGCCAACAAACGCCGCTTCACCTCGTCAGATTCGGCGGCCTGGACTTCCCGACGCAGGAATTCGTCCACCGTCTGCTTTAACCACGGCGTCGTATCGCCCGGCGTCACGTCAAAGTCGCCCCCCTGAGAAAAGACGCAGTCACGCAACGTCCTTTGGCAGAAACTGTGGATCGTGTAAACCGCCGCATCGTCGTAATTGTCCACGGCGGCCGACAAGCGCTTGGCCGCCGTCTCTGCCGTAACCCCCTGCGCAGCCCAGGCCGCCAAAAACGGCGCAAATTCCCCGGCGTCCGTTTCACCACGTACCGCGCTCAACGCCGCCGTCAGAAGTTCCTTCATGCGCGCCGCCAATTCGGCCGTCGCGGCTTTGGTAAATGTCACAAGCAGAATACGGCCGATCGGCATCCCTTTTTCCACCACGAGCCGCAGCACGATCCGCGTGAGTGACCAGGTCTTTCCCGTACCCGCACTCGCTTCAATCACGAGTTCCCCGTCAAGCGGCGTCGTTACGGCATCAAAAGCTGCCAAAGTGTCTGTCGTCATACGTTGCCTTGATTCGAATCGTTCACCGTACCGCTGCGAGCAGAACGCCCGCGGCGTTGACCATCGTTTCGAGCGCCTTCGCCTTTTTCGCTGCCCACGCCGAAAGTTCATCATCTTCCGACGGCAGCTCCAAAAACGTTCGATACGCCTCTTGGAAAGCCTGCGCGTCATCCGACATCGCCCGCTCGTTTTCACCGCGCCACAAAAGCCGCCCCGGCGCCCGCAGCGTCCCCGTCTGCGCGTCCGCGGAGCTCGGGACGACGTCTGCCGCAACGGCAAGCGCATCAAAAAGCCGCAGCCACACATCGGTCGCCGTCTGCGCTTCCTCGTCACCCATCTCCGGCGCTTCCGCCGTCAGCGTTTCCGTTTTGTCGTCCGCCGCCACAAACCGCATTTCCAGATGCTCCGCCGGGAGCAGGGCATTTCTCAGACACTGCATCAGCCGCAGTCTCCGCCGTTCGGAATTGCTGAACGTCATAAAGGCCGCAAAGGGCGTGTCTTTCCCTTCCGCACGATACAGACGCATCGCCGGAAAACGAATTTCCTTAACACGCGTCAGGTCTTTCACCGGAACCACGACCGACGCGATGTCACCTGCCGGCTGCCAATTTTTAAAGAGGGCCACGGCGTCATACACCCGATCAATCTCCTCGTTAAGTACCGTTTCCCGGATACCCGGCGCCCCGTTCACGGGATCTTTAGCCGCAGCAGCCGTCACCGCCTCTTTGGGAACCCCCGTCAACGCCATCTCGGCTGTCCGCCTCTGGCGCAGGGACTTCGTGAGCGGATCGTCCGCCGCGGCGAGTGCCGCTCCGACGGACGCGTCGTCCGTCTCATCATCCTCTGCCGTAATTCCCATCCGGCGCAGCACAAAGCGATCCGGATCATTGAAGTATTTCACCAGAATATCCGCGCCGACCGTCGTTTCATTTTCCAGAAGCACCGAAGCCCCTTCGGCAAACACGGGTTCCGCTTCGGAAAAGCCCGCCTTTTGCGCGGCGTTGACGGCAGAGAGCAACATGGCGTCCGTACTGAGCCAAGGGCGACCTCCCTCGGCAACCCCCGCGAAGTTTCTGCGGCTCATCACCGTCATCGGCACCTTCACCGTCAGTTTCTCCGCCGCACGCTCGTCTCCCGTCACGGCCGCCACAAACGCCAAAAAATCATCCACGACGACCGAGGGCGGCATCGTCTGCCCCTTTTCGTACCCTTCGGAATACGACACGAAGAATTTTTCACGGGCGGCAAGCAGCAAATCAAAGAAAATGTTGCGGTTATCCATCCGGCTGTCGCGATCCCCGCGGCGGGCAGTCACGCCGTTTTCACGCCCGGCCGCCATCAGGTCGAATTCTTCCGTGCGGTTTAATCCCGGAAAAGCGCTCCCCCGATCCAACCCCAGGATTGCCACCGCTTTAAAGGGGAGTCCCCGAAACGCCGCCATACCGGCAAACGTGACGCCCGACGGTGTTCGGTGCGACGCCGTTTCCGCCACATGGGCACATGCGGACTTTGCAAAAACATCGGGCGCAACCTTCGCGTCCCGCCCCAACGTGCGCTTCAATGTCTCCGTCACGGCGGTAAGCGACGTTTCAATCGCCATTTTGGCCTGCGGCACGTCGCTGAAATCCAAAAATTCCGCGGCCAAAGAAGATAGAAATGACCGGATCTTGTCAGGCGGCACGTCGTCGCCCATGTCGGCCAAAATCCGCCGTTTTTCTTCAAGCGCTTCGGTCAAAACGGCAAAACGTTCAAAAAGCGCCGCGTTTTCGACCACGCCGTCCTGCCAACCGGCACCGTCCGCCGCCGTCAAGTCCCCGAACACCGACGGCACCGCATCGTCATAAAAGAAGGCGAGCGTAAGGCGTTCCAGCGCCTTCATGAGGGTGCCGTCCGTATCCGTGTCTTCCGCGGGATTTTTTGCGGCCAGTGCCGCCACGTGGTCGTCGGACAACCCGAAGCGGTAGCCGCCGGCGGTGAGCCACGTGTGAATCACCGCTAAGTCCGAGGCCGTCATCGACCAGCGTTTCAAAACGAGCGGCAACTCAAGCCACGCTTCAAAGGCAGCCATCTCCGCACGGGAAAACAAAAACTTCACCAACTTTTCCCAAGAGGCGACAGCAAGGGCTTCCGCCCCCGACGCGGGCGACAACACCGTCCAGGCAATACGACGCTCGGCGGGCTGCGCGCTCATCACGGCTTCAATAACGCCTGCAGCCGCATCAATATCAGGCGTTACGACGAGAATATCTTCCGGGCGGACATCGCCGGCCGCCAACACGGACTGCATCCAATCGACAAGATTTTCTACTTCCCGTAGTCGCCCCGGCGCCGCACACACGGTGACCGAACCGTCCGTGAGATCCGCGTCGTTCGCTGCATACTCGTCAAGCGCCAAAAAAGCCGTCTGAAGAGACCTTAAGAGCGTCGTATTTCCCGGTTCGACGAAATAACTCTCCGTATCCAGCTCGGTCGCGAGTTTCAATGTCTGCAGGCGCTGCACCACCGGATCAAAAGCCCCCGTCGTCGTTACCGCCGAAACATTCGTTTCCCCGTCCGGCGTATCTTCAGGTTCGACGCCGATCAAGGGCACCGCCGACTCCGTATTTAAAAACGCATAAACGCGCTCGATGACGGCACGGGTACTCGCCGCGTTGCGCCGCAGATATGCAAGGACGGCTTCCGACTCGCCGTCCGTCTTCCAATCCCCGGCCCCCCTCGGCACAGACTCGTACCAGTATTCCCGCGAGGGATTCAAAAGGTAGAGATACACGTCCGCTGCGTCCGCAAGTTCCCCTTCGGCTATTTTTTTCAACATCGGCAGAATCAGGGGGGGCAGTGCAAAGGGCATGAAGATATGGACGGTTTCCCCGCGGTTCGCTTCCCCAGCCTTCGTCATCTTATCTTCAATACGGGCGAGGTTTCGTAAGTCTTCGGCGGCGTGTTCTTCGGATAAGGAGCGACGCAATTCCTGCCACAAGGCCCGTTGCCAAGCATAGTCGGGATGCGCTTGCAATGCCCCCGTTTCCCGAGCGGTACGGTCGTCTGCCGGAAAATCCGTTTCCGCCTTCACTCCCATCCACTGCAGCACCCAATCAAGCCGATACGTGGCATACCGGGAAAATACGGCCGCTACGTGCATCGCAAAGCTGTAGCGTTCCGTCGGCGTTTTGTCCTTCAGGTAAAACGCGAGCCGGTCAAACCTCGCGGCAAATTCAGGGGTCGTGAGAATACGCCAGATAAGAAATTCAAGTTCGCTCCCCGCTTCCCCCATCCCGATCAAAGGGCGTCCGAATTTAATAAACCAGGAACCGATCGACTTAAAGGCCACCCCCGCGCAAATGCCGTCGCGATCCGCCATAAAGCGCCGCAGGGCGTCCGCTACGGCTTCCGACGGTACGACGACTTCCGTCGGCTTAAAAAGCGACACAGGGTTCTGCCGTCCTTCGTTATCCGAATGCACGTTGATGAGAAGCGCCTCTCGGAGCACTTCGTAGGAATTACTGAAGACCGTATGCAGCATAGGAGAAACCGACGGAGAAAAAGACGGGAGGATTGTACGGCCTCAACATACAAAAACGGCCGACGTCCGTTCTCTCGTAAGAGAAGTCCGTCGGCCGCTTCGTCAGTCCGAGCGTTTAAGGCTCAGACCGCATGCGCCGTTACTTCGCGCAGATCTGGCAACGGGGCTTAATCTGCTTGAAGAAGTCGTTGCCCTTATCATCGACGAGGATGAAGGCCGGGAAGTCTTCCACTTCGATCTGGTAGACGGCTTCCATGCCGAGTTCCGGCCATTCGATGCACTTGATGCTCTTAATCGAGCTCTGAGAGAGCACCGCAGCCACACCGCCGATCGTGCCGAGGTAGAAGCCGCCGTGCTTCTTGCAGGCGTCCGTCACCACCTGGGTGCGGTTACCCTTGGCGATCATCACCATGGAGCCGCCGTGTTCCTGGAAGAGATCCACGTACGGATCCATACGGTTGGCGGTCGTCGGACCCATGGAGCCGCACGGCATACCGGCCGGGGTCTTGGCGGGACCTGCGTAGAGGATCGGGTGATCCTTCACGTACTGCGGCAGTTCCTTACCCTGGTCAAGGAGTTCCTTCATGCGGGCATGCGCAATGTCGCGGGCCACGATGATGGTACCGGACAGAGACACGCGCGTCGCAACCGGGTACTTCGTCAATTCGGCGCAAACCGCCTTCATCGGCTGGTTAAGATCGATCTTGATCGTTTCGCCTTCACCCGCCTTACGATATTCTTCAGGGATCAATTCACCCGGATTCGTATCGAGCTTTTCAATCCAGATACCGTCCTTGTTGATCTTGGCGAGGATGTTGCGGTCCGCCGAGCAGCTCACGCCCATGCCGATCGGGCAGCTCGCGCCGTGACGAGGCAGACGAACGACGCGGATGTCATGCGCCATGTACTTGCCGCCGAACTGAGCACCGAGGCCGATGTTGCAGGCTTCTTCAAAGAGCTTCTTTTCGAGTTCGAGATCGCGGAAAGCGCGGCCCGTTTCATCGCCCGTCGTGGGAAGGTTGTCGTAGAACTTCGTCGAGGCGAGCTTCACCGTGAGCATCGTCTTTTCCGCGGACGTTCCGCCGATGACGAAGGCGATGTGGTACGGCGGACAAGCCGCGGTACCCAAAGTCTTCATCTTGTCGATGAGGTAGGGAACGAGTTTGGCGGGATTCAAAACCGCCTTCGTTTCCTGGTAGAGATAGCTCTTATTGGCAGAGCCGCCGCCCTTCACCACGCAAAGGAACTGGTATTCGTCGCCTTCGGTAGCTTCGATGTCGATCTGAGCAGGAAGATTGCACTTCGTGTTCACTTCTTCGTACATCGAAAGCGGAGCGTTCTGGGAATAGCGGAGGTTTTCTTCCGTGTAGGTCTTGTAGACACCGAGCGAGAGCGCTTCTTCATCGCAGAAGCCCGTCCACACCTGCTGCCCCTTTTCACCGTGAATGATGGCCGTACCGGTGTCCTGGCAGTAGGGAAGCTGACCCTTGGCAGCCACTTCGGCGTTTCTGAGGAACGTGAGAGCGACGAACTTGTCGTTTTCGCTCGCTTCCGGATCCTTCAGAATCTTCGCGAGCATTTCATTGTGCTTGCGACGCAAATGGAAGTTCACATCACGGAAGGCGGTGTTCGCAAGAAGCGTCAGCGCTTCAGGTGTCACCTTCACAATGGTCTTCCCTTCGAATTCTCCCGTGGAGACGCCTTCCTTCGTGAGGAGGTAGTACTCCGTGTCGTCCTTGCCGCGCTGGAACATCGGCGCGTACTTAAAAGCAGGTGCTTGTGCCATTTGTTATTACCCTTTTAAAGGTTGGGATCTAAACACAGAGCGAACAGTACTCCCTTCAAGGTACCGTCGGTACCCGAGATAAGGTTAATTTCCCCCAAAAACTTTGCATAAAGCAAAGATCAGCTAATCAGGATTACTTACTTCTTCGGGATAATACTGAGGAACCACCGCGCGAATCCCATTCAATTTTCAGCTTTTTATCCCCTGACGGTCCCCATAAAACCGAAGTCGTTACCCTTTTGGAGGTACTCCGCAGCAAAAAGCCGACCGCCCCATGGGAAAGGACGGCCGGCGTTTTTTTGCTGAGGCAGCGGCTCGGTCAGAGCGGTGCGACGATTTCAACCTTCAATTTACCGACGCCGCTCACGCCGCCTTCAAAGACGTCTCCGACGTGCGCTTCCGGCACTTTCACGGGCGCCCCCGTGAAAATAATGTCCCCCGCCTTCAATTCCCAATACTGAGAAATCTGCGAGATGAGTTCCGCGGGCGAGGCAATCATCAGGTCGGTCTTCGCTACCTGCATCTTCTGATTGTTCTGATAAAGGAAGATATCGACGGGATCCGGCAGCGGGCAACGCGTTGCCGGGCGGATGGCGGACACGGGAGCCCCGCCGTCCAACGTCTTCATCTGATCCCAGGGGGAGCCGTCCGCGCGATCTTCGGGCGCGAGACGCCGCGTAAAGTCATACCCTACGCACCAGCCCCAGATGCAGTCTTGGGCTTCTTCGGCGGTGAGGTTGCGTCCGCCCTTATTAAGACAGGCCACCAATTCAAATTCCGGCACCATCTTCACCGTACGCGAAGGCATCGCCCAGCGGTACGTCGCACCGTCTTCCACGGGTACCACCACGTCCGGCGACTTCATGAAAAGAGGCGGACGGAATCCCTTCTTGGCATCACGCTCTTCGTAAGTGGCTGCGTAATTTCTCGCCGCACCGTACACACGGTGAATCGGAAAAAAGTCATAACGCTCGTCCTGCACGGGAATTACGGGTTGCGCAGGCGGAGCAAAAAGAAACGTCATTGGGTACTTCCTTTCGAAATTCGTAGGTCGAAGGCTTACGCCTTCTCAAAAACGGTGCATCGATCTCCGTTGCAGTCTGATCTTGTCATTTTAGCCGTGTGCCAGATGTGCCATAAACGCTTTTTTATTTTCAGCGGCCGTGGTCGTCGGCCGTCCCAAATCCGCTCTGGCTCCGATGGCGCATTTCACTTCAATAAAATAAAGTGCACCAGCTGATTTGGCACGTGCGAGCGCCGCATCAAGCGCTTTTGCGTCTGCCACCGTTTCAACATGCGAATAACCGCAGGCGCGGGCTACAGCCGCAAGATCCGTTTTATCCGCCGCCGTCGGCATCCCGCCGACGCTTTCATGCGCCTCATTGTTCACTACGACATGAATGAAGTTTTTCGGAGCCAAACGCCCAACCACGGCCATGGCCCCCATATGCATCAAGACCGCTCCGTCCCCGTCGATACACCAAACGGTGGTATTCGGTTTCTGAAGCGCCACGCCGAGGGCAATGGAAGACGAATGTCCCATCGATCCTACCGTAAGAAAATCCCGTCCGTGTCCGGCGTGAGCCGCTTCCCGAATTTCAAAAAGTTCTCGGGAGGCTTTGCCCGTCGTTGAGATAATGGGGTCATTGCCGGAAACAGCCGTTATGTGACGAATAATGTCTTCCCGCCGTAAAGCATGATGATTTTTGAAAGTCATCTGCCCCTCAAACGTCAGAGCGCCCTTTCTCACGACGAAAGCCACGTCCTTCCCAGCCGACAACAGGGGACGAAACCGCGCCATCGCATCACGAACTTCATCTTCCGTCGTGTCTTTGGAAATCACCACGGATGCGATATCCATCACACCCAACAGAGGCAACGTCACTTCCCCCTGAAAAACATGCTGCGGCTCGTCATGCACACCGGGTTCGCCTCGCCAGCCCACGACGAAAATCATCGGAATGCCATACACCTTGTCGTTCAGAAGACTTGCCGCAGGATTGACGATATTGCCTTCACCGCTGTTCTGCAAATAGACCACCGGCGTTTTTCCCGTCGCCAAATGGTAGCCCGCCGCCAACGCCGCGGCGTTTCCTTCATTGGCGGCAATCACGTGATGCTTCGGGTCTTCACCATAAGTTGCCAAGCACCAATTGGCCAAGGCCTTTAACTGCGAATCCGGAACTCCCGTAAAAAAATCCGCCCCGACAATTTCGACAAATTTTTCAACTTTCATATCACTTATCACTGCCTTATAAAGGATCGATCAAGGTAATGATCTGCTTTACCGACATCAAACGGTCATCCACTTCTTTTGCCCGGTGATACCGCAGAATGTCTTCCGCCGTCTTCTGCATGGCAGGGAACGCACAGCGCGTCAATTGATTCGCGTAAATCACGAGATTAATGCCGTGCCCCGCAAGTTCCGTTTCGGTCGCCGTATTAAAGGACGTCGGCACGACGACGATCGGCGTCGTCTTATCTTCCCGACGGAACGCATCACAGAACGCATTAATCTCGGCAGGATCCTTTTTACGGCTGTGAATCATGATACCGTCCGCTCCGGCTTTGACGTAGGCTCGCGCGCGATTCAAGGCATCTTCCTGTCCCTGTTCAAGAATGAGGCTTTCAATGCGGGCAATGATCATAAAGTCATCCGTGAGCTGCACCTTCTTACCCGCTGCAATCTTTTCACAGAAGTGTTCAATCGTATCCTGCGTCTGCTTTACTTCAGTGCCGAAGAGCGAATTCTTTTTGAGACCGGTCTTATCTTCAATGATGACGGCGGACACCCCCATGCGTTCCAAAGAGCGAACCGTGTACACGAAGTGTTCGATCATGCCGCCGGTGTCGCCATCAAACACGATGGGTTTCGTCGTCACTTCCATCACGTCGTCAATCGTGCGGAAACGCGACGTCATGTCCACCAACTCAATATCGGGCTTCCCCTTGGCCGTCGAGTCACAAAGCGAGCTGATCCACTGTGCGTCAAACTGGTCGAGTTCCCCGTTGTGTTCCACCACGGTTTTTTCCGCGAGAAGTCCCGTCAGGCCGCTGTGAACCTCTATCGCCTTGACGATGGGACGCAGCTGCAGCAACTGCCGCAGACGGCGACGGCGAAATTCCGGCATCATCAATTTGGCCTTGATGCGGGCGTCCGTGCGCTTAACGTCGTCGTTATAGGTATAGGGCACATCAATGATCTGTCCTCCCGTCACCGCCAACGCTTTTTCCGCATTATCCCGAATAGCTTTCTGAGGCCCGGTAAGCCAATTGTCGCCGTGAATCACATAGTCAGGCTTAATCTGCTCAATGATCCGATCATACATCACCGCATCCTGCAGCACTACCTCGGAAACGCCTTCCTGCGCCTTCAGAAGCGCCATGCGTTCGTCCTGCGAAATAGTCGGAAAACGGTCGAATTTCACCAAAGCCGCGTCGCTCATCACCCCTGCAATCAACCGTCCGTATTTTTGAGCTTCCCGAATAATGTTGAGGTGTCCGGCATGGATAACGTCCGTGGTAAAACAAGCGTAAACAGTCTTCATAATTACCCCTGAAGTCAATGATCGTAACGAACGGGAACAGCGACACCGACGGCGTCAAGCGCTTCCCGGAAAACAACAAAAAAGTCGATGATATCGCTTTCGTCAATAGCCCCTAAGGCACAAAGACGGAAGGTATCGTAACTCGCAATTTTTCCCGGATAAATAGTGAAACCGTGCTCAAAACAGTAGTCGTGCACCTTCATGAAATCCCAGTGTGGGTCATCGGGATAAAGAACGGAAACAACGAGACCACTTTCCTTTTCCCGGGGCAGCAATGTTTTGAATCCCAAATGGGCGAGCCCCTCGTGAATCGCGTTGTAAACGCGCGTATGTCGAGCCCATTTAGCCGCTTCACCTTCAGCAAAATATTCCTTCAGAGCCTGAATCGCGGCGTAGATCGTCTGCACGGGAGGCGTGAAATGCATCTGTCCCGTTTTCTCAAAATAGTCATACTGCAGGAAGAGATTGCAGTAGTACGAACGTTTGGGATAGTGCGCCGACTCTTTAATTAATTGCGTACGACCGATGATAAAAGAGAGCCCCGTCATCGCCTGCAGACCTTTTTGAGCAGACGCCATACAAAAATCAATGTTGTCCCGCTCCACATCAATCGGACGCATCGCCAGAGTTGACGTCGTGTCTACCGTAAACGTTGCACCGTAACGATGCGCCAGAGCTCCGATCTCACGAATGGGGTTTAAAAGTCCCGTGCCAGTTTCGTTATGTGTCGTGTGCACAAGCTTCACGTCCGGATTAGCCTTCAGAGTCTCTTCCACTTTGGCCAAATCAGGCCATTGCGTTGCCGGAAAAGCCAAATCAATCACGGGAAGCCCGTAATACCGGCATATTTCCACGGCACGGGTGCTGTAGGCCCCGTTGTTGACCACGAGAACTTTGCCGCCCTCAGGCAAAAGCGAATTGAGGCACACATCGATATTTAACGTACCGGATCCGCAAAAAAGAACGGACGTGTATTCTTCAGGATCTGCGTGCACGGTTTTCAAGAGATCCGACCGCAGCGCCTTCATAAGACCGGCAAATTCTTTTTCCCGAGGACAAATGTCGGGAACCACCTGCGCCAACTTTACGGTATCCGTTGTTGTGGCAGGCCCGGGGTTCAACAGAACCTTGCGAATGATTGTGTTCTTCATGAAATTATTTAATGTCCATCGAGTAGAGAGGTCACTCAGTGTAACGGGTAACCTCTCTGCTCGCTAGAAAATCGGCGCTCATTCGAGGCCCGTCGTTACTAACGAAAAACCCCTGAAGCCTATGACAACAGGGGTTTACGAGAAAATCGAAAAAGCGCTGATTGGTAGGCCCAGTTGGACTCGAACCAACGACCAAGGGATTATGAGTCCCCTGCTCTAACCGACTGAGCTATAGGCCCGAAATTCATGCAACAGCTGCTTTTTCTGAAACGAAACGACAAAACATCGTCCCGATCAAGGCGCGGATTTTACATGAAGGCCGCGTTTCGCGCTATGCTCAGGATTTAGGCGCCAAAAAGGCGCTGCAGTACTTAAACGCCCTTCTCTGGTTAGGGCACCATTTTCAAGGGATTGCACCAAATGGCAAAAAAGACTCAGAACGCGGTTTATCTCGTGGCGGCCGACGGCCGTCTCACCGTCAAGAACTTTGAACCCCGCACCTTCGGGGATGCCCTGGAAGGCAGTCTCAAGAAGGGGTGGAAGAAGGAACCGAAGAAACTCGCGAAAGCCGTGGCATCGAACCCCGACCTGCTGACGGCCGCCGTGGGACTCATGGGCGCGGCGCAGGACATCCTCGCCAAGGAACTCGACAAACTCTCCGACAAGATCAACGGCATCTACGAAACCGCGATCGCCGACAACGACCGCGACTTTACGGACGAGGAAATCAAACTTCTCGACAAACTTGAACCTAACGCCGATCAGCTCTCCGAAGACCTCGAAGACATGGCGACGATGCCGCCCTCCGATTGGCTCCTCCTTTCCTCCAAAAAGAGCTACAAAATCGTCGTGAAGGTCTTTGAAGAATTCTTCAAGCTCCCGGTGGTGGACGGCTGGGAATGCTTCTCGGCGGCGCTTGATACGCCTGAAGGTCTTGCCGCGCACGAACTCCGCAGCCTGGGACTCGCCGCCGCGGACGATTTTGAACTCGAATTTAACTACGGCGCCGACATTGCCCCCGAATCCGTCACGACCAAGATGACGTTGGAAGAACTTTCGGTTGCTGCCTCCCAGGGCGGCTACCCCATTACGTTCGTGGAAGACGTGATTCCGCAGCGTGCGGCCGACATAGAAGAAGAAAAGACGCCGACGAAGAAAACCGCCGCCAAGAAGGCCCCGGCCAAAAAAGCGGCAGCTAAGAAGCCTGCGGCTAAGAAGACGGCGCCCAAAGCAGAACCCAAGGCTGAAGCGGCTCCCAAGGCAGCCAAAGCAACGAAAGCTTCCGCCAAGGAAACCGTTGCCAAACCGGTAAAGGCGGAGAGGATCGAGAAAGCGGTTCCGGCTGAAAAGCCCGCCGCTAAAAAGACGTCGGCTAAGAAAGCCGCGGCCACCAAAGCGGGAACCCCTGCTGAAGTGAAAGCCGAAACGCCTGCCGTACCGGCGCCTGTCGTCAAGGCTTAACTAAGTTCCAGACAAAAGGCCGCTGACATCCTAAACTCCCGCTCTCATAGATCAGCAGGGCTTTGATGTTTCTCAATGAAGAGGACAATAATCCCCTTCCACCCCCAAAAATCCCGCGTTTTGTCACTGTTGTGATTGCGGGATTTTTATTTATTTGCGATAA
>UQUM01000033.1 GCA_900544255.1 uncultured Sutterella sp.
GGACGAGCGAGTTTAACGAAATGCCTGCGGAAAATCTCGGATAAGTAGCGATAAATCGGGGAATCTGCCTAAGTTTCGGCTAGGTCTGGGTACATTGTCCTACGAGACGGTGACTAGGCCGGTTGGCACGACGCCGATCAGTCCGTAGGTTTCTGCGTCGTCATCATGGGAGCGAGCGGCTGCTTGGCCTTTTTCGCATTACGGGCAATTTGACGGGTGATCGCCGGGTTATTCGTCACCCACGCTTTAAAAAGGGCCAGCGTCGCGGCCAAAAGGATCGGTCCCAGCACCAGGCCCAGGAAGCCGAACGAGAGAATGCCGCCGAAGACACCGAGGAAAACGAGCGCCAGAGGCATGGAAGTGCCGCGGCTGATGAGGATGGGTTTTAAGAAGTTATCCACGGAACTCACCGCAAGTGTTCCCCAAAGAACGAGGAACAAAGCCATGCCGAGATTCCCCGTCGCGTAAAGCCAGAGTGCCACCGGCCCCCACACTAAGGGCGGCCCCACGGGGACGACGGACAAAATGCAGACTAAGGACGACAAAACGGCAATGCTCGGAACGCCGGCAATCCAGAAGCCCACGGCGGCCACGAGTCCCTGGCCGATCGCGGTACCGATCACTCCGAACACCACCGAGCGGGTCGTCTTCACGAGAATGTCGGTGAATTCCGCGGCCAAACCGCCGGACATCCGGTTGATGAACTGAACCGTGCGATCCGACAACGTATGACCGTCACGATAAAAGAAGAACGCGATGAACGCCACGAGAATCAGCTGAAAAAGGCCGTTGCCGACGCCCCAGGAGAGGCTCCACAACCATTTCGTGAGGGGATCGAGCGACTTCTCGAGGAAAGCGCGGATTTCCGCGGGGTCAATCCCGAATTGGAAGGTGTCTTCCAAGGCGTGTCCTATGTAGGGAACGGAGATGAGCCATTGCGGCAGAGGCATCCCCGCTTGAATCCATTCCCGCACGAGCGCAAAAACTTCCGGGATCTGCCGCGCGAGAATCGTGCAGGCAATCGACAACGGAATGAGAACCGTTACGAACATCAGCGACACCATAAGTCCCGCCGAAAGCGTAGAGTGGCCCTTGAGTTTGTCGGTGAGCCACTGATAAAACGGCCAAGAGACAACCGTCAGAATTGCCGCGAGCACGATGGGAGTGAGAAAAGGCGAAATGACGAAGTAGCACCCGATGAGAATCAGGGCGCCGAACGTCACGCGGAGAATGATGTCGATGCGGTCGCGCAGGTTGAACATAGTTTCGGATCCGAAAGAAGCACCGTCATGCTAACAGAATCGCGTTTTTTTCACTCTGACGACGGGGGAGGAAATTTGAGGAATTATTGCGCGGACGCAAAAAGAAGAGCGTCGGGTTACGGAGATAGAGAAATCAATAAGTCTTGCATGCGTGCGAGTGGTGGCCGCGCCGGAACTCGAATCCGGATCTAACCCGTAGGAGGGGCTTGTTCTATCCAATTGAACTACGCCGCCCACCGCGTCCGCCGGGTATTGCCTGACCCGCGGAAGCACGCATTCTAACAAAACCGGGGATGGTTTGAGGTCAAAGAAAATGACGTTTGTTTTTAGATGATTTTATTTGGCGAGTACCGCAAAACAGCAACCAATGCCCCGAGAAAGGCGATTGCAACGCCCGCAAAAGACCAGAGAGAAACCCCGGTGAGGCTACCGATAAGTCCGCAAAGTCCCCCGGCGACAGCGCCCGTAAGCCAAATCCGAGGTTCAGCCTTTCTCAATTTTCCGAGTACCAAGAGCAGCATCGGCACTGCAATTCCCGGGACAAAGAAGGAATACCCCGTCAAAAGCCACCGGATGATATCGCCGGAAATCCAAGCGCAGCTTGCTGACGCGAGTCCGATTACCACCGTCCATAACCGCACGGCCGCGACTCGGTTTTTCCCGAAGAGGTCTTTTTCAATGATGCCTGCCGCGGAGAGCAGCACGGTATCGGCTGAACCCGACAACGCACTGACCAAGGCGACGGCAAGAACGGCTGAGATGACGCCGGGCATCGGGGAATCGGCCGCGAGCCAATCCGCGATCGGTTGACGGGCCTCATGATTCAAGAGAGCCAACATCGTGATGACGACGCCGAAAATGATGAGAACCGGTGCCGCCGTCAACGCCGCCCGACGGGCAGCAGTACCGTCCTCGGCGGAAAAACTGCGGGAAAACATATCAGGGCCGATAACGTAGGTGATGCCCACCAAAAGCAACAACTGCAGCCAATCCGAGAATCCGAAGCGGGAATCCAAGGGCAGGCGCGGCAGTGCGGAGGCGGTATCGGGATACGCCGACACGCACCAAATCGCCGCCGCGGCGAAACCGCCCAAGAGAAGAACTGTCTGCACGGCATCCGTACGGATCACGCCCCGCTGACCGCCTATCGTGGTGTGAAAGAGAATCCCGGCCACTAAAAGAATGTAGAGAACTTCGGCCGTCATGCCGCCTGAGACAGACGTCAAAAGCGTATGCAGCGCCGTAAATTGGGCCGCGGTTACGGCAATCCACGAAACGGCGATGATGAATCCTGCCCACTTCTCGGCCCAGGGCCCGGCGAGCTGCCCTAAAAGGTGCGGCAGCGTCAAAGCGCCTGAGCGGCGGATGACAGGAGCGACAAAAAGGCCGTGAATCGTCAACCCGATCGCTCCGACGCCGAACCACCAAAAAGCGGCGGGCCCGATTTTCTGCACCAACGTTCCGACGCCCAACGTCGCGGAACCGCCGATGATGGTACTCACGAGGGACAGGGCGCAAAAGAGAGCCCCGGTGGTACCTCCGGTCGTGAGAAGCCCGGAAAGCGACGTTTCCTTGGGAGAACCGCGAAGACCGAACCAAAGGAGTCCGGCAAAATACAAAAGGAGTAAAAACGTGAGAAGCGTCATGATGAGGCGGCGTCCTTGCGCTGGTTGAAGGCGAGGTAGACCATCAACTGAAGCCGCTGAAGCGGGATGCCGGGATGTGTCGGAAAAACGCGGATGATACCGCGGGCGGCCCCGTTATTCCCCATAAAGCAAATCAACACGGAAGAGGGCGCCGGCTAAGAACTCATTGAAACGGTGGAGGTGCATCTCACGGGATCGCTCAAGCGCCAGCAGACGGGCTACGTCGATCTTTACTATGAGCACAGAAAGAATCCTTTTCAGGCGCTGGTTAAGGCTCTGAACGCGCTTGACATTCGCGGATTCCGCGGTCACATCGAACAGCAGGGCGGCACCATGGCGGATTGGGGACGCCGGAAGTAGACCGACCGCCGAGGAAAAGAAGAGGCCGTCATCTTCGACGAAAAGGACGACGACGGCCTGTCGACTCAAATCTCACGGACGAACGTCGAGCGCCTTCTCATGGAGCCACGCGGAGAAGGCGTCGGCGACCTGAAGATTGTTCTTCTCGGCAAACGGGAAGTGAGAGTTGCCCTTGATGCCGATGTCGGGGAGTTCAATGACCTTGACGTCGCCTCCGTGGCGGTTGACGACATCGGCCCAAAGGTGCGCCATTTCAACGGCCGCACGCCAGTAGTCCGCATGCGGATTGTTGCTTTCCGATTTCGGAATGAAGTCACCGTAGTAGATGACGATCGGGAAGCGGGTGAGTTTCTTAAATTCCGCCATAGGTACGGCATCGGCCTTAAAGTCGCCGAAGAAACTGTGGTTTTTAACGGGGGCAGGCACTTCGCCTTCTGGGAAGGGAAACCCGCTGCCCGGTTCATAAGCCGCAATGCCCTTCACATCGTCGCTCTCCATGCCGACCAACCACCCGATGCCGCAGCCCTGAGAGTGCGTCACCAAGACGCCGGGCCCCGTTTTTTTCATGACGGCCGTGAGTGCCTCGGCGTTTACTTTGGCGTTATAGGCGGCTGTGTTGGGCGTCATCTGACGAAAGAACTGATTGAGGGACTCAGAGTCCTGCGGGAACTGACTGCCGTCGTTAAATTTCGGCCACAGCCCCATACGGAACTGCCCGAACCAGAAGCCTTCGTCGGGCGTTGCCTTGACGGTACCGTCAGCCGTTGCGCGCCCGGCTCCGCCGCGCCGAGGCTGATCCACGGTATAGACCGGAAAATGCCGACGCAGAAAGACCGTGCGGAACCCTTCACGACCGTCGGGCGTGGTATCCCAAGTCTTGGAAAACTGACCGGCACCGTGCAGAAAGACAAGTGGGTACCGGCTGGGATTCTCCGGAATTTGATAACTGACGAAAGCGTGATCACCGTGCAGTGTCTGTCCGTCGGGCGTCGGATGATAAGGATCGTAAGCGGTCTTCGCTTCGATGACGGAGCCTCCGGCGGCAAAGCTACCCTGTTCGGCAATCGTGAGCGACGCGGCGCCTGCCGCAGAAAAACAGAGGGCGGAAAGCGCGAGCGTTAATAAAGTCTTTTTCATGGCATTCTCCCGTCAATCAGTGTTCGACATGGCGTTCAAAGAACCAACGCATGATGGCGGGATCTTGGTGCGAGAAGAATTGGCTTTCGGCCGTATCGAGCGTCGCAATAGCCGCCATTTCAGTGTCGTCCAACGTGAAGGAGAGGGCATCCAAATTTTCCTTCATGCGCTCGGGCCGCACGGTTTTGCTCACGACGGGAATGCCGCGCTGCGTGAGCCAACGCAGAACCACTTGGCCCACGAACTTGCCGTGCTTTTCTGCGATGACGGAAAGGATGGGGTTTGAGAAGAGTCCGTTCTTTCCTTCGGCAAAGGGGGCCCAGGCTTCGGCGACGACGCCGAGTTCTCGGTTCACGGGCACGGCCTTTATCTGCTGACAGAAGGGATTGACTTCAATCTGGTTCACCATGGGGCGGATGCGCTGGTGCAGGGCAAAGTCCGTGATGCGGTCGGCCGAAAAATTACTGACGCCGATGGCTTTTAAGGTACCTGCCTCGTAGCGGCGTTCCAACGCGCGCCAAGTGCCGTAAACATCGCCCACCGGCTGATGAATGAGGTAAAGATCAAGGTAATCCAACCCCAGCAATTCGAGGGAGCGGTCAACGGCATGATCGGCTTTGGCTTCCGAAGCGTCTTCCACCCAAAGTTTCGTGGTGATGAAAAGTTCCGAGCGCGGCACGCCGCATTCGCGGATGGCGTCCCCCACGGCCTTTTCGTTGCCGTAAGAAGCGGCGGTATCGATCGCACGGTAGCCGGCGGCGATTGCATCAAGTACCGCTTTTTTGCACTGTGCGGGATCTTTGATCTGATAAACCCCAAACCCAAGCATGGGGAGCTTCGCACCGGAAGCGAGTGTCATCATTTCCATTTCTAAATTCTCCGTTTAATTCAATACCTGGTTTTCATTGAGCCAGCCGCGCACAGCAGGGCTCATCGCCGTAACGGCGCCGAAGGTGGTGAGGTGGGTACCAAGCCGACTTGTCGTCAAAAGCGACTCAAAATCCGCACGCGTTTCCATCGTGCCGCCGCCCCCGTGCGTGTTGCAGGTGAGAACCGTTTTCCCGGAAAGATCGACGGAACGGATCCACGTCTGCAGGGGCATCGCTACGTGATGCCACCAGGTGGGCGACGCCAAAATGACGACGTCGTAGGCCGCCGGATCAAAGGTAAAAGGCTTCAGCGGGCGAATGACGTTTTCTTCCAATTCTCTTTTGACGACTTCAGTCGCGTCCCCGTAAGCCTCGGGGTAAGGTTCAACCGTTTCGACGCGGTAAAGATCGGCCCCGGTCATGCGGCGAACGGCTTCGGCCACACTCGCCGTATGACCGGTTTTGGAAAAATAGACCACGGCGACACGCGGTTTGTCGGCGGCTTGTGCAATCCCCGCCGCACCGAGTCCGGTGAAAAGCGTCAGTCCTGCGGCTAAAGTCTGAATAAATTGACGTTTCATCATAGGTTTTGTTCCTTTTTTAAGAAAAAACAATGAGTGATTCCCGGTTATTCGTTTTTTTATCGATGCCCGACACTGCCGTAGGCGTCAGACATATTGCTGGCGTCAAGCGCCTGATCGAGCGCCGTCACTTCGTCGGCGGTGAGCGTGACGTCGGCTGCTCCGAAGTTTTCAGCAATCCGTTCATAGCGGCGACTGCCGGGAATGGGGACAATCCAAGGTTTCTTAGAGAGCATCCAGGCAAGCGACACCTGCGCCGGCGTCGCCCGCTTTGCGTCAGCCACCGTTTTTAAGAGTTGCAGCAGCGTCTGGTTTCGGTCAATGTTGGCCGCTTCAAACTGCGGCATACGGCTGCGGTAATCGTTGGATTCGGTAAATCGGTCTTGGTGTCCGTAAGCGCCCGAAAGGAACCCGTTCGCAAGGGGCGAAAACGCCACGAAGCCGACGCCGAGTTCTTCAAGGACGGGAAAGAGCGGTTCATAGTGCCGCGCCATCATGGAGTAACGATTCTGAACGGCCGTCACCGGACAAACGGCATGGGCACGCCTCAGGTACGTTTCGTCTGTTTCTGAAATCCCCCAGGCCCGGATTTTTCCTTCGTCGATAAAGGCCTGCATGAGTCCTGCGATCTCTTCGGGCGGCACCGCGGGATCAATGCGGTGTTGGTAATAGAGGTCGATGGTTTCAACGCCGAGCCGGGTGAGGGACTGATACAGGGCGCGGCGGATGTTTTTGGGGCGCCCGTCCGGCACCGGGGCGCCCGATGTACCCTGTGCCAGGCGGATACCGCATTTCGTCGCAATGACGACGTGATTTCGGACGTCTTTCAGTGCTGCTCCGACGAGAGTCTCATTGACGCTCAGCATCCCGTCCGCCTTGCGTCCGACATACATTTCCGCCGTATCAAAAAAGGTGCAGCCCAATTCGTCGTAAGCCCGTCGGATCATTTTGACCGCGTCTTCATCACTCGCGGGATTGCCGTAGGCATGAGAAAACCCCATGCAGCCCAAGCCCACGGCACTGACGGTGAGTTGTCCGATTTGTCGCGTTTTCATTTGTGATTTCCTTCATGGTATAAGTTGCGTTGATTGAGCCAAAATTGAAGGGCGTTATGTATCCAGCCTTCCGCCGGGGTTCCGATGCCGAGCCCGAACCCGTGCGGAAGACCTTCGAAAATTTCAATTTGTGCGGGGATTCCCCAGGATTGGAGAATTTCGGTTCGGCGCTTCATGACGTGAGGTGACGCAATCGCATCATGGGTGCCGATGCAGACATAGGTCGCCGGATCCGAATGCGATACATCCCGGTGACCGGTGTACTGCATGATGACGGCGGCCGGACGCGGATGCGCCGGAGCCCCGAAAGCCGAAGGGCCGTAGGTACCGAGGTACGCCGCCATACGGGCACCGGCCGAGCCGCCCCACAAGGAATAGCCGCGGGGATCAAGACCGAAGGCATCCGCACGGCGGAAAATAAAGTCGATCGCCGCCGCTAAATCCTCGCAGGCGGCTTCGGCCGAACCGGTGCGGTACTGCAGGGCAAAGGCATGAATGCCGTGCTGCGATAACCACAGCGCATGCGGAAGACTCTCGTGCAGCGACCCGACGTAGGCAAAACCGCCGCCCGCACTGATGACGGCAAAGGGCGCCTTTTTGAGGCCCGGAAAGTAAAAGAGACCGACGGAACGCTGCCGGGGTTCTGCGTCGCGGACGGTTTCGGGGTAGATCGGATAAAAAACGGCAGCTCCGCCTTCCAGCCGTTCCGAGAGACGGTTCAAAACCGCAGCGGACGTGTCGGCATTGACGTAGGAATGCCAGGGAAAGAGCCTACCGGCGTCCCCAAGCACCCAGTCCCTGCCGATGGACTGCATGTCTTCCGGAAAAAGAAGCGGCGCGTAGGGGGCGAGAACCGTTTTCTCAACGGTGCGGATCGGCGTATCGGCCTGCCAAACAACGTCACCGGCGGAGCATGCGCCGACGACGGAACAAATGAGTGAAGCGACGGAATTTTTGAAGGGCATTTCAAGTTTCTCCCGAATGGGAAAAACTATAAAAGCCGTCAAATCAAAGGAGAAGTTCCAAGTGGTCTCGGAGTTGATACTTTTTGGTTAAAACTCGCCGTCGCGAGCCGCCGCTTTCACCGCTTTGAGAAAACGCTCGACCTTGAGTGATGGTAAAGGGGCATGAAGAAAACCGAAGGGTATCGTAAAGGCCCAATCCACCGGGATAATCTTTAAAAGCGGATGCGTCGTTTTCCAGTAGGGAACAGCCAGAAGTACGGCGTCTTTTTGCTGTGATTGATTGAAAACGGAAAGACTGTAGAAGTCAAAATCTTCAAGGCTAATTTCGGGATGATGCGCCGTGAGCCACGTACGAAGCGCGTCAATGGACGATGACCAACCGGGGCGCATGAGGTAAAGGTGCTCCCCGGCGAGATCAGCGACGGTCAGACGGGTTTTCTGCGCAAGCGGGTGCGTGAGCGACACGGCGACACAAAACGTGACGCGCGTGAGTTCCGTCGCCGAACATCGGCGAAGCTCAAGAAGGCGTTCATCAAATATGCCGGGAACGACGTCGATGGTGTCTCCGAGGTTTGCCAGAATTTGCCGGGCGTTTTCGCGCGTATTTTCAAACGGCACCATTTGCAGTTCGAGATCCGGTTCCGCGGCATGAACTTCAGGCCAAAGCGGCATCAGAAACCCTGCGGGCGTCATGGGGGAAGTGCCGACATGGATGACGGGGTCGGGATTTGCCGTTTTTTGTGCCCGTCGAACGGCCCGATCCGCCGCTTCAGTGACGGTCTTCATTTCATCGGCGAAAATGCGACCCGCTTCGGTGAGCACCAGTCCCCGATGCGTTCGGTGAAAAAGCGGGAAACGCAGTTCGCCTTCCAACTGATTGATCTGCTTAATGACGGCCGCGGCGGTGAGGTTCGCGGATTGAGCGGCCTTGTTGAAACTGCCGGCGGCAGCGACGCGCAGAAACGTGGTGATGGTTCGCTTGTAAACGGCACTCATGGGGAATTCCTCAATCGGCGAGCGCGTCTGCGATCCGTTTGAGGTTCGCTTCCATACGGGTGAGGAACGGCGAACCGTCTTCGCTCGATTCCATGGTGAAGATGGGAACGACCTTCGCTCCGGCTTCGCGGGCGAGGGTTTCCGAAACGGCCGGGCTCACCATGGACTCGGAAAAGACGGTATGCACGCCGTTTTCCTTACACCACCGGGCGAGTTCCGCGAGCTTTTTCACCGTCGGTTCCCCATGCGCAAAAACGTCCTCGACGGATTTTTGTTCCAAACCGAATTGGTCGCAAAGGGCTCCGAAGGCTGCGTGCCCCGTTACGATGGTTTTGCGGGGGGCGGCAGCAAATTTTTCGCCGTACGTTTCTTCCAAGATACGGAGCACCCGATCAAACGTTTCGAACCGCGCACGGTAAATATCGGCATTGGAGGCATCGGCCGACGAAAGCGTGTCGGCAATGCGTTTGGCCATGAAGCGCGCCCCCGCGGGCGCCAACCAGGCGTGAGGTTCCGCAGCACTGCCGAAACCTTCCGCAGACCGCAGCCATTGGTGGCGGATGCCTGCGGCCGCCGCCGCTTTCTCCGCCCAGGGTTCCATGCCGTTGCCGGCCGTCACGAAAAGCACCGCTGTTTTGAGCGCCTTAAGCGTTTTTAGCGTCGGCGTGAAATCGTGAGGTTCCGTTTTGTCCGGAATCAGCGTCACGACGGTCGCACCGGGAGCGATCTGCCGCACAATTTCCGCCACGGCATTAAAACTCACGGCAATCGTCTTCGGAACGACGGATGCCGTTGCCGGTAAAACGGCAAAAAGGGGAAGGACGAGAAAATCACGGCGCTGCATGAACGTATCCGTAAGTGAGTCGGAACGCTAGAATAGCGCACCCGAAAAAAAGGTGCGTCAAAGGAACTCTCATGGCCGTCATCGAGTTTGAAAATGTGGCTTTTTCTTATGCCGGGCGGGCGCCTTGGCTGCTCGAGAATCTGTCGTTTACCGTGAACGACGGGGACTATGTGTCGCTTCTCGGGGAAAACGGCTGCGGGAAGTCGACGTCCCTCAAAATGATCTTGGGGTTTCTGAAGCCGACGGCGGGGCGCATAACGGTCGCAAGTCCCGTCTCCGGCTACGTCCCGCAGGCGGACGCAGCCGCCATGAGCGCTTTTCCGATTACGCCCCTGGAGATTCTGCGCAATTACGCCAAAGTCTGCGGCGTCGACAAGGACGAAGCGGAAAAAATGCTCGCCGCCGTTAACCTCACGCCCTATGCCGATCGCCTGATCGGTACGCTTTCGGGCGGTCAGCGCCAGCGCGTTCTGATTGCCCGGGCGCTCATCGGGCAGAAGCACCTGCTGATTCTCGATGAACCGTCTACGGGGTTGGACGCGGCCGCGGCGAAAGACGTTTACGGTCTCTTGGGACACTTAAATCGGGAGCACGGCGTGACGATACTCTCCGTGGAACACAACCTCACGGCCGTACGGCGCTGGGCAACGAAAACCGTGGTGTTTTCCGGAGGCACGGCACGGGAAATGACGCCCGGAGCCGGCGTCGCCGCTTTGCTCGAAGGAGGCGTGCTGTGACGGAACTTCTTGAGTTTGACTTCATGCGGCGGGCCTTGTTTGCAACGTTCTGCATGGCAGTGCTTTGCCCTTTGATCGGTATTTTTCTTGTTCTGCGGCGCACGTCAATGACGGGAGACGCGCTTTCGCACTCCGCCTTGGCCGGCGTGGCCGTGGGTTTAGCGGGCGGCGTGAATCCCGTCGGGGCGTCGTTTCTCTTTACGGCGGGGGCGGCGCTTCTCATTGAATGGCTGCGGCAGTATTTCCGCTCCTTCACGGATTTGGTGCTCACCATCGTTCTGGCGCTGTCGGTGGGGTTGGCGGTGACGCTCATTACATCAGGATCCGTGGAAGCGAATGCCGATAGTTTCCTTTTCGGAAGCCTCCTGACGGTTACGCAAACAGACCTCTGGATTATCGGGGGACTCACCGTCGGCACGCTCGGACTCGGAACCTGTTTTTATGACCGAGTCCTTGCTGCGGCCTTCGATGAGGAAGCGGCGAGGGCAGCCGGGGTATCGGTACGTCGTACGGGAATGCTCTACGCGGTGTTGACGGCCGCCGCCGTTGCCGCCTCAGTACGGATTGCCGGCGTACTGGTGATGAGTTCTATGCTGACGGTGCCCGTTGCGACGGCATTGCAGTTCAGGGTCGGCTTTAAGAAAACCCTGGCGCTTTCCGTCGCCGTGAGTTTAGCGGACGCCTTCGTCGGTTTTTGGCTTTCTACCGTTGTTGATGCGGCGCCGGGCGGCGTCATTGCGCTTACGGCGGGGGGCGTTTTATTGACAGTGATCGTTCTGCGGCGAGTTTTGGGAAAAGCGTGAGTGAGATTTCATCGTTTCTTTGTCAGACGCTATATTGGGAGAAACTGATGATGGTCTGCGTCGGTACGGCGATGATCGGCATCGGGTCGGGAACGATGGGCTTTGCACGTTTTGCCATTTTGCCGCCGGAAGGCGCCGTGCTCGCCTTTATCGGACGCTGGGGCGGCTCTTTCGGAACGTTGAGAAGCAGTGCCGACTGTTTTTTGGTGGCAGCGGCCATATTGCTATCTTTTTATTTCTTTGGAGAGCTGCGCGGAATCCGTGAAGGCACCGTAATTGCTGCATTGGGTGGGGGAAACGTCGCTAAATATGTAATCAGCGGTTGGAATAAGCTTCTGCCCAAGATCCGTGCCACTGATAAATAGTCGGAAGGGACGGCCGGAAACTTTCCGTCCGTCCGGACGACAGTCAAAGACGTCGAATCAGTTCCACATAGAACTCGCAGGCAGCAGCAACGTCTTCCGGCCGACAACGCTCATCGGTCATATGGGCGAGCTTGTAGGCGCCCGGACCGAAACCAATGGTCTTGATTCCCATCGACACCGGCACGACGGCGTTTGTTCCGAAGTCCCAGAAATTGAAATTCAGAGGTGCGTCGCCGAATGTAGCCCGATAGGCGGCACAGGCAGTCTTTGTGAGAGGATCGTCCTCTGCAATTTTCCAAGGCTCGTGTGTCGGATCGTAGACCAAGGTGTCTCCTGTCCAGCTCGTATGCACCAAGGTACCAGGTTCCCAATGAGCGCGTTTGCCGGCAACGAGTCTGTCAAGTTCGGTCTTCACTTGAGCGACGGTTTCCCCCACGCGCAGCCGACGGTCAAGGTAGATAGAGCATGCGCTGGGAACGGCGTTGAGCGAAGCGGAAACTGAGGAAATATCGGAAAGCACGATGGTACCCCCGCCTGCCGCGTGCAGTTCTGCATTCAGTTTTTCGACGCGGGTAATGATTTCCGCCATTTCATAGACGGCATTGAGTCCTTTTTCGGGAGCGGAGCCGTGAGCGGAAATTCCATGGGTCTTAATACGAACCTGGACTTTTCCCGTGTGTCCCAAGGTGATCTGATTGCCTGACGGTTCACAGATGACGCAGACATCCGGTCGGAGTCCCGTGTTCTGGTAGAAATGCGTAAGACAAACGCCGTCACAGTATTCTTCGCAGACACTGCCGGTGATCCAGACGGTTTTTCCGACCAGGAGCCCGGCTTTTTTAGCGGAAGCGGCTGCAAAAATCGCTGCCGACAAACCGCCCTTCATGTCGACGGAGCCGCGTCCTACGATTTCTCCCGCCACGAAGTCGGCGGCAAAGGGATCTGCCTTCCATTCGTCCGGATTGTCAGCTTTCACCGTATCCATGTGCCCATCAAAATGGATAACGCGGACACCGTTGCCTACGCGCCCCGCAACGTTGCCGGTTTTGTCAATAAACACTTCATCAAAACCGAGCATCTTCATCGTCGTTTCGATGAGTCGGGCATAGGGGCCTTCTTCGTCGGAATAGCTGCGGGTGCGAATGCCTTCGCGATAAAAAGCAATGAGGCGGTCTGCTTCAGCAGAAGAAAGACGAAAAGTCATGTCGGTGTCCTCAAAAATTCAGGTCGGATGTCGGAATTCCGTTCCAAACAACGCGGCGATAGTTAATTTGGTCGGTGTCACCTTCGGTGTTGATGCAGAGTACTCGGGCTTCGGAAGTAAGATTCAACTGCTTACGCAATGCATCGACGCAGACTCCTGCCAGAAGAGCTGCTACACCGGCCGCGCCGCTTTCACCTGCAGTGATCGGTGTGTCACCGTCCAGGGGATTGCCCAGGATCCGCATAGCCTGGGCCGCTTCCCCATCAGTGACGGTGACATAGTGTCGTGCGGTATGAGAAAGAAGTTTCCACGCTAAGCGGCAAGGCGTTCCGCAGGAAAGTCCCGCCATCATGGTTTGAAGATCACCAGTGACCGAATGAATTCGGCCGTCGTTAAGAGCCGCCGTCTGACGGATGCAGGCTGCGTTCTGAGCCTCAACTACAATGAAGTGCGGCAGATGGTCACGCCAAACTTGAGCAAAAAACGCTGCTGTAGCGCCGGCAAAACTCCCGACGCCGGCCTGGAGAAAGACGTGGGTGGGAACTACTTCAATCTGTCGCCGGATTTCTTCGGCGAGCGTGAGATACCCCTGCATCAGACGGCGTACGGTATCGGATCCGTTTTCATCATCGGTATCCTGAACAAAGACCCATTGTGCTTTGTGTGCCTGCGCGCGAGCATAGGCAACGGTATCGTCATAGTTGACGTCCGTTACCGTTGTCGTGGCGCCGAGTGTACGGATGTTTGCAACACGTTCGGCAGCAGCGCCTTTGGGTAAGTAAACAAAGCAGGGAAGCCCCAACGCACGCGCTGACCAGGCAACGCCTCGGCCGTGATTGCCGTCGGTGGCCGTACAGAGCGTGACACGTTTTTCGGGATGTGCCTTGAGAAGATCACCCAATTCCTGCAGTGAAGGAAGCCGCGTGAGCCCGAAACGATGAGCCAGGAGATCGGCCGCCAACCGACTGCCCCCCAAACCTTTGAAGGAATTCAGTCCGAACCGCGTGCGTTCGTCTTTGACGACCAGGGAAGCGATGTCGAGGCGTTTCGCTAAATGCGGCAGGTTTACCAGGGGAGTGACGGCATAACCGGGGAGTGTTCGGTGAAATTCAAGCGAAGCCTGGGCGGCTGAGGAATTAAAGAAAACGGCTTCCGCAGGCAAAGGTTCCTGAGGAAAATCATAACGAAGGTAGTTCATGGAAAAGAGCAGATAGTGAAGAAGACAAATGAGAGAATAATTGCAGATAAAAAAGAAAAGTTGTCTAAAATGGCGCAAAAATATTACGATCTTGCGCTCATCATGACACTACATATAACACGGGAAACGCCGGTCGATGCGGGGTTCCACGAACTGCTTAACCATGGGACAAAAGCTTTTCCGGCCGAAGCCGAAATACTGGATCTTGGGGAGCTGCCTGGCGGACGAGTCAATTGGCATTGGCACGAAGATGTTCAGTTTTTTCTGGTGCTGCAGGGGACCGTGGATTTCACGGTGAGCCGCACACATCATCGTCTGCGTGCCGGTGACGGTTTATTTGTGAACAGCGGTGTGCTGCATACGGCAGCGGGTGGTTCCGGCTGTCGTTACGTTTGTTTTGATATAGGTTCCGTGTTTCTGACCTTGTTTGCGGGGAGTGTCCTGGAAACTCAATACGTAACTCCCTATTTAGGGAAGGTTTTCTACGAAGGAAGAACTTTTACGCCCGAGGGGCGCGGGGTTGATGCTGTCGTCTTAAAGCGACTTCGCAGGCTTTATGAAATTTGGCAAAACCAGCCCTTGGGATGGGAGTACCTGGCCGTTGCTGAATTTATGCAGCTTTGGGTCGCCATTCTGACGGAAGCGCCGACGCAGCCCGCGGCGTTATCGGAGCAAATCCTCTTGAAAACGGTGTCGCGTATGATGGATTATGTGCATGCAAATATGGCAGAAAAAATTCTGCTCTCGGATCTTGCGCGGTACGTCGGAAAGAGCCCGTCAGAGTGCTGTCGGCAATTTAAAGCCGTCACGACCATGACCCTTGGAGAATACATTGAATCAGTTCGATTGGAAAAGGCGGCGCAGCTCCTTAAAACAGGACTGCAGCCTGTGTCGAGAATCGGAGAAATCGTTGGCTATCCGACTTGTGCCTATTTTATCCGACGCTTCAAGCGGAAAACCGGCATGACGCCGGCACGGTATCGAAAAACATGGGTGAAGAGTACAACAACGGCCTAAGAATTTTCAAAAAAATCCCTGCCGACCGAAAGCAGGGATTTTCGTTGCAATGTCAAACGATTATTTCCGACGCCACTCCGCCCAGAAAAGCAGGGCGGCGCCGCAGCAGATCGCGATGTCTGCGACATTAAACGCTGGCCAGTGGTAAAAACCGACGTGGAAATCAAGAAAATCCACGACGCTTCCCAACACGACACGGTCAATGGCGTTACCGACGGCGCCCGAAAACACCAAAGCGGCCGCACACTGAACCGCCGGACGCGCGACGAGTTTCATGCCTGCCAAGGCTACGACGGAAACGACGCCTGCGAGCCCCGCAAAAAACACGCGCTGCCAGCCGCCCGCATCCGCCAGAAACGAGAAGGCCGCCCCGGTGTTTCTCACGTGGCAGAGATTAAAAAACGACGCGACGGGGAGGAATTCACCCTCGTAAAAATGTGTCTGAATCCAAACCTTGACGATCTGATCCAAAACGAGGAGGGCAAACCCCACGCCCGCCCAAACCGCGAAGGAGCGCCAGGAAGCACTCTTTCGCGGTTCGCGGTTGGAAATCTCCGCCATTTACGCAAAGAGCCGCTTTTCGCCGGCGCCGAAGAGGTTTTCGCGACAGCGCGGGCAGAGCCCCATGTGTTCCGCATCTTCTTCGGTGCCGTCCGTGTAGTGCCAGCAGCGGATGCACTTCTTGCGGGGCGCGGCTTCCACCGTCACCGTCAAGGGAGTATCCGAATCCGGGCCTTCCACTAAGGAGGCTTTCGACGTCATCATCACGAATTTGAGTTCGTCGCCCAAAGAAGCAAGGTACTGATAGTCCGCGCCCGAAGCCATGATGATGCAGTCGGCGGCAAGGCTCGAACCCACCTTGCCTTCGCTGCGGAGCTCTTCGATCTTCTTCAGAACCACCGAGCGCACGGCCCGAACGGCCGTCCACTTCTGAAGGAGCTTTTCGGCGTTCTCCACCGCGGGCACTTCGTGGTTCCTTTCCGTGAAGATCGTACCGCTTTCGTTCGGGGAGAAGACGGCAAACGCTTCTTCAGCAGTGAAGGTGAGGATCGGCGCCATCAAACGCAGCAGGGTCGCCGTGATGTGCCACAGGGCGGTCTGCGCCGAGCGGCGGGCAAGTCCGTCCGTCTTCGTCGTGTAGAGACGATCCTTCAGAACGTCGAGATAGAACCCGCCCAAATCTTCCGTGGCGAAGCTCATCAGCATGGCGGTCACCAAGTGGAACTGGCAGCTCTGTTCGAGTTCGAGTACCTTCGACTGGAGTTCAGCCACGCGGGCGAGGGCCCAGCGGTCGAGTTCGAGCATGTCCTCAAGCGGCACCGCATCCTTCTTCGGATCGAAGTCGCTCGTGTTCGCAAGAAGGAACCGGAGCGTGTTGCGGATGCGACGGTAGCTGTCCACGACGCGGGCGATGATGGAGGGGCCGATTCGCAGTTCGCTCGTGTAGTCGGTGCTCGCCACCCACAAGCGGCAGATTTCCGCACCATACTTGTCGCAGATCTGCTGCGGGCTCACGGTGTTGCCGCGGCTCTTACTCATTTTTTCGCCATTTTCGTCGACGAGGAACCCGTGCGTGAGGAGGGCCTTATACGGAGGATGCCCGTCCAACATCGTCCCGATCAATAAGGACGAATGGAACCACCCGCGGTGCTGATCGCTCCCTTCAAGGTAAAGATCAGCAGGGAAGGAATCAAACTCAGCCTTATGGCTGCCGCGCATCACGTGCCAATGCGTGGCACCGGAATCGAACCACACGTCAAGGATGTCGTTGACCTTGTCGTACTGCGACGCTTCATCGGCGGGCATGTAGTCTTCGGCCTTCGCGCGTGCCCAGGCTTCAATCCCTTCGACTTCGATTTTCTTGGCGACTTCTTCAAGAATTTCGATCGTGCGCGGATGCAGTTCCCCGGTGGCCTTATTCATGAAGAACGCCAAGGGCACGCCCCAGTTACGCTGACGGGAAATGCACCAGTCGGGGCGGTTTTCGATCATGGCGTGCAGACGGTTGTAGCCCCAGGAGGGGAAGAACTTCGTCGCATCCACGCCTTCAAGCGCCGCCTCCCGGAGGCTCTTTTCGGCTATCGGGGCATTCAGAACGCCCTTGGTATCGGCGTTGGCCTTATCCATACGCACGAACCACTGGCTCGTCGCACGGTAGATCAAGGGGGTCTTATGACGCCAGCAGTGCATGTAGCTGTGGGTCATTTCGCCGCAGGCGAGAAGCGCCCCCGCCACGCGAAGCGTATCGAGAATCTTGGGCTGCGCCTTCCAGATGAACATCCCGGCAAACAAGGGGAGCCAGTCGGCGTAGACGCCGTTGCCCTGTACGGGGTTGAGAATTTCGTCATTCGTCATCCCGTGTTTCTTGCAGGAGACGAAGTCGTCCACGCCGTAGGCCGGCGCCGAATGCACGATGCCCGTGCCCGCCGTCGCTTCGACATAGTCGGCAAGATACACCGGCGACAAACGCTTGTAGCCCGGATCGATTTCGGACAACGGATGCCAGAAACGGACGTTTTCAAAGGCTTCGCCCTTCGCGGTCGCGACAATCTTGCCTTCGCGGTTGTAGCGCTTTAAGGCAGCTTCCGTGAGGTCTTTAGCGAGAATCAAATACCGATCGCCGCAGTCCACCAACGCGTACTCCAGTTCGGGGTGCATGTTGAGGGCTTGGTTCGAGGGGATGGTCCACGGGGTCGTCGTCCAAATGACGATATAGACGGGCTTATCCGTCTTCATCGCGAAGTTCTTTTCGATGCGGGGCTTATCCTCGTCGCAGAGCTTGAAGGCGATGTCGATTTCGTAGGACTTGGCGTCCTTATATTCGACTTCGGCTTCGGCCAACGCCGACTGGCAGTCAAAGCACCAGTTGACGGGCTTTAAGCCGCGGTAGACGTACCCCTTTTCCACGATCTTCGCCAAAGCGCGTACTTCAGCCGCTTCGTTCGCGGGATTCATCGTGAGGTAGGGGTGTTCCCAATCGGCCAAAACGCCCAGGCGCTTAAAGCCTGCCATCTGGCGCGCCACCTGTTCACGCGCGTATTCGCGCGCCTTCGCCATGAGTTCTTCCTTAGGCAGCCCCTTACCGAACTTCTTTTCGATCTGAATCTCAATGGGCATCCCGTGGCAGTCCCAGCCCGGCACGTAGGGCACGTCGTACCCCGCGAGAAGCTTCGACTTATTGATGATGTCCTTAAGAATCTTATTTAAGGCGTGCCCCATGTGGATGTCGCCGTTGGCATACGGAGGGCCGTCATGCAGAATGAACTGACGGGCTCCCTTACGGGACTTGCGAACCTTTTCGTAGATGCCCTTCTTTTCCCATTCGGCGACCCAGGCGGGTTCGCGGCGGGCGAGATCACCGCGCATCGGGAATGCGGTGTCGGGCAGATTCAACGGATACTTTTTGCTCGCCTCATCGGCTTTGGTCTTGTCGGCTTTTGCCATTTTTCGTGTGTCTCCAGGCCCCCTCGGGCTCTTCCGGATTCAACAGGCTTTGTCCCGCCGTGAAAGGGGACAAAGAGGTAGATATACTCGGACTCCGTTCGGTAACGGGTAACGAACAGGCCGGCGCGTGAGTGTAGCAGTTTCAGGGACGGTACCGAAACGAGGAAGGCCGGGCAAAAGGCCGACTAAGGTATTGTGCTCAGGGGTTCTACGCCGATTAATCAGAAATTGCAAAGAGGAGCGAAGATGCTTCGACAAATAATAGGATCGGGCTGTGCCGCCGTCATGGGAACGGCCGTCGCGGCAGACGTCGCCGACATTGAAAAGGCGGGCGTCTGGTTTTCGCCGCAGGGCGGAGCGCTTGATGCCGTCATCGAAACGGTAGAGAACGCCCGAGAGACGATTGACCTTGAGGCGTTCCATTTTTCGAACAAACGCCTCGCGAGAGCGCTCATCCGAGCCAAAGACCGGGGCGTACGTTTGAGGGTGGTGCTTGACAAAGAAAATCGGGGAAAGGCTAATTCCAAAGCGGGACTCGTCTCGGATGCAGGAATCCCCGTGAGAATTGACGCCCGGCACCGCACGGCACACAACAAAGTGATTCTCATCGACTGCAAAACCGTAGTGACGGGAAGCCTTAATTTTAACGGGCACGCTGACCGGGAGAATGCGGAAAACACGCTCATTCTGACGTCCGGAAAGCTCACGGAACTCTACCGTAGGGACTTCGAAAAGCATTGGGGACACAGCGACGACTTTCGGGGCAAAACCGAGTGAACCGACAGCCGTCGATAGACAGTAACTAAGCTGATGATGAGGTATCAAATACTCCGTCGGTAAGGTTCTTTGAACTACCGGAAGAAACTCCGACAGAAATAAGGGAAGACAGGGGCGGATGATAAACAAAAGCTTTTAAAAATCCTGAAGGCACGTTGTTTCGGCTTCCCATATGGCGCCGAAAGCCGTGTTTACAAACTTTACGCTTGAAAATTAGGGAATTTTACCGAGTTCCTTTTCTTCTTTACCGAGGCGGTATGCTACAATAATAGGCTGATTTGAAACTAAAACGGTGTTTTATGGAAGATTTGGCCCTTAAAGTCGGTTACCTGATGGCGCTTCTCTTGGCGAGCGCTTTTTTCTCATTTTCTGAAATTGCTCTCGCGGCAAGCCGTCGCTCACGGCTGCAGATTGCGCTCGATAAGGGCGACGCCCGCGCCAAACGCGTCATGGAAATGCAGGATAAACCCGGGCCCTTCTTCTCCGTCGTTCAGCTCGGCTTAAACGCCGTCGCCATTTTGGGCGGCGTCGTCGGGGATACCGCGTTTTCTCCGTATTTAGAGTCGCTTTTTCTTCTTTTCATGCCGGCGGACTATGCCGCAAAAAGTGCCTTTTTCGCGTCGTTCTTTCTGGTGACGGTGACTTTCGTCGTCTTTGCGGATTTGATTCCGAAGCGCCTCACCTTTAATAACCCGGAACGCACGGCCATGAATACGGTCGGCATCATGTCCTTCATGATCAAGGCGTTCGGCCCCTTGGTAACGTTGCTTGACTGGTGCAGTTCGGTTCTCATCCGCCTGATGGGCGGCACCGCCGAGCGCAAAGACCGCATCACGAGCGACGATATTCTGGCATCGGTGGGAGCCGGAGCCGCGGCGGGGATCATTGCTCCTGCGGAATTAAGCGTCATTGAAAACGTATTTGATCTTGAGAACCGCTACATCACGACGGCGATGACGCCGCGCGAATCCATCGTCTTTTTCCTTGAGACGGAAAAGGAAGACGAAATCCGTCGGCAGTTGGCAAGTGCGCCGCACAGCCGCTATTTGGTCTGTAAGGAAGACCTCGATCACATCACGGGGGTGATTTCGAGTAAAGACGTGCTGCGGCGCATCATCGACAACAAACCGATGTCGTTGTCGGATCCGTCCTTCGTACACCCGGTCCAGTTCGTACCGGATACGCTGACGCTCGCAGAAATCCTGAAGCACTTCCAGAAGACGAGCACGGACTTTGCGGTGATCCTCAACGAATACGCAATCGTCGTCGGCATCGTGACCTTGGACGACGTGATGAGTACGGTGATGGGGGATCTCGTCGTGACGCCCGAGGAATCCCAGATCATGAAGCGCGACGAACACAGTTGGCTCGTAGACGGGTCGACCCCCACGATCGACGTCGCGTATACGCTCGACATTGACATCCCGACCGAAGACCGGCCGTATGAAACCCTTGCGGGCTTCATCATGTACGCGCTGCGCCGCATCCCCAAGCGCACGGACTACATTGTTTACAAGGGGTACCGCTTTGAAGTGATGGACGTCGACGCGAACCGCATCGATCAGGTGCTCGTCACGAAACTCGCGAAAGACGGGAAGGTCAAAAAGTCGAATGTTCCGGCGACGGAAACAGTCTTAAAAACGCCTGCGAAGCTCGGTACACCCGTAAAGACGGAGAAGGGAGATAAGTTGGATAAGGCGGCGGAACCGGTTAAAACAGAGGCTAGCTCGAAATGAAGGCACTTTTCGTGACTCTCCTCGCGCTCACCGTCGGTTCGGCGGTTGCGGGTGAGGTGCTGTATACACCGGGTACCTGCACGGGCTCCGCGAGAACGGGGCGGGGCCCGGTGAAAGTTAAGGTCACCTTTTCGGCAGATGCAATCACTGCCGTTAAAATCGCGCGCCACAGCGAAACGCCCGGGATTGCCGCGAAGGCTTTAAAGCAGATGCCCGAGCGTATTCTCGCAGCGCAGACCGATAAGGTTGATGCCGTTTCAGGGGCAACGCTCACCAGTCGTGCGATCCGGCGGGCAGCGGCTCAATGCATCAATACCCATCGCACGAAATAACACCAAAGAAAGGATCGAAAAAAATGAAAGGCTTCTTTAAGGACTTTCAGGCATTTATTTCCCGCGGCAACGTGATGGATCTCGCGGTCGCCGTGATCATCGGAGCGGCATTTTCGAACATCGTCTCGAGTATGGTGAAAGACGTCATCAATCCCGTCCTCGGTTTCTTCGTGGGCAAGCCCGA
>UQUM01000034.1 GCA_900544255.1 uncultured Sutterella sp.
AACTGTGTCCAAATCACCGTGGGGGTACTTCTAGCAAATGACTACTTTTATGCGACCGAAATGTAAACGCTGATCGCGTCCTCTAACAGCTGCGGGTTCCGTCGATCGGATCCAATATCCAACGGTAGCAAACGCCCTCTACGTCTCGTCCCTCAGTTTCACCCCATTCTTCACCGAAGATGCCGTGATCGGGGAATTCTCGTTCGATCACCCGCCGCATTTTTTCTTCGGCGAGTTTGTCGGCTTCGGTGACGGGACTGCCGTCCGCCTTATTTTTCGATACGAGCCCCGTCAAAAAACGCGGCACGATCACGTCAAACGCCGTGTCAATAAGCATGTGTATGAACGGCACGAACCGCGCCTTTTCTTCCGCCGTTATCGGCGCCGTATAGCGTTCCTTCCTCATGACGCAATTCCAGATTTTTTCCAAACGTCGTCCATTTTAACGGGCATTTTTCTACCGATTCGCCGCTCCGCCCCCATAAAAAGCGTTGCATTTTTGTATGACATAATTTCCTTAATTTTCAGCTGATATACCGAAAGTTGTCGTTTTCTGCTGAGAAAGAGCAGCGTTTTGCTTTCATTTTCGCTTCCATCAGCGCACAATTAGATCACTATCGTTTCTTCTTAGGGAGATTGTCCTATGTCCAGTTATTCCACCGAGAATCTGAGAACGATTGCTTTCGTCGGCCACGGTGCCGTCGGTAAAACCAGTCTCATCGAAGCGATGTTGGTGCGTTGCGGCGCCTTGAGCGAGGCGGGCAGCATCGAAAAAGGAACGACGGTCTGCGACAACGACCCGCAGGAAAAAGCGGTGGGGCATTCCTTAAGAACCGCCGTCGTGCATGTGGACACGGCGTTTCCCAACCTTCCGCCCGTACGCCTTCACGTCATCGACACCCCGGGGTACCCGGACTACGCAGGGCAAGCCCTGTCCGCCCTTGACGCCGTCAAAAACGTCGCCGTCGTCGTCGATGCCACAAAGGGCATTGAACTCATGACGCGCCGCATGATGCAGTGGGCCGAAGAACGCAGCCTCTGCCGCATGATCGTCATTAACAAAATCGACGTGCCGGGCGTGGATTTAAAGCGCCTTTTGGGCGAACTGCGCGATGCGTTCGGCGACGGGGTTCTTCCCATCAACCTCCCCACCAAAGGTTGCACGCACGTCATCGACTGCTTTGATCACGACACGGGGGAATCCGACATCATGACCGTGACCGACGTGCACCGCGCCTTCATCGAACGCGTGGTGGAAATGGACGACGACGTGATGGAAAAGTATTTGGAAGAAGGCGCTGCGGATCCCTCGACGCTGCACGCCCCCATCACGAAGGCTCTGCGCGAAGGTCACATCATTCCGGTGTGCTTTACGAGTGCCAAGCAGATGATCGGTCTTCGGGACTTCATGAAAGTCATCATCCGCCACATGCCAGCGCAGATCGAGGCGAACACTGCGCCCTTCGTAAACGCCAAGGGCGAGCGCATCACGATTTCCCCGGACTCCCGCGAACCCGTCATCGCCCGCGTCTTCAAAGTCGTGAGCGACCCCTTCGTCGGCAAAATCGGCGTCTTCCGCGTACACCGCGGCACGATCAAGGCCGGGATGGAACTCTACGCCGGGAACGCGAAGAAACCCTTTAAAGTGGTGCGCCCTCTCATTCTGCAGGGCAAAAACACCATGGAAGCCGAGGCGCTGCACCCGGGGGACATCGGCGCGCTCACTAAAGTCGAAGACCTCAACTACGGCACCGTGCTGCATTCGGATCCGTCAGACGCCGGGGTGTGTCTGCCGCGTCCGCCCTATCCCCGTCCCATGTTCGGTCTCGCGATCAAACCCGCACGCCGCGGCGACGAGGGCCGAATGGGTGAAGTCCTCTCGAAGATGCTCGCCGAAGACCCGACGCTTGCCGTGGATCACGACACGGTGTTGAACGAAACCGTACTGCGCGGCCTTACCGAAATGCACATCCGCACAGTGCTCGAACGCATGAAGGATCAGTTCAAACTGGAAGTCACGACGAGCAATCCCTCCGTCCCCTACCGTGAAACGATCGGAGCCGTGGCCGAAGGTCACGCACGCCACAAGAAGCAGACGGGGGGCGCAGGGCAGTTCGGCGAAGTGTTCCTCAAAGTAGAGCCGCTCGCACGCGGCGAAGGCTTTGAGTTTGTCGACAAAGTCAAGGGCGGCGTCATTCCCTTCAACCTCATCCCCGCCGTTGAAAAGGGCGTGCGCGAAGTGCTCTCCACGGGGTACCTCGCGGGCTATCCCATCGAAGACATCCGCGTCACGGTCTACGACGGCAAATCGCACCCGGTGGACAGTAAGGAAGTCGCCTTCGTCGCCGCCGGCCGCAAAGCCATGCTTGACGCCCTCGCTAAGGCGCAGCCTCAGCTTCTCGAACCCATTGTGAAGATCATCGTGGCAACCCCCGACGACGTCATGGGGGCCGTCACCGGGGACATTGCCGCCCGCCGCGGTCAGGTGCAGGGCACGGACAACCTTACGGCCGGCATGACGCAAATTGAAGCCTTGGTGCCGCTTGCGGAACTTACGGGGTACGCAGCACGCCTCCATGCGCTCACCCAGGGCGCGGGTTCCTTTACGATGGAACCCGCGGACTACCGTCCGGCACCGACCGCAAAGGCCCAGGAATTGTCAGGGCGCTTCCAGCGTAAGGAGGAAGACGACTGACGGTGGATTGTAACCGACGCTTCAAGTCGGTTCACCTTCTTCAGTAATGAGTCGCCCGTGTGCAGCATAGTTTTGTACACAGGCGACATTTTTTGAAACGTGCATACTTATCTTAAGAAAAGCGCAAAACTAAAACTACTCCTATACCAGAGGGGGTTGTCGTGTTCCTTTCTATCGTTTTCCAGGAAATCTAGAAGAACCTTTCTGAAACTCTTGGCGGACGGCCTCACCAACCAAACCAGTGCCTTTCTCAAATCGAACTTTCTTAACTCTAACGATGCCTTCACCATCCGCCGACAAAACGGCTCGAACAATTCGCTTTCAGTCACACTTCAACTCACACTCGTGAGCGCAGTACCAAAAAGCCGCCGAAGGATTTCTCCCGCAGCGGCTTCTTTTCGACAATCCGTCTCAAAGACGCAACGTAAACGTCACCGGTCCGTCGTTCGTGAGCGACACCTGCATATGGGCGCCGAAAACGCCGGTTTCCGTCTTGAGTCCACTCTTACGGACTTCGTCGACGAAAAGCTCGTAAAGACGACGCCCGGTTTCGGGATCCGCCGCCGGCGAAAAACTCGGACGGTTCCCCGATGCCGTATCCGCGGCAAGCGTGAACTGCGACACGAGGAGAAGTTCCCCGGAAATGTCCTTCACCGAACGGTTCATTTTCCCCGCCTCATCAGGAAAAACACGGAACTTCAAAAGTTTCGCCGCCAACTTCACCGCCTTTTCGTCCGTGTCGCCCTTTTCGGCGCAGACGAGCACCAGGAGCCCCCGTCCGACGGCACCGACGGTCTTACTGTCCACCACGACGTCGGCGCGAGAGACGCGCTGCAATAGAGCGATCACTTCACCACCACAGTGATGCGGGCCCAGCGACGCTTACCGACCTGCACCGTGTAGGTGCCGGCCTTCACCTTCAAAGTGCGGTCGGACACTTTTTCGCCTTCAAGCTTCACGCCGCCCTGATCGATGTTGCGGCCGGCTTCGGCGTTCGAAGGCACCATACCCGCCTCCTTGATAAGCTTCATGATGCCGATTTCGCCGCCTTCGGCTGCCACCGTCACTGCCGGAATGTCGGAAGGCGCCTGGCCGCCGCGGAAACGGGCGTTGAATTCCGCTTCCGCCTTTTCAGCCGCTTCCGTCGTATGGAAGCGTTCGATGATTTCTTTGGCAAGCAGCACCTTCGCGTCGCGCGGATTGCGGCTGCCTTCGGTGCATTCCTTTTTGAGCGTTTCGATTTCGGCGTTGGACTTAAGGCTCAAGAGGTCGTACCAATTCCACATCAGATCGTCCGAGATGCTCATGACCTTGCCGAACATATCGTCAGGGCTGTCCGTAATGCCGATGTAGTTGTGCTTACTCTTACTCATCTTCACCACGCCGTCGAGCCCCACCAAAAGCGGCATCGTGAGAATGCACTGAGCTTCCTGATCGTACTGGCGCTGCAGTTCGCGGCCGACCAAGAGGTTAAAGCGCTGGTCGGCGCCGCCCAATTCGATGTCGGCTTTGAGCGCCACGGAGTCGTAACCCTGCATCAGGGGGTAAATGAGTTCGTGCATCGCGATCGGGAGCTGCTGCGAGAAGCGCTTTGCGAAATCGTCGCGTTCCAAAAGACGCGCCAACGTATAGCGGCTCGCCAGGCGGATGAGGCCTTCGGCGCCCAGCGCGTTGTTCCATTCGGAGTTGTAGCGCACCTCGGTCTTCGAAAGATCAAGCACTTTCCCCGCCTGTTCAAGGTACGTTTCCGCATTCACCTTGATCTGCTCAGGCGACAACGGCGGACGCGTCACGTTGCGGCCGGAAGGGTCACCGATCGCCGCGGTGAAGTCCCCGATCAAGAAGATCACCGTGTGACCCAAATCCTGCAGCTGACGGAGCTTATTTAAAACCACCGTGTGCCCCAGGTGAATGTCGGGCGCCGTGGGATCCAACCCCAACTTGCAACGAAGCGGAATGCCGGTCGCCTTGGAGCGGGCGAGTTTCTGCTCAAGTTCTTCTTCGATCAAGAGCGTGTCGGTACCGCGCTTGATGGTTTTCATCGCCTCAACGATATCGGGCGTGACCTCATACTTTTTGACCGTCTTTTCGGTCGGAGTTTCAGAGGAAGAGGTCGGGCACTGTTTTTCTTCGGACATTGCAATCACCGAGTGGAAAATAAGTACGCGCCGCGGATGCGGGGCGAATGACATAAAGGAATCGGGGATTGTACCGCGTCGGCGCACGATTCCTTTGAGATTTTCGGAACGCCGACCTCATTTCTCCTGAGGCAGGCTCTCTTTCTCCGTTCCCAACAGCTCCCTCACACGTTCAGAGATCAGCACCTTCATCGTGCTGCGGATCAGTTGCGCCGCCGGATCGTCGTGCCACCGGTCATGCCACGCCAAATGCGTCGTAAGCTGCGGCGCTTTGTCCGTGAGCGGAAGAAGACTGACTTTCGTCTCATCCACGAAGAGTTTCGCAGCCGCCTTCGGAATGACGGCGTAGTGATCCGTACCGACCAAACACAAGGGAGCCGCGAGAAAAAAGGGAAGCACTGCCACCACCTTGTCGGGATCGGTCGGGTTGAACCACCCGTTGGCGGGGCCGTTGGGCGCTCGGTACCGGTCGGGCTGCGTGTTGACGAGCACCTGCCGGTAGGGTGCCAGGTCTTCCCGTTCCAACGCGCCCTTTTTCGCCACTCGCTTTTCCAATGGATGCCCCTTCACCGTTACGATGACGTAGGGCGTCGTAAACATCGGCATCGAGTGCAGGCCCGGCGCCAGGCCCTGTCGAGCATAAAAAACGAGATCCAACCGACCGGCAATCAGGTCTTCAAAGAAGTGTCCGTCCGCCTGAAAAACCTGAAACGTCACCTGCGGTAGTTTGGCCTGAAAGTCGTCCAACACGCTCGCAATCCCGACCGCGCAAGCGTTGTCGTAAGCCGCAATCCGTACCGTCGTGCGGATCGTCTCAGGCGAAATGACGGCTTCGGGGGACTGCAGGACTTCCAAGGTTTTCAGAATCGACCGGACGCCGGCTACGCGGCGCCGCGCGGATTCCGTCGGCATCATTTGAAAACCGCTTCTCACAAAAAGCGGCTCGTCCCAATACCGGCGCAGCTTGGCAAGCATCCGGTTGGCGGACGACAAACTCACGCCCAGCTGATCCGCCGCCCGCGGCAGCGACTGAGTTTCCACAACCGTCAGAAAGAAGACGAGCGTTTCCGCATCCATCCCTTCCGCGTAGTCGGGGAACCGTTTTTTCCCCGATTCGACCGTTGACAACTCCACTGAACCTGACACGATTTCCCTCCGAAAACTGACATTCGAAGCCGTACATTAGCCCATTTTCCGAAGGCATGCTGATTTTTAGAATCGTCGCCGTCAGTTGGATAGGTGCTTTCTTCGCACCTTCCGTCCCGCCTTCGGAGAAATTATTCATGTCTTCCGTTTCTTTCCGTCTCACCAAGACCGCGGCGCTTGTCGCGGGGCTTCTTACTTCCGCCGCCTGGGCCATGACGCCCGGTACCTACACCGAAACCGCCAACGGCCGCAACGGTGACGTCACCGTCGCCGTCACGGTCTCCGCCGACAAAATCGAATCCGTCAAAATCGTCAAACACTCGGAAACCCCGGGGATCGGTACGCTTGCCGTCGATAAGCTCCCCTCGGCGATCGTCGCTGCGCAGACTGCGGGCGTTGACGGCGTCACGGGGGCTACCGTCACGTCGGACGCCGTCAAAAAGGCCGTCGCAGCCGCTCTTAAAAAGGCCGGTGCCGGCAAAACCTTTACCGCCCCAAAGACGGCCGCTGACCACACGGCCGCCGCTCCCCTCGTTACCCGCGCCGATGTCATCGTCGTGGGTGCGGGCGGCGCCGGCATGGTGGCGGCCGCAACCGCCGTGGATCGCGGCGCAAATGTCATCGTGCTTGAAAAGATGGCGATGATCGGCGGCAACACCGCCCGCAGCGAAGGCAATATGTCCGCCATTGACCCGGAACCCGAAAAGCTTCTGGACATGACGCCCGCCGTGCGCGACATCATTGCGAAATACACGAACCGCGCGCCCTGCAGCAAAGAGGCCGCCCGTCTGCAGGTCATCGTGAAAAAACAGCTTGCGGCACACGACGCCGCGGGGAAAAAGTACATTTTCGATTCCCCGGAACTCTTCGCGCTGCAGACCATCTTGGGCGGCGACTGCAAGAACGATCCGAAGCTCGTGCTCACGATGGCCGAACACGCCACCGAAGCCATGCAGTGGCTTGAAAAACAGTCCTCCATGACGTGGTTCCACGTACCGCGTCACTGGATCGACGTCGGTATCGGCGGCATTTATCCGCGCGGACAGTGGCCGCGTCAGGCCGACGGCAAGACGCCGATTTCGACGTATGACGCCTACATTGCGCCTTTGGCGGATAAGATCACGAAGGCCGGCAGCCACATCTACACTTCAATGAAGGTGACGTCTCTCGTCCGCACGGCCGACGGCCGCGTCACGGGCGTAACGGCCACCGACAAAGACGGCAAGACGCATACGTTCTCCGCCAAAAACGTCATTTTGGCCGCGGGCGGCTACGGCGCGAACCTCGCCATGGTGAAGAAGTACAACGACATTTCCGTCATTGCGACATCGAACCAGCCCGGTGCTACGGGTGAAGTCATCAACGAAGCCGTCGCGGCAGGCGCCGCCTTGGAGGGCATGAAGTGGATTCAAATCCATCCGCACGGCAACCCCAAGAACGGCAATGTGGAATCCGCCATTGCCGGTCGCCCCAACGACACGCCCTACGTCAATCAGGACGGCGTACGCTTCATCGATGAAACCGGGCGGCGCGATGAACTCTCCAACGCCATCCTGAAGCAGCCGGGACAGGTGGTTTATTCGATCTTTGACCAGCAGACGATCGACCAGAAGAAAGTACGCGACGATCTGATGCAAATCGCTCTTAACCACGGTTACGCCTACAAAGCCGATTCGCTCTCCGGTCTCGCCAAGGCGGCGGGGATCAATGAGAAAGCATTCCTTGCCACGATGACGTCTTACAACGAAGCGACCCGCACACAGAATACGAAGTCCTTGCCGGTACCGAAGATTCTTACGGGGAACACCGTTGAAAAGGCGCCTTTCTACGCGGTACCCATCACGGTGACGATTCACCACACGATGGGGGGCCTCAAGATTAATGAAAAGACGCAGGTGCTCGACACGAAGGGGCGCGTGATTCCGGGGCTTTACGCCGCGGGTGAAGTCACCGGGGGCGTACACGGTTCCAACCGCTTGGGTCGCAATGCGCTGACGGACTTACTAGTGTTCGGCCACATTGCCGGGCAACATGTGACGGCGAAGTAACCTTCGACCTATGGCTGAAGAGGAAGTTGTCCTTCGGGGATGCTTCCTCTTTCTTTACGCCTAACTCAAAACCTCCGTTATACGCTTCGTATAATGCAATTCGTATTATTGACTTGTGCATAATTGCCATTTGCATAAGATCAAACCTTCTGCACCTCTCTCACCGTTTTCGTGCGGACACCAGCTGAAAATACGCCGCCGCACATTCCGCCGCCACGATCAAGGCCATCCCGGCAATCGCAAACGCATCGGGCGACTCCCCGAAAAAGACGGCGCCCAAAAGAACGGCAAAAATCACCGCCGAGAACTGCAGATTGGCGCATAGAAGCGTCCGCCCCCGTCCCCACCCCTGCGCCTGCGCAAACTGCGACGCCACGGTTCCGGCACCCACCGCCCACAACCACGGATCCGACAAAAGTTCCGGCACCTCGTGTTCGCCGCAGACAAGAACCACCAGACCGGACAACACAAAGGAGCCCACGGAAAAATACGCAACGGTTCTTGCCACGGGCTCCCCGGCGTTCCCGAGCGTTTTGAGCGTGAGACTCACCACGGCCGCACAGAACCCCGAAAAAAGTCCCAGCGCCGCCCACAGAAGTTCCCCGTCAGACGACTGAGGCCGCATCACGAGGCACACGCCGACAAATCCCAGCACCACCGCCGTCAAAAGCCGCGGATCAACCCGACTTCCGCGATGCAGTGCAAGCCCCACGGCGGCTCCGGCCACAAAAAGAGGTGCGGTGTAGGCCAACGTCTGCGACGATCCCAAGGGCAGATGCTGCACCACGATGATGTTGAGACTCAAAGCGGTAATCCCCGCCGCCAACCGCCGCAGATGCAGCCACGGGTACGCGGTTTGGAGACTGACGCCGGAGCCCGCCGCCAAGAGAACGGTGGCGAGCATCAGGAAAAGCGAGCGCACAAAAAAGATTTCGTAGAAGGCGCAGTCTGTTTCGATCATCCTCATGAAGGCATAGGTGAGCGTCGTCGAAAAAGTCGCGACAAGAATCCAAAAAGACTGCATGACAAAGAGGTGGGATAAGCAAAACGCCTTATCATAGAGACCTCTTCGGCGCCGCCCCACTTTTTTTCGCCGTCTTTTGTGCGTGCGATAATGCGCCGCCTCATTATTTACAAAAGCTTTTTCGACCGATGACTTCTCCGAGCCTCGTCGGCGCCCAGCTGCGCCGTCTCGGCCATGCCGTAACTTCGAATCTGGCAGACTACGTCCGCAACCGTCCGCAGGCGCGTCGGCGTCTGACGGCGCTGCTGCTCGCAGGGGCCGTGCCGCCCGCCGTGCTCGCAGGATTCATCCTCTCGATTCCGGAGGAACCGATTGATCCCGCCAAACTGCAGCGGGTGGTCTACACCCCCGTGAGGCTCCCCGACTTAAGAAGTCAGATTACGCTCTCGACGCCCGTGAACGAACCAATGACACGCGACACCCCGGTGCGGGATCACGATACGCTCACGTCGCTTTTTGCCCGGCTCAAGATCCGGGATCCTGCCGCTTTTGATTTCGTCACCCGAGACCCCGGCGCACGGGAACTCGTAATACCGCGAAAAGGGGGCTTTGCCACTGCGGACTTGGCGGCCGACGGGTCGCTTAACCGGCTGTCGCTTTTTTACGACACGCCCGACACCGCCGAAGGCCGCGTTCTCGAAGTCACCCGGACGGACGACGGTCAATCGTTTGCCGTCAACACTTCGCCCTTTGCCTTTGACGTGCAGACGGCCCTCGTGAGCGGCACCGTTCTAGGGAGCCCTGACGCGAGTTTCAAGGATCTGGGGGTCCCGGCGACGATCGTCACTCAGATGCACAACGCCTTTGACTTTGACCGCGACGCCGTCACTGCGCTCACGGCGGGCGACCGGTTCAGACTCATCTACGAAACGAAATACGCCCACGGCAATTTCGTACGCTACGGGCGACTGCTCGCGATGAGTTTTGACCATGCGGGAACGACGCAGACTTGGTTCTGGTTCAATAACGACGGCCGCGGCGGCCATTTCTTTGACGCCTCCGGCCACATCGCGCAACGAGTCTTCATGCGTATTCCCTTGGACGTGAAAAGCGTAAGTTCGGAATTTGCGCCGCTGCGCCGTCACCCCATCACGGGCGTCGTCCGACCGCATCAGGGCACTGACTTCCGCGCGCCCTGGGGGGCCACGGTACGTGCAGCGGCCGACGGCGAAGTCGTCTTTGCGGGCGTCGGCACCGGCTACGGCAACTACATCCGTCTGCAGCACGGTCCGGAATACCAGACGGTGTACGCCCACCTTTCGTCGATCGCTCCCAACGTCGTCAAAGGCGCACAGGTGAAATACGGTCAGCTGATCGGCCGCGTGGGGCAGACGGGGCTCGCGACAGGACCGCACCTTCACTACGAATTGAAGGTAGACGGCGTGCAGATCAATCCGATGACGGCTGATCTCCCGGATGAACCCGACCTGAGCCCCTACCAGTTGGCGCAGATGCGCGTACGCATCGCCCCTTTAAAGGCAAAACTGAACCTTCTCTCCCGCGTTCAGACAGCGCAAAGTGAGACCAACACCTTATCCGCCGCACAGCCCGCGCATTAGAATTTCCGTCGTCGGCGGGGTGTTTGCCTTCGCCATTTATTTCTTTTACAGCGAGAGTCATGCAGAAGACAATTACGCTCGGCCTGATGTCGGGCACCAGCTTGGACGGCGTAGATGCCGTCGCCGTAGACTTTGCGGGCAGCGTACCCCAATTCCGCGGTCACTACCACGTTCCCTTCACGGATGAAATGCGCGCGGAGCTTCTCGCGCTCTGCACCCCGGGCAACAATGAAATCGACCGGATGGGCCGCACCTCGGTGGAATTGGCAAAGATCTATGCGCATGCCATTGCGGAGCTCTTAAATACCGCCGATATTCCCCGCAAAGAAGTCGCCGCCGCCGGCGTTCACGGCCAAACGATCCGTCACCGTCCCGAAGAAGGCTGGACGCTGCAGTTGAACAACCCCGCAATGGTGGCGGAACTCTCCGGCCTCAACGTCATTGCGGACTTCCGCACGCGCGACGTCGCTGCGGGCGGCGAAGGTGCCCCCTTGGTGCCCGCTTTCCACGCGCAGGTCTTCACGGGCAACGTCGCCCGCAGCATCGTCAACATCGGCGGGATTTCCAACATCACGTTCCTGCCGCCCGTGAAAAGCTACGGCTCCGTCACCGGCTTTGACTGCGGCCCAGGCAACATTCTCTTGGACGCCTGGTGCGCCAAGCACCTGGAACGCCCCTACGACGCGGGCGGCCGCTGGGCAGCGACGGGCACCGTAAATGAAGCGCTTCTCACGCGCCTCATGGCGGAGCCCTATTTCACGAAGGAACCGCCGAAGAGCACCGGCCGCGAACTCTTTAACCTCGCCTGGCTCGAAAACATCCTCAAGGAATTCCCGAGCGTTTCCGCGGCGGACGTGCAGGCAACCCTCACCCGCTTTACCGCGAAGAGCATCGTGGACGCCGTCACGCGCTTTGCCGGCCGCACCGAAGAACTCTACGTCTGCGGGGGCGGCGCCTTGAACCGCACGCTGATGGCCTCTCTGCAGGACGAAGCGGGCGCCAAGATCGCCGTCAAGTCCACGATGGAATTGGGCGTCGCGCCGATGCACGTGGAAGCCATGGCCTTTGCGTGGCTTGCCTGGGCATTCTTGAAGCGTCAGGCGGGGAACCTTCCCGAAGTCACGGCTGCAACCGGGCCGCGCATTTTGGGTGCGCTTTACCCCCACTGATCTGCATCGTTTTCTTCATCAGCCCGGCCGCCCATTGCCGGGCTGATGCATTGCGGGCTCCTCCTTTCGGCGTATTTCAGCGTTTTTTCCCTGATTATCAGGAGAAATTTCGATTTCAGCGCCCCAAATCGGGTTGCAATTCCTTACAATGCGCCCCTCCCGTCGTTTTCCATTTTTTCGCCGCCCGCCTTCCCTCTTTTTTGTCGCGAGACGCCCGGCCCTTTGTTGTTGCGGCGGGTTTTGTTTTTTCTTGCGCAAAAATGTCTCTGCTGACTTCCCTTAAAAATGCCGTATCTCACCTGCCGCTGGCACCGTTCCGCCCGGTGAGCGTCGACTGCATCCGCAACTACAACATGCACCTCTTCTCGCGCGACGTGAGCGCGGGTCTGACGGTGGGCATGGTGGCGCTCCCCCTTGCGATGGCCTTCGGCATCGCTTCGGGCGTACCGCCCGAAGCGGGTATCTATACCGCCATCATCGCGGGTTTTCTCATTTCCGTCTTCGGCGGTTGCCGCGTGCAGATCGGCGGCCCCGCGGGCGCCTTCATCGTCATCATCTACGGGATTATCGCCCAGTACGGTTTGTCAAACCTCTTAATTGCGACGATCGGTTCCGGGATCATTCTCTTTTTGATGGGGCTCTTTAAGCTCGGAAGCTTCATTCGCTTCATTCCTGTGTCAATCGTGATCGGCTTTACGAACGGTATTGCGGTTCTCATCGGACTCTCGCAGGTGAAGGACTTTCTCGGCCTCACGATCGACAAGATGCCCGCCGGGTTCTTCGGTCAGATCGAATCCTTGGCGTCACACGTCTCGACCTTCAACCCCTACGCCTTCGGAGTGGCACTCGTAAGTTTCCTCGTCGTCATGTTCTGGCCCAAGGGCTACGCGATGAACGGCCCCGCGTGGAAACGCTGGATTGCCCATCTGCCCGGCACCGTGATCGTGCTCGTCTTGTCGACGGTGATCGTCTCCGCCTTCAACCTTCCCGTGGAAACGATCGGGAGCAAGTTCGGCGGCATTCCACAGAAACTCCCGGATCTGACGATTCCGGATTTGTCCTTCTCCGCCCTGCGCGGCCTCGTGGGCCCAATGCTGACGATCGCGCTTTTGGGCGCCATTGAAAGTTTGCTGTGCGCCCGAGTTTCGGACGCCATGACCGACGATCGCCATGACCCCAACCAGGAACTGATGGGCCAGGGCATCGCAAACTTCATCGTGCCCTTCTTCGGAGGCATTCCCGCCACCGGCACGATCGCCCGTACCGTGACGAACATCAAGAGCGGTGCCGCGAGTCCCATTGCCGGCGTCGTGCACGCCGTGACGCTTCTCGTCGTGATTCTCGCGGTGGCCCCCTTGGCAAGCGACATCCCCTTGGCCGCTTTGGCTGCCATCCTGATGTTCGTTTCCTGGAACATGGGTAACTGGAAGGAATTCTCTCGTCTGAAGGCGATGACGATGAGCTATAAGGTAACGCTCGTTACCACGTTCCTTCTCACTGTCATTTTCGACCTCACGGTCGCCGTAGAAGTGGGTCTCGTGATTTCCTGCGTGTTCTTCATCTACCGCATGAATACGCTGACGCGCGTCGTACCGGAAACGCTGCCCTTTGACATGCCAGCGGGCGTGGAAGCCTGGAAACTCACTGGCGCCCTCTTCTTCGGTTCCGTCTCGAAGTTGGAAGGCATCACCGATCCGAAGCGCCTCACGGCCAAAGATGCGGCCAAAGTCGTCATCCTCGACTTCACGGATCTGCTCAACATCGACAACTCCGCCATGGATATTCTCGCCGTCTACATCCGTGCCTTGAAACGCCGTGGACACGAACTCATCATTGCGGGGGCTTCGGGCCACCCCATGCGGCAGTTGAACCGTACGGGGATTGCGCAGACCCTGGGAGCCAACATGGTGCCCGACAAGGTCTTTGCGGACAAGCGCGCCCGTGACTTGATCGCAGAGATGGATAAGCGCGAAGAAAACGGTAAACCCACGATTTAGTTCCGTCGGGAACCGGCTTTCAGGGCAGCGTTTGGGGAACCGAGCGTTGCCCGTTTTTTCATTTTTTCCGTCCCCACAACAATCGCGCAAGGGAGCCCCAGACTTTTAGTCATGGGGAGGAATTGCGCTCGCGCGACAGCGCAACCCTTGGATAGATTTTCGGCCATAATGATGACCGAAAATCTCCGAAGCCCAATCATTTCGATGAATCGAACCGCTACCGCGAGCTACTGCATCACATTTGAGGTGAAAGTGAATCCCTCAGACCTGCCGGAAATCGACCGGCGGATGGAGTGTGCCCGGCAGATTTACAACACGTGTCTCGGTCAATGCCAAAAACGCTGGCGACAGATTCGCAGTATTCCGGAGTGGAGTTCGGCTTTGAGCGAACTCCAGACACTTAACCATAAAACGGAGCTTTCCTCGGATGAAAAATCCCGGCAGAAGGCTCTGCGTCAACAACTGAAAGCCATCGAGCAAACCAAAGGATTTTCTGAGTACGCCCTGCATGCGTACGCTTTGACGATCAACCGTCATTTCGGTTCCCCTTTGGGCTCCAACGAACTTCAAAAAGCCGCTACCTTCGCCTGGCGTACCTTCGAACGGTACCGTTTCGGTAACGCTAAGAAAGTCCGCTTCAAACGCCGAAGCGATCCGATCACCATCGAAAACAAAAGCAACAGCTTCGGCCTTCGCTTGAAAGACGGTAAGGTACTGTGGGGAAGCAAATACACCCGCACGCTGGAGTTTCCGCTCATCGTTCGTCGAAAAGACACGTACGCCCAACAAACGTTCCTGGATAAGACGAAGTTCATCCGTTTCTTTGAGCGGATGATTCGAGGGGAACGACGGTTCTTTATCCAAGCCGTGATGGAAGGCACGCCGCCTCCCAAGGAACGGCAATACGGTGAAGGTAAGCCGGCTGTCGGCATTGACCTCTCGCCGTCAACGTTGGTGGCGTATTCGCCTGGAACCGCTGTCATTGAAGAATTGGCTCCCGATTGCGAAGATGTTACAGCAGCGTTGCGGCGGGTCAACCGTGCCATTGACCGTTCGTACCGAGCTACGAATTCCGAGGCGTACAACGAGAACGGTACTTTCAAGAAAGGCTGCCGTCTCATTCCTTCGAAACGCTGTCAAAAGTTACAAGGCAAGCGAAAGGAACTCTTCCGAAAGCAGGCGGCCGTTCGCAAGCAGTCGCATGAAAAAGCTGCCAATGAGCTCATTGCTCAGAGCACGGACATCAAGGTGGAAGACACGGCGGTGACATCGTGGACGACACGAGCCAAGGAAACAACCGTCAACCGGAAAAACGGCAAGATCCATTCCAAAAAACGCTTCGGTAAGACGGTGGCCCGCAGGGCTCCGGCCATGTTGCTCTCGATCATTGATCGGAAGCTGAAGTACCGGGGATACACCCTTAAACGAGTCATATCCCGCCAGGTAAAGGCCAGCCAATACGATCATTCAACGGGACAGTACCGAAAGAAACGCCTTTGTGACCGATGGTGCGTCATAGACGGACACCGAGTACAGCGAGACCTGTATTCGGCCTTTCTCATCAGTCATGTGACGGGAAAGAGTTTGGACACCATTGATCGTAAGGCGTGCTGTGATGACTGGATGAATTTCTTGAAGCTTCAGGATGAGGTACTGAAGACTTGTGATAAGAACCTCGGAATCTTTTGAGTAACCTGTTTTCTATTGACCTAAGTATGTCGTAAAAAGACTTCGCCAAGCTTTGACAGGAGAGGCGCTAAAAGAACGGAAGCGTAAGCACGCGGCAGGTATCAACAAGGCAGTATCGTTGCTCTGCCGGGCCGATGAAGTGCATTCCCCCGCGGAATAGCTCCGTTAAATCCAAGTGACACTGAGTCAGTGGCGATTCGCAGACTCTCCGCTCGAAAGAGTGAAGATAAGGTGGTCTCAGAAGCTCTGAAGTAACTTGGAACCCCGCGACTTTAGTCGTCGGGAGCTGTCAGACTCTTACAGGGAATTCCGTACAATCGCCCGCAGTTCAATCTTCATATCGGATTTCGATTCATGTTAATTCGTCGTCTTGCAGCCGTTGCAGCTGCTCTTCTTATCTCTTCTGCTGCCGCACACGCAGCAACACTGGAAGACACGCTCAAAGCCAAAATTCGTTCCTCCACCGGGATGTCAGTGGACCAAGTCAACAAAACGCAGGTTGAGGGTCTCTACGAGGTCGTCGTCGGTCGTCGCCTTTTTTACATTGACAAGACCGGGGAATATCTCATCGTCGGCAAGATTTTTGAAACGGCCACTGAAACGGACATCACCTCAAAGCGCATCGAAGACATTAACCGCGTGAACTGGAAGACATTGCCCTTAAAAGATGCCGTCCGCGTCACTTACGGCAAAGGCGAACGCAAAGTGGTGGTCTTTACCGATGCCAATTGCTCCTTCTGCTCCATGCTGGAACGGAATCTGCGCTCTGCGGGCAACGTAACGGTCTACAACTTCATTTACCCCATCCTCAATTCTGAAGCCGTTGCCCGCAACATCGTCTGCGCGAAAAATCCCGCCAAAGCTTGGCAGAACCATATGCTTACGGGGAAAATTCCTCCGGAGGTTACGACTTCCTGCGACAGCTCCGTTTTAAAACGCAACCTTAAACTCGGTCAGAAGTTCGGCCTCAACGCAACGCCTGCCATTCTCTTTGAAGACGGTCTCTTCAATCAGGGCGCAATGAGCGTTGAAGCGCTGGACGAACGGCTTTCGTCGACATCTGGGAAGAAATAACTACACTTTTTTTCCCGCTGTCGATGTTGTCTTCCCGTTCAACTGTCTCTTCAAAATCAAACTGGATGATCCGTAAGCGGGGCCTCGCTTACGTCGGTACATTTCCTTCTGGGCATGAGCAGCGTGAGGCCGTGTCAGATTTCTTCTGACAACTTCCGTCACGAAACTGCTCACAATTCCACAGAAAAAACACGGCGTCTCCGCTTACAATAGGGTGAACCATTAAAAACGCGGAATCGCCATGTTTTTTTCCAAGTCTCACGATGACCGACTGACGTTCTCGCTGCCGGAAGCGAAGGATGTCCTTTTGGTCCGCGCCATTGAGGAAGCGCAACGCGACGGTGACAAGTCCTTTAAAGACGTGACCGCCTCCGACTTCGCGGAAGCCGGTCTCAAAGCTGCCCACGCCTTGGGCGAAAAAGCCGCTCCGGAAAAACTCCTCGTCACCCGGGCAGAGAACGTGTTGTCCGCTCTCCGAGCCAAAGGGCTCAAGCCGGACGTCAGCACCCGAGCGCTTTTCGTCCGCTCCGCGGGGCTCCTCTTTCTCGTTCTGAGTTTTATGGCGGGGGCACTTTTTGATCGGGTGATTCCCGCCAACAACATCGTCAACCTGTTGTCGCCTCCCTTCTGGACCGTCATCGTCTGGAACCTCGTCGTTTACGTTTTCCTCTTCCTGGGACTTTTCGGTCTCTTCGGAAAGAAGGCGGGGGGAGAAATCAGCCTCCCCTTGAGAAACGCACTTTTCCGCTTCGGCTCCGGCATTGCCTACACCGGACTGCACCGCGGCTGGAAAGCGTCGTTTCTCACGGACTGGGTACAAACGATCACGCCCTTAATCCGGGCCCACGTCTCCCGCTTATTAAATCTCGCAGCCGTATTTTTTGCTTCGGGCCTTGCGGTGAGTCTCCTCGTAAAGGGCTTCGGCACCTCGTACTGGGCCGGCTGGGAAAGCACTTGGCTCGCGAACAACCCGGACGCCGTCAAAACGTTTGTGGATTGGACATACGGCCTTATTCCGGCCGTGGGCGATCTGCCGCCCGTGCCGGACGCGGAAACACTTGCCGCCATGCGCGTTGACAAGCTTCCCTACCTCAAGGAAGCCGTGAGTGCGGCCCCGTGGCTCATCCGCATGATGGCGATTCTGATTTTGGTCGTCGCGTTGCCGCGGCTTTTCCTGGCGCTCACCGCAACGGGCCGCATCCGCCGCTTTAAAAAGAACGTCGTGCTGCATTCATCGGACGCTTACTTTGCGGACTTACTCACCGAATGCCGACAGGACGCGGCGACCGGACGCCTCGTCGTCCTCGCCCGCGATACTGCGGTGAAGTCGCCCTCGCCGGCATTGTCGTCTTTCCTTGCTGCCTGGCCCGACAAAAAGGGACAGACCGTCATCGGCATCAATCCCGATGACGAAGCCTTCATCGTCCCCGAAGCCGCCACCGCCGCCGTCGACAACCGCCGACCCATCACCATTTTCTGGTGCGACGCCGCCGTCACGCCAGAAGACGACGTTCAGGGACGCACGTTGGAAATTCTGAAAGCCGCGTGCCCGCCTGCTAAAGCAAACCTCGTCTGCGTCATCGACCTCGCCCGCTTTGCGGAACGCTTCCGCCGGTATCCTGCTCGAATTGAAGAGCGCACTGTTGCTTGGAAACGCTTCATTGAATCGCACGAGCTTCCGGTGCTCACCGCTTCGGCGGGAGACAACGCCGCCCTCGAACTTGTTCGGAACCTGCGCCGCACCGCCGTCGCCACCGCTTTAAAACCCCTCTGAGATTCTCGAAAAAAATGACTACCGCCATCAATCTCAGCATCGTCAGCCACACCAACATCGGCAAGACGACGCTCACCCGTACGCTGCTTTCCCGCGACGTGGGCGAAGTTGCCGACCGCGCTCACGTCACCGTATCGTGCAACCCGTATACCCTTGCTAAAACCGCAGACGGTGCGGAACTCATTCTCTGGGACACCCCGGGATTCGGTAATTCGGTAGCGCTTGCGAAGCGCCTCGAAGGTCGCAGCAACCCTCTCGGGTGGTTCATGAGCGAAGTGTGGGATCGCGCCGTCAACAAGTCGCAGTGGATCAACCAGCAGGCACTTTTGCACGTGAAAGATACCTCAAGCGTCGTACTTTACCTGGTGAACGCCGATCAGCTTCCCGACACCACACCCTACGTCACGGCGGAAATGCAGATTCTCGAGTGGCTCGAAAAACCCGTCATCGTGCTTCTCAATCAGTTGGGCGAACCTAAGTCCGCGCGGGAAGAAAATCAGCTCGTAGCCCGCTGGAAGCAGGCGCTTGAGGGATTTTCCATCGTCAAGACCGTTCTGGCAATGGATGCTTTTGCCCGCTGCTGGGTGCAGGAATATTCGCTTTTTGACGCCGTGGGCGACGCGCTGCCCGACAACTTAAAAGCCGCCTTTGCCGAGCTTAAGAACGAATGGCTCACAGGACGTCGTGCGGCCTACGATCAAAGCACCGCCGCCCTGAGCCGCTTTATGAACGACCGCGTGAACGACACCGAGGTCGTTACCGTCATTCCGCTCGCGAAACGCCTTAAGCTTTTCGGCAAGAACGTCGGGCTTTTAAAGTCGAAGACGCCGGCCCCTGATACGTCCGACGCCCAGAAAACATTGTCTCAGAAGGCAGACGAAGCCTTTCAGGATCTGGCACAGGAACTTCTCAGCATCAACGGTCTTTCCGGCACCGTCGAACCGCAGACCCTTTTTGCCCGCATGGAAACGGTCTGGACGCCGCGGGCCAAGGTTTCGGGTGCCAAGGCAGGGTTGGCGGGCGCAATCGGCGTCGGAGCCGCCGGCGGCCTCTCCGCGGACATAGCGGCAGGCGGCCTCACGTTCGGCGCAGGCGCCTTGATCGGTGCCGTGGTAGGGGCGGTCGGTGCTATGTCCGCCGCCGGCATCTACAACAAAAAGAAGAACGCGGACGGCGCCGTCGTCACGTGGAGCGACACGGCGCTTACCCGCTTTCTCGCGCAAAGCCTGCTCCTTTATCTTGCCGTCGCCCATTTCGGTCGCGGCCGCGGTGTCTGGGAAGAAAATGAGGCGCCCACCGTCTGGCAGGAAACAGTGATGAAAGCGATGAAGCTACACCCGACCGAGCGTGAATTTATGGCGACCGCCGTGCGTCCCCTCACCGACGACATTCTCTCGCAGCTTTACCCCGGCGTGAAGTTTTAGAATGCCTTCCAACTTTTACTGACTGAGGAAACCCAGATGGCTTTTCTTACCGGCAAGCGCCTTCTCATTACGGGCGTGCTTTCCAACCGTTCCATTGCCTACGGCATAGCCAAAGCTTGTCACCGCGAAGGTGCCGAGCTGGCTTTTACCTACGTGGGCGAACGTTTCCGCGACCGCGTCGCCGCTTTTGCCGCGGAATTCGGCAGCAGCCTTTGCCTGGAAATGGATGTCTCGAGCGACGAACAAATTCAGGCCGTCACGGAGAAACTTCGCAACGAATGGGGTTACCTCGACGGTTTCGTGCATTCCATCGGCTTTGCGCCGCGTGAAGCGATTGCCGGGGACTTTCTGTCGGGGCTTTCCCGCTCAGGGTTCCGCACCGCGATGGATATTTCGACCTATTCCTTCCCGGCATTGGCTCAGGCCTTCCTGCCGCTGATGCAGGGACGACAGGCGTCGATTCTGACCCTGACCTACTTGGGCAGCGAACGCACCGTCCCCAACTACAACACGATGGGCCTTTGCAAGGCAGCACTTGAAGCTTCGACGCGTTACCTCGCGGAATCTCTGGGCCCCCAGGGCATCCGCGCCAACGCAATTTCGTCGGGGCCCATCAAGACCCTTGCAGCTTCCGGCATCAAGGATTTTTCGAAGATCCTCAACTACATGGAACGCACGGCGCCCCTGCGCCGCACGGTGACTATCGACGAGGTCGGCAACACCGCCGCCTTCCTCTTGTCGGACTTGGCCAGCGGCATCACGGGCGATACGGTTTACGTCGACGCCGGTTTCCATGGGGTTGCCGTGGGGCCGGATTCTGCGGACTGATTTCGTCTCCAACAAAAAAACGCCCCTCGGGGCGTTTTTTGTTATTACCTAAACTCCCGGTCTCATAGATCAGTAGGGCTTTGATGTTTCTCAATGAAGAGGAAAATAATCCCCTTCCACCCCCAAAAATCCCGCGTTTTGTCACTGTTGTGATTGCGGGATTTTTATTTATTTGCGATAA
>UQUM01000035.1 GCA_900544255.1 uncultured Sutterella sp.
TAGGTTCTCATGATTGGGATGATACAGCGATCTTCCGTAGTTTTGAACACTACAACCTTGGCGTCTTATATCCCCCTCCTGAAGGAACGGGTTTTACGGCGCGGGTGATAAAAACGCCCAATACCTGTCACGGTAGCTGAGCGCTTGTGCAGCTCCTCATTGAAAGGCATTCACGGGCCTTGAATTCTGCGCCCAGCGTATCGCAATGCCTCACGAACTTCGCAGCATGACAAATCGAGCATCTCTGCGATTTCTTCGACAGAATAATGGTTTTTCAACAAAGCACGAAAGCATTCGCTGCGTGCCTTTTCTCGACCTTCGGCATAACCAATAGCAAATCCTTTGGCAAAAGCGTTTGTTTCCAGCTCTGCCAAATAACACTCACGTTCCATCGCGTCCATACGGGCTCGTTCTGCATCCCGTACCGCCCGCCGAGCGCTATACCCTGGAGGAAATGCCATTTTGTCGGAAGTTGCTTGAAACATCATCTATTTTTTCTTACACAATGCGCAGTCAGTGCTGCCCGTAATGCTGAGCAATTTCGCTGACATAATCCTCAGAGAGATTAAGCATCCCTGCCACCTGCGCAACCGGAAACTTTTTCAACAGAGTCGCCACCATCTCGGCTCTTCCTTCCTCCTTGAAGTACTGTTCGCGCTCCATCGCGTCCATCCGAGCACGTTCCTTTTCCCGGTAAAGCCTCAGTTCGACAGGATCGCTGAAAAACTTATCCGTCGCCGCAATCGCTTGCGAAATCATGGCATCCCCCTTTAATAAATCCTTTTTCTCACTAACACTTAGCCGGTTAGAAAAATAGCACATCCAACGCTCAATTTTCGTCCATTGGTCACGCGGTTTTAAGGACGCAGAAAATTTGGGAATTTCCAAAAAGTGCAAACTCAGATCTTTCGTCAAACGCGAGAACGTCTTCAAATTGCAAATGCCCCACGAAGAAAACGCGTCACCCCCCTCGAAGCACGGGAATCCCACAATACAAATGATGATCGTCGGCCTCAAATCACGATAACCGCCTCCCCGAGGAATGACGTCGCGATACTCACCTGCCCAATAGTAGAGTACTCGTTGAGCAATATTTTTCTGATCCAACAGCTGCACCTCGATATCGACGAGCGCTCCGTTATCCAAGCGACAAACCACGTCCAGTCGCGATTCTTTGCCGTCGTGTTTTTCCGCCGAGAGTTCCTGCTCCTCATATTCGAGGTCTTTCACGGGGCTACCAAATTCGTTCTGCAACACGGCATTGATAAAGTCAATTGCAATGGCCTTGCGCTGTTTCTTCCCAAACACAAATTTGAAGACTTGGTCGTTCATAAAATTGCGTTGGTTTTCAGGAACCTGAAGCGCTTCCAGCGTCAACGCATCGTCCGTCATTCCCTTCTTTTTCGTCATTCATTTCTCCTTACGTTTTCTACACACTTGTCATCCGTTGACACCAAGATTGACCAACCTTCAGAACACATCATCGCCGATTTTCCCATTCGAGCGTTACCGTATAAACCCTTAATTTTGATACGATATTACAAAAAACAGCACTTTCAGGCTGTTTGTGATACGGAAGTTCCTGTCAATTTTCCTTTTCTTTCGCCCTTCGTCGTAAGAAAGTGCACTTTTTGCGGTACGATGAACCCCATTCCAACTTATCCCATTTATGGATCGTCATGACAACCTTTCACTGTGACACCACCCCGGTTTGGTTTAACGAAACCGTCTCGCGCTGGCTCAAAGAAGACGCCTCGCATTATGAAGATGAAGCGTTCTGGCGAGAAGCCACCGATGAATTGCCTCCCGACAATCTCTCCCCCGTTTGTGATTGGGTCAATGATGAAATCATCGGAATTCATCCTGACGATATATGTCCGCTCACGGTGGCATTGATGCTTCTCACGGTGCCCCAGGAACTCACGGATGCCGGCGGCAGCGCACTTCTGGATGCCGCGGGTGCCGTGGTTTTCATGCTGTTGGGCGGCGATGTACCCCAAGCCGATTTATCCGAGCTTCTTTTTAGTCTGCGAGCTTTCCTCAATCACGAGCACGAATCTTGAGATTCCGTCGTTGCTGCAGCGCGTTTCTTAAGAACTGCAATTGCCTTCTTAATTCCCGTCGAACTTCATCCGGATGAAGTTCGGTATCATTTTTCTTGTCGATTTGGAAAGCGACAAGCCCGCGCGCTGATAGAATCAGTTTCTACGTTTTTATCGACTCTGAGTGAAGTCTCAACTTCATCCGGATTAAGTTTCCAAGGGAGTGCGCCGTGACTACGGTTATTTCGTTTGCCAACCAAAAAGGGGGCGTCGGCAAAACGACGTTCAGCTGCCAGCTTGCTTATTATCTGCGGCTCAAAAAACGGAAAAAAGTCCTTCTGATCGATATGGATGCCCAGGGCAATTCCACCGGTACGCTCTTGGGGGAAGACGCCTTTGACTGCACCAATTCCGAAGAACTCTTCGAAGACGAGCTGAAGAACGTCCGCATCCAGAAAACGCCCCGCGGCATCGACATCATCGGAACGCAGCCGACCGCGCAGGCCTACGACGTGGAAGCCCTTCCCTTGGAAAAAGTGATGAACCCGCAGGCCAACCTGGCGAACATTCTGCCCAACTACGACTTCGTCATCATCGACTGCCCGCCGACGCTCGGTCGGCGTCTGACGGCGGCACTCGTACTCTCGGATTTTGTGGTTTCGCCGCAGAAATTGTCGGGTTATGCCGTTGACGGGGTCACGGCTCTCTTTGACACCATCAGCCAAATTCAAAGCGGCCCCAATCCGAATCTGCAGATGCTCGGGATCGCCGTCAACGAATGGAAAGATACGGCTGCGCAGAAAGAAACGCTCGAGGCCCTCAAAAACTATCTGCCCGAGGATGTTTTCAAAAACAAGATCCGTGATCGCGCCCCCTACGATGCTGCTGCCCGCAGCACCCCGGTGTGGGAAACACGCGGCGGCGCCCGCGCCTTTACGGAACTCAAGGCGCTTTTTGATGAAATCCTCAGCAAAGCCAAGAAGCTCTCTGCGAAATGAAACCGACGTCTCTCACCAGCCTTAAAAATCTCGCCAATCTCAAGCGGAAGATTGACACCAACCACCTCTGCGCCAAACGCTATGAAGAATTAGCGATTGATGCGATCTACAGCGTCGAGCAGCCACGCCGTGTTTTTGAAAAACTCGACGAACTCGCGCAGAGCCTGAAAGAACTCGGACAACAGACCCCCATCGTCGTAAATCCCGACGGTAAAGGCCGCTACGTCATCGAACAAGGCGAGCGACGCTGGCGCGCGGCCAAAATGGCGGGACTCACGACGATCGCCGCCGTCATCTCGCATTCGGAACGCGATCTCAAACGTACGGTTCGGCAGCTTGCAGAAAACGTCCAGCGCGACGACATGAAACTCATGGAACTCGCGCAGGCCGTGCACGAACTCGTCACCGCCGGGCTCGGCATTCGAGAATTAGCCGGCCTTCTCGGAAAGAAGGAAAGTTACATCAGTACGCTCAACGCCTGCGCGGAAGTTCCTCCGGTACTCACGCCGCTTGTCAAAGGCAATCACATCAAAGATCCGGTGTCGCTGCGTCGCCTTAAAAATGCCTGCGCTGACAATGAATCCGACGTCGCGCGACAAATTGCCGATTGGCAGTCGGCTGCTGAAAAAGGCGATGACTTTACCGTAACCCGGGTACAAGTGTCCGACTTCATCCGATCACTGCAGTCGCCCTCCGTGCCCGCTGTCCCGACGGCAAACGAACCACCTGCAGATACCTCCGTGACGGATCCGGCCTTCAACTCTGACGCTTCCTCCGAACACGGAATCGTTGCCCCCCGTTCGGCGGGAGCGTCTTCCGCCCCCCGGCTTCATCCGGATGAAGTTCTCGCGGATATTCCCGACGGTTATAGTCGTTGCCCCTCAACGGATTATCGGGTCTTCGTGCGGGTGAAGAAACTAGGCGAAGGTTGCCTCACCCCCAACGTCATTCCTCCGACGGGGCGTTTGTCCGTCATTCTCACCAAGTCCGGCAAGATGACGGAGGTCGATGCGCGAGACGTGACGATTCTCCGAATCGGTTCCCGAAAACGCGGCGACTGACGATTCCCACGCGTTTGCGCGCCGAAACCCTTCTGCGGCGCACCGTGTTGCAATTTATTCTTACGCCCGCATAAACACCATGTAAACAACACAGTTAGTAACAACGATGTTCTGCTGAAGAATCAATCGCTAATCCAGCAGCGGCAGTTCATCGCTTGACAGCAGGCGAAATTCAAAAGGTGGTGGCTGACGTTTGTCATGTCGTGATTTTCAGTCCATCGCCTTGTTCTCTACCTCAGCCCTAAAAAAGGGGCTATCTGATACCCACAGATAGCCCCGAAGAGCTCCTTTTTCCAGCGGCTCGTTATTTCGAAAATCGGTCGGCAAAGTTGACCTTCATGGCCTCCCAATCCGCGAACAACACGTAGAACACCCTGCCGTACTGCTTGCTTTCCACGATTCTTCCGTAGTCAAGTACGTTGATGTAGGAGCCGTCGGCCTTCTGAAGGTGATAGCAGACGTAGTCGTTCACACTTCCGGCTTCGATCTGCTCCCAGATGCTGGCTTCCGCACTCTGACGTTCATCCTCGCGAATCAGATTGCGGAAACTATTTTTCGTATACGCAAACAGCTCGTCGAGAGTGTCGCACCCGACCATCCGCAGGAACTCCTTGTTCGCGTAGAAGAGTTCGTCATCAACCTTGTCGGCGCGATAGATGATGAAGGCGCCCGGAAGATTCTCGGAGATGTCCTTGAGAGCAAACCCCAGCCGCTTGCGAATGCCGACGTCAAATTCCTTACGGTAGGCCGCGCATCCGTTCTTGCCGTGCATCTTCTCCTGATAAAGCGCCACGTCGGCACAGTGCTCAAGCTGGGCAAAGTCCTTGGCATCGACGGGATATTCGGCATACCCGATGGAAATCGAGAAATGTTGCTCCACGCCCCTCCAGGTAAAGCTCTTAGGAGTTTTCGCAAATTGCTCCAGTCGGTCTTTGGCTTCGGCAGCGGTGCAGTTCGGCAGAAAAATGCGGAACTCATCGCCGCCGATTCTGCCGAGCAATGCGCCTGTCGGGAAAAAGGCCCTCAGGCTTTCCGCAAGACTCTTCAAAACCGTGTCTCCCGAGGGATGGCCGTAGAGGTCGTTGATGAGCTTGAAGTCGTCGACGTCGAGCTGGACGTCCACGAGAGGACCGCCGGGATTCCGAGCGATCAGCTTTTCCGCTTTGGCATTAAAGCCGTAGCGGTTGTAGATGCCGGTCAGATCGTCCACATGCGCGAGCTTCTTGAAGCTTTCCTTGCGCTCCCGGTTATCCAGCAATGCCCAGGTAAGCCAAGTCATCAGCAGCACGATCAGCGTCCATAGTACTGCAACACCGGCGACAAACCTCGGATTTCCCCATCCGCCCCCGGGCATCACCTCAAACTTCCAGGTTTCATCTCCCAGAATGAAGCTGTCGGAAGCCGGATCAATCAGCTTCCCGCCCGTCTGCCACAAAACCTTGAATTCCGTGTCCCAGGGCGTATTCATCTTGGAAAGGCGATATTCATATCCTAACTTCGAAAGCGTTCCGAATGAATTTTCAAACAGCGCCGGCACGCGCATGATGGCGATCGTAAAGCCCCAGAAATGCTGTTTTCCGCTCTTGTCCTTCAAATAGAGCGGATTGCGAATGGCAATGCCCCGGCCTCCCTGATTGAGATTGAAAGGCCCCTGAACGGTTAAAACATGATTGTCCCTGGCATAGCGGGAGATTCTTCCGCGAGTCGGATTACCCATCAGATCGACGATGCCCTCTTCATTGCCCTTGAGAGGGTGAATCTGGGTGACATAGCCGTCGGGCGCGAGCTGCAGACTCGAAACGGCATCCGACATGAGATTCTCAGCGATGTCGTCAAAACCAGGAAATTTGCCGTTCTGGCTGATTAAAACCTGCTGCAGGGCAATCGTCCTTTGAACGCCGTAAAGAAGCTGATTTCTTACGCGCTCGGCGTAGGCCGAAGCATTCAATCGCGCCAGCACCTGCTGTTCATGCCTTTCATTCCGGTCCGTCAGCCAAACAATCACCCCGACGGAACACATTCCCAGCACGAAAACAATCAGCGGCACAAGGATTTTAATCTTCAGAGGTCTCACGAAGCGCGGTCCCAAGGCAAAAAAGAGTACTCGATAACATAAACATCACAGCCCGTGCTTGAAAAATATCACTATCAGCAAGCACAGCCTCTCAGCCATCCTATCCGGCCTCCATGTGAATTCGAGTCTTTCACCTCGCCGAGATTTAGCAAGCTGTCTGTTAATTTTCCCTCCACTTGAGACGTAAGGCAAGTCATTATTTTTCTCACTGCAACATCTTTCGAGGCTTCGTGGAGACCTGTGGGTAGAATCGTCGAAATCCGCGCCAACGAGCGCGGGCACAGTACCAGGCGAAATGTATTCAGACCTTGGGCAGATCATGACTGTTGGTTCACGCGAGATTTCGATGATTCGGCAGCTTGGTTCTCCCGGAGTTTGTTTTTCATGACGGCCTTGAATGGCTGCTGGCTGAGGACCTCCTCTGCCAACGGCCGCATACCTGCCGGTTCTCGTCGCAAGAAGTCCTTGCATCAACATGAACCGATCAGCAGTTCTTCGAGCTTCTGCCGATCCTTCGACCAGCAGAAGTTCGTGTTGCCGTCGAGGTTGTAGATTGCCAGAGCAATCAACGTTTTGAAAGCTGCCACCACGAGGCACCCCACTGCTCGGATGGTTCGCCCCCGACCGTGATGGTGTTCAGAAAAACTTTCCCGGCTTGATGCATGAGACAGGTTTTGTGTCCCGCCGCACATCCTGCAAGCTTCGCCTTCGGAATCATCTACTGTAGATACTTCCTGATGTCCGCGTTGAAGGTCGGCTCGATCGTGCCGTCAAGCTCGGAGGAAAAGCATTTCAAAAATTCCTTGGCGGCCAGCGGCAGAAAGCTGCCTTCACGTACAACCAGCAGAATCTCGCGCCGGGCCACGGGATCCAAATGCTTGTACAAGACTTGTTCAACAGGCCTCTGCAGCATCAGACGCGGAAGGATCCCGCAGCCGAGCCCCATGCGCACCATGTTGACGATGGTGTAGTCCTCGAAGGTCGTGAGCTCAACGGCCGGGGTAATGTTTTCTTCGCGAAGATAAAGCGAAACCGGCCCAAGACGACCCTTTTCGAGCAGGAAGAAAGGCTCCTGGTTGAGCAGCTGCACCGGCACCCGCTCCATCCTAGCAAACGGATGGGACTCATGCACGGCAAGCACCATTTCATCGGCCTTCACCAGAAACGATTCCAGTCCCTCTTCGATTTCCGGCGAGGTGAAGCCGAAATCGACGCGCCCGCTCTTGACCCAATGATCGATCTCACCGTAGTCGCCCATCAGGATTTCGTAGTTGACGTCGGGGTACTTTGTCTTGAAGGCCTTGATGACGGCCGGAAGCCAGACAGTGGCGACGCTTGCGAACGTTGCGATGCGCACCATGCCCCGGGTCAGGCGGGCAAAGGCCGTCGCAGCCGCCTGCACGTCGTTTTCGGCAAGCACCAGACGCTCAATAAGCGGATGAAGCGCTTCTCCTTCAGGGGTCAGTACCGCCCCGCCCTTCATGCGTGAAAACAGCTTGAATCCCCAGTAGTTCTCAAGGTCAAGGATCATGCGGCTTGCCGCCGACTGCGTGCAATGCAGCTGGTCGGCGGCCTGGCTGAAGCTTCTGGTGGCCACGACCTTGAGGAAGGCGCGGTATTTGGAAATGTTCATCAACGACCCCGCAATGCCGCCAAACGCGGCTGATGTTCACCCGGGACCGCAGGCGTCCACAGGCTCTTTTCGTCCCGAGTATAGAGGGCCGCCCGCAGTTTCGGCTCACCGCTGCGGATGTTTTTCCCTGTCCGAGCCCGTGTTGCCGTGCCTTCCCGCCTATCTATCAATCCCCTTCATTTTTCAATGTATTCCAACTTTGTATGGTAGATAGAAAATAAATTCGTTTTATTTTCACGTTGGCTGACTTTATTATCTCGAAAACTTCCGTTGAATGTCAGGTTGAATAAAACGGATTAGTTTTGAAAAGCCGTTCGAAGTGATTTCTAGTTTCCATGTCAGCCATGAGTTTGAATCGAAGAATTGCGGACCACCAGGCGGCTGGACTGCTCGGAGCCTTCAGTGCATATCTTGTCTGGGGCCTTCAGCCGATGTACTGGAAATATTTTGCCGGCCTGGATTCATGGATTGTCATTGCTCATAGATATTGTTGGTCGTGTGTCTTTTTGATTCTTGTTTTGTTCTTTTCCGGAAAGCTTGAGCTTGTTCGAAATACCTGCGTGTGCCTTTTGAAAAAGAAACTGGATTTTCTTTTTCTTTGTCTCATTTCGATTCTTGCCGTTCTCAACTGGGGAATCAACATCTATGCACCGATGGCGGGACACGTGGTTGAACTCGGCATGGGGCTTTTTCTCACACCGCTGATGAGCGTCGTGCTCGGCGTGATCTTCTACCGCGAGCGCCTGAACCTGCTGCAGAGCCTGGCGGTGCTTTCCGCAACGGTGGGTGTGGCGATCATGCTCATTCATTTCGGGCACTTCCCGTGGATCGCCCTGGGCGTGTCCTCAACGTGGGCGGTGTACGGAGCGTTGAAGAAAAAGATCAACCTTGAGCCGACGGTCGCCATCTTCCTTGAGTCGATTCTGGTGCTTCCCTTTGCGCTCGCTTATCTCTGGTGCGCAGGCGGCGGCACGTTCTTTGCAAAGCTTTCCCACGCGGATATGACGGCGCTCGCCTTGATCGGCACGGGCTTCCTCACCTCTGCTCCGCTCGTTGCCTATACCTACGCCACCAACTACCTCGCGCTCAATCTGCTCGGCTTCTGCCAGTACATCAGTCCGATCCTGACTCTCGTGCTCGGCATCTTCGTCTATCAGGAGAGCTTCGGTTGGGAAAAGATCTCTCCGATGCTGTTCGTTTGGCTCGGGATCGTTCTCTTCATCTTCGGTCAACGAAAGATTCGAAGATTCTGGCTCAGTCGCTGAAAGGAAACGCCGTGCAGTCCCCCGCCAACCGGCCGGTTAGGGAAATGAATTTGCGATTGTTCTGCAGTCAACCGTCATAAAGGAGATGAAAATGGATACGAAGGAAAAACTGACCGCCTTGCGCAGCCGCATGAAGGAAGTCGGCGTTGCAGCGCTCTATGTCGGCACCACCGACCCGCACCAGACCGAATCGGTCGCCGCGCACTGGAAATCCGTTCAGTGGTTGACGGGCTTTACCGGCAGCATGGGCTACGCGGTCGTCACCGCCGACGATGCTGAGTTCTGGACCGACGGACGCTACAAGACGCAGGCTGAGCGTGAAATCGCCGAGGGTACCTTCCACGTCAACTCGATTTCCGATGCCGGTACTCCCGACTGGAATGCCTGGCTCATGAAGAAACTCCGGGAAAACGATACGCTCGCGCTCGACGGCGAAGTCCTTAGCGAAGCAATGCTTCGGATCTTCCGCACGAAGCTCCCCGTCAAGGGGCTCAAGATCTACTACGAGCGCAATTTCGTCGCCGAAGTCTGGACGGACCGCCCCTCGATCCCGACCGACCCCGTCTGGGAAATGGCTCCCGAGTATGCTGTTGAAACCCGCCCGCAGAAGCTCGCGCACCTGCGCGAAAAGCTTCTCAAGTACGGTTCCGGGGCCTCGACTCTCTTGAGCGGCTTGGACGATATCGCCTGGCTCACGAACCTACGCGGCAACGACAATCCGCTCTATCCGTTCTTCCACGCCTATGCCTGGGTAAGCCCGAGCGAGGCTCACCTGTGCACCGATCTCTTCAAGCTTTCGCCGGAAATCCAGATCAGGCTCGCCGCTGACGGCTGGACCCTGCACGAGTACAAGGCCATCCACGACGTGGTGACTTCGATTGCGTCGGGCATCCTCTACGTCGATCCCTTCAAGACGCCCTTCAAGCTCTACGAGTCGGTTCCCGCAGGCGTGACCGTCAAGGACGGCCCGGATCTGGTGACGGCGCTCAAGGCCTGCAAAAGCGCGGGCGAGCGCGAAAACATCCGCCGCGCGAACATCCTCGAAGACGTGGCCGTCGTGCGGCTCATGCGCTGGATCGAGGCTAATATCGGCTCGGGCAGCCTTGACGAATACGGCGTAGGACAGAAGCTCAACGAATTCCGCCGCATGTCGCCCATCTACCTGCAGCCCGCCAACCTTCCGATCGTGGGCTACGGGGAAAACGCCGCATTGCCGCACTATCGCCCATCCAGGACGATGACCGCCAGAATCGAGCCCAAGGGATTCCTTCTCTTTGACGTGTGCGCCCACTATCTTTGCGGCACGACCGACCTCACCCGTACGGTCGCGGTGGGCGAGCTGACCGACGAAATGAAGCTCGACTACACGATCACCCTGAAGGCCCACATCGCGCTTGCGCGCCAGAAGTTCCCTGCGGGAACGACCGGCAACCTGCTCGACGCCATCGTCAAGTCGGGGCACTGGAACCGCTGCATGAACTTTGGCCACGGTACCGGACACGGCATCGGCTACGTGCTCAACGTTCACGAAGGCCCGGGCAAGATCATCATTGAGTACGCCGCCCTATTCCCGTATGCACGCCAGACGGCGCTTCTCCCCGGAATGCTCTTCTCCGACGAGCCCGGCGTCTACAAGCCCGGCCGTCACGGCATCCGCATTGAGAACTCCGTCTTTGTCCAGGAAGAAGAAAAGAACGAGTTCGGGCAGTTCCTGTCCTTTGAGACGGTGACGTTCCTGCCTTACGAAAAGAAGGCGATTGTGATCTCCGAACTCACTGCCGACGAGATCAACTGGATCAACGCCTACCACCAGGCGGTCTACGAGAAGCTCTCGCCGATGCTCAACGACGGGGAGCGTGCCTGGTTGAAGGACAAGACCGAGCCTATTGCTTAACTCCGGGTTCCCTCGCGATGCGGTGTTTCGTCCGTCCTGCGGGCGACCGGACGCCGCGCCCGCGTAGGAGCCGATCCCTCTCTGTCAAAATACTTCCTAATCGCTAATCAGGAGGGCACGGAGAAAATAAATGGGCACCCCATATCCGCTCGAAAAGAAAAATCAAATCCTCGGGAGAATCCTTTCCAAGGAGATTACGGTTGAACAGGCGCACCGCAAATCGAAATGGGGTAAGCACCCTATGACCGTAGGCCCCTAAAAATTGCCATGCAGAATTCGTAAATTCTCACCTACGGAGATGATCCATGAAACTCTGCATTGACTGAGAGGCCGTCCATCATGATTGGCTGGCTTCCGGCCTTTCTAAGAACCGAATGCAGGAGGGCCTTAAGGCGGGGCTGGATAAGAATGAATTGCTCGACACGGTGATTACGGCCTTTGCGGTCGATGCCGGCGATGGTTTCGATTGGACGCCTTACCTGCCCTGGAACTTTAGGCAGTAGCCCACTGGCTTTCCCTTGACGAAAACGCCCGCCGCGGCGGGCATTTTTTATTGGAGGTTTTCCGAGGAAAGCAGGTACATAGGACTGACACAGGAACGGTTTTCCACTGGGTGATTTCTTGGACAGCAGAGCTTATATTCGGGCGCCATTCCCCTCCGAGCCACTGTTCTCACTCCCCAACCGCCGAACTTACCAGTCACGGGGGAAAGGGGGGCGTTGTGCCCTTTTCAGACACTGGCCGGAACCCTGGAAGTACTACGAAAAGCAAAACTCCTCCAAAATGGATCTGAAGTTTTTTGATTAAAAATCAATGTATACTCGAAACTCTATAGCTGAGTCTATTTTGGACAGCAGTGCCTCAAGGCATTTCTTTTTAAGGGTCAATACCTATCTCCAAAGAGTCATCCATCTCTCTCTTCATGCATCTAGGCGCTCCCTCAACGCACCCCTACAATCAGCCCATCGGAACGTGAAAAAGGCTCCCCACATGAACTATTCCTCCGTTGTCATCACGCTTGCCGCCGGCGCCGAAGCCGGCGTGCTCGAGACACTCTCCTGCCTTGGAGGCCTCGAAATCCACCACGTCGACTCCTCCTCCCGCCGGGCCGTCGGCGTCATCGAGGCCGCGACCACGGACCGCGAAGCCGACATTTTTGAGCGCATCCGCCGCACGCCGGGCGTCATCGACGTAAGCCTCGTCGCCCACTACTTCGAGGACGAGGCGAAATAGCCGCATCTTCACGACCGAACACCCCAGGCCAATCAAAAAGGAGATTCCAATGACAGTCCAGCAAGTCAACGAGCAGCGTCGTGCGCTTATCAAGTCCGGCCTTGCCGCCGGCGCGGCCATGTCGATCGGCATTCCCGTCACGTTCGTGCAGGCCGCCGATGCCAAGAAAACTGAAGAAGGTATTGCCTGGCACAAGGGCGTATGCCGATTCTGCGGCACGGGCTGCGGCCTTCAAGTCGGCGTGCGCGACGGTCGCATCGTCGCCACGAAGGGCGACCCGGACGCGCCCGTCAACCGCGGCCTCAACTGCGTCAAAGGCTACTTCAACGCCAAGATCATGTACGGCCGCGACCGCCTCACGCAACCGCTGATGCGCCGTACGAACGGCAAGTTCGACAAGAACGGCAAGTTCGAGCCCGTCACCTGGGATGAGGCGTTCGACGAAATGGCCCGCCAGTTCAAGCGCGTCTACGCGGAAAAGGGACCGTCGGGCGTTGCGCTCGTGGGCTCCGGCCAGTACACGATTCCCGAGGCATACACGGCGTCCAAGCTCTGGAAGGGCGGGTTCCGCTCCAACAACATCGACCCGAACGCCCGCCTCTGCATGGCGTCCGCCGTCGTGGGCTTCTATCAGACGTTCGGCGTTGATGAACCCGCCAACAACTACAGCGACATCGAGCTTGCCGACACGATGATCCTCTGGGGCAACAACATGGCCGAGGCCCATCCGGTTCTCTGGTCCCGCGTCGCCAACCGCAAGCTCACGGCTCCGAAGACGAAGATCATCAATCTCACGACATATCGCAACATGTCGTCAGACCTGGCCGACGAAACGATCCTCTTCAAGCCCAACGGCGACCTTGCGATCGCGAACTACCTGATCCGCGAAATCATCAGCCGCGGCCTCGTCGACAAGGCCTTCGTCGAAAAGCACTGCATCTTCACGGCCGGCGTCACCGACATCGGCTACGGCCTTCGCAACACCGACAAGTACGCCTACCCGGCCGAACGCGACATTCTCGAAAAGCAGAAGCGCATCCGCCTGAGCCCGGCCGAAGCAACCGCCATGGGTCTTAAGGCCGGCACCGAAGTTGAGCAGAAGAATTCCGGCGGCTCCGCAGGCGCGCACTGGCAGATCGAATTTGAAGAATTCCAAAAGGCCGTCGAGCCGTACACGCTCGACTTCGTTGCCAAGCTCGTCAAGGGCAATGATGACGAAACGCTCGAAAGCTTCAAGAATCGCCTCGTGCGCCTTGCCGACCTCGTCTGCGACTCGAAACGCAACCTCATGAGCTTCTGGTGCATGGGCTTTAACCAGCATCAGCGCGGCGTCTGGGTGAACGAGCTCGTCTACTCGATCCATCTCCTCATGGGCAAGCATGCCAAGCCGGGCAACGCCGCCTTCTCCCTCACGGGCCAGCCGTCCGCCTGCGGCTCCGCACGCGAAGTAGGTACGTTCTCCCACCGACTCCCGTCCGACATGCTCGTCGCCAACGGCGAACACCGCAAGAAGACCGAAGGCATCTGGCAGCTCCCTGCCGGAACGCTCAACCCGAAGGTCGGCTTCTCCGTCATGGAAATCCTGCGCGGTCTTGAGGACGGCTCCGTCAACTTCGTCTGGACTCAGGTCGTCAACATTCTTCAGTCGACGCCCAACAACACCCACTGGGTTCGCGCCGCACGCGATCCGAAGAACTTCGTGGTCGTCTCCGACGTCTATCCCACCTATTCCGCCCGCGCGGCCGACCTGATTCTTCCGGCCGCCATGCACTTTGAGAAGTGGGGCCTCTACGGCAACGCGGAACGCCGCACGCAAGGCTGGCACCAGCTCGTCAAAGCGCCTGGCGAAGCGAAGACCGACGTCTGGATGATGATGGAATTCGCCCGCCGCTTCACGGTCGACGAAACCTATCGCGTACAGCCCCTTAAGGGCGTGCCGGGCGATCAGCTTCCCGACGTTCGCGAAGCGGCCGTCGCCATGGGCTACAAGGGCGACGCCACGCTCTACGACGTGCTCTTTGCACCCAGCGAGCAACGCAACGCCGCCTGGCCCGACCCGCTCTACAAGTCCGAGCTCAATGCCACGGGCGAGGCGCTCGGCCTCGGCTACTTCCCGGAAAAAGCGCTCTTTAACGAATACCGCAAGTTCACTCTCGGCAACGGCCACGACCTTGCCGACTTCGACACCTACATGCGCAGCGACGTCCGCGGCCTGCTCTGGCCGGTCGTCAACGGCAAGGAAACGCCCTACCGCTTCAACGTCGACTACGACCCGTATGCCAAGGAGGACAACCTCTTTTACGGCAAGCTCATGAAGGCCATCGGCAAGGGCAACCGCTACGGCGTCACCGACAAAACGCCTGTCGCACACCCGGGCACCGCGAAGATCTTTTTCCGTCCGTACATGGATCCGGTGGAAATGCCCGACGCCGAATACAACATGTGGCTCTGCACGGGTCGCATCCTCGAGCATTGGCACACGGGTTCCATGACCCGCCGCGTGCCGGAACTCGATCGCGCTGCTCCGCGCGCCGTGCTCTACATGAACCCGGCCGACGCCGAACGCCGCGGGATGCGCCGCGGCGACACCGCCACCGTCACGAGCCGCCACGGCGAATGCAAGGTGGTTGTCGAAACCAAGGTCCGCAACATCATGCCGCGCGGCATGACCTGGCTCGCCTTTTTCGACGACAAGGTGCTCTGCAACGCCGTTGTAATCGACGCCATGGACCCGATCTCTCTTGAACCCGACTTCAAGAAGACCGCCGTCAAGGTTGTCAAGAGCGCATAAGCGGAGAACTCGATGACGGGAAGCAAGACCACCCGCCGCGAATTCCTCACGAAGGCCTGCGAACTTTCGGCCGCAGGCTTCGTGACGGCCTTCGCCTGGGGTTCTCTCAGCCTTCGCGACGCCAATGCGCGCTGGATGCCCAGGCCGCCCGGCGCCGTCGACGGAAAAGACTTTCTCGCGCTCTGCTTGCGCTGCGGACAATGCGTGACGTCCTGCCCGTACGACACGCTGAAGCTTGCCGGCCCCTTCGATCCGGCGCCCGGCGGCACGCCGTTCTTCGACCCGGAGAAGATTCCCTGCTACATGTGCAAAGATCTTCCCTGCGTGAAGGCCTGTCCGACGGGTGCGCTATCCCTGACACTCGACAACATCAGCGACGCCCGCATGGGCATCGCAATTGTCGATCCTGCCTCGTGCCTCTCGCATCAGGGCCTTCGCTGCGAGGTGTGCTACCGCGCCTGTCCCGAAGAGGACAAGGCGCTCACGATCGAGCTGCATCCCCGAGGCATCAGCCGCCACGCGATGTTCATCCCGGTCGTGCAGCCCGAGCACTGCACGGGCTGCGGCCTCTGCACGAAGAGCTGTCCCACCGACACGCCCGCCATCCGCATTGCCGACCGCAAAGCGGTGCTGGGCCAAATCGGCAACCACTACCGCCTCGGATGGCTCCCCGACGACGATCCCAAGAACCTGCGCGATGCCGCGCCCGAAGATGCTGCGCCGGAAGCGCCCGCATCCGGCGCGGGCGGCCTCGACTTTCTCAATGAGAATGCGTTATGAAGCGGCTTTACAACATGCGATACACGCTTGCCCGCCGCGCGCTTCAGCTGACGGTGCTCGGGCTCTTCATCGCAACGGCAAGGTTCGGATGGACGCTCGCCGGAAAGCCCCTTCTTGACGGCACGCTCTCCTCATCGAGAATCGCCGGCATGATTCCGCTCTCTGACCCGCTCGCGCTCCTTGAGCGCCTTGCAACAGGACACCTGCCGACCGTGACCGCCGGTCTCGGCGCGCTCATCGTCGTCGTGCTCTACGGGCTTCTCGGATCCCGCACCTTCTGCGGCTGGATCTGTCCCATGAACATGGTGGCCGACGCCGCCGAGTGGCTGCGCGTGCGTCTGGGACTTAAGGCCGACGTCGTACGCATCTCGAACAAGGTCCGCTACGGACTTCTGGCCGCAGCGCTCATTCTGAGCGCCGCCACCGGCACGGCCGCCTTCGAGGCGGTGAGTCCCCAGGCCTGGATTTGGCGAGACCTCGTTTTCGGCACGGGCCTTGCCGCACTATCGGCCGCATCCGCGGCGTTCGCGCTCGACCTGGCGCTCATGAAGCACGGCTGGTGCGGACACCTCTGCCCGCTCGGCGCCTTCTGGTCGCTCGTCGGACGGCTCACCCATTCGCCGGGCATCCGGGTGCGCTTTGACGACAAGGCCTGCAACCGCTGCGGCGCCTGTCTGCACGTCTGCCCGGAACCTCAGGTGATCCGCTTTGCAAGCCTCAAGGAAACAGGCCGCATACCCGCCGGCGACTGTCTTAACTGCGGCCGCTGCATCGAGGCCTGCAGGGAGAACGCACTCAAGTTCGGCATTGGACCCGCCGACAAAACTTCAAATTCCTCCGACCCAAAATAAGGAGAAAACCATCATGTACAAACTCGCCACGCTTTTCGCGACCCTCTGTCTGCTTACGGGCGCCGCCACCGTTCAAGCCGCCGCCGACAAGGTCGACGTCAACACCAACCACGACGTCATCGGTGCGCCGGGCATCATTCCGCATCCGATCGAAAGCTATCTTCCGATCACGGCCAATAAGAACACGTGCCTCATGTGCCACAAGAACGCCTCATCTGAAAAACGCAAGTCCGGCGAAATCCCGATGAGCCACATCAGGAACGGCAAGGTGACGGGCGACCGCTGGAACTGCACGCTCTGCCATGCGCCGAGCATGCCCGCCGAAACCGGCTCCGGCGCCAAGTAAGGCCCGGCGAAAACACCGTCTTTCCACACAGAAAGGCCGCAGAATTCCCGCACAGTCCTGCGGCCTTTTTGCCATTTCGATTTTGAATGGAGACAGGGGCGTTATTCCGCCGCCTGCTGCTGAGCCGCCCAGACGGCAGCCTCCACGCGGCTGCGGCAATCGAGCTTCTTCAAAAGATGCTTGACGTGACCCTTGACCGTACCCTCGGTAATGTCGAGCTGCCGGGCAATAACCTTGTTGGTGCACCCCTTGGCGATCAGATCAAGCACCTCCGCCTCACGTCCCGTGAGCGTTGGACGGACCTCCTGCGTCGAGCGCCTCTTCGCGCGAAGCGTGGTCGTCAGAAACGCCATCATCGACGCATCGACGACGATCTTCCCCTCAAGCGTCCGGCGAATCGACATCAGGAATTCTTCAGGCTCCATGTCCTTCAGGAAGTACCCGTCCGCACCCGCCTCAATGCAGGCCGTCAGGTCCTTTCCCGAGTCGCTCACCGTTAGGATCACAATGCGGCGCGAGGGATCCTCCTCCTTGAGCGTCGAGAGGATTTCAACGCCGGAGCTTCCCTTCATGTTCAGGTCAAGGATCGTCAGATCGGGTTCGGTGCGGCGCACGAGTTCAAGCGCCTCTTCCCGCGTGCCTGCCTCTCCCACGACATCGACGCTTGGCTCGAGGTCAAGAAGTTCGTGCACGCCACGGCGAAAAAGAGGATGATCGTCCACAATTGCGATCGTGTAGCGTTCCTTGGCCGTCATTTGGAATCCTTTAAAGCTATTTCACAATTTTATTTTTATTGTAACGCTCGCGAAGAGCGCTTTCAGCATTCTCTTTCCTGATGCCGAGGCACTGCCAGCGTCACGCATGTGCCGCCGTTTTCACCCGGCACGACCGAAATCGTCCCGTGGAGCGCCTCGGCACGCTCCTTCATGATTGAGAGGCCGAAGTGCCTGTACTTGCCCGGATCGGCCGGGATGCCAATGCCGTCGTCAATCACCTTGAGAAGGATCGTATCGTCCGATCCTCGCGAGAGCGTCACGCGGACATGGTTTGCTCTCGCGTGCTTTTCAACATTGACGAGCGCCTCTCTCAGAATATGAACAAAGTGGATCTGTTCATTGGGAGAAAGCTCCAGGCCGAGGAGCGCGTTCGAAACGGTCGTTGTGATGCCCGTACGATTCCGGAACTCCTCGACCGTCTCCTCCACCGCGCCGTTGAGCCCGGAACTGTTGATCTGAAGCCTGAAGGTCGTGAGAACCTCGCGCAGCTGCCGATACGCGGTCGATATGCCATCGGAAAGCTCGCCCGCCGTTTCAAGCACCTTCTCCTTGGGCTCGCCTCGTTCGATGAAGACCTTGAGGCGATGCATCTGAATGCGCGAATAGGACAGCGACTGCGCGATGGAATCGTGAAGTTCGCGTGCGATCGTCGAGCGTTCCTCCAGCACTGCAAGACGCCTGTCGTCCGACTGCCGCGTGCTTCGTTCAATGCCGCGACCGAATGTCTGAGCCAACGTCTCACCAAAGCTCATCTGCCAGTCCTCAGGCTTGACGTCAAAGAGCGCCTCAAGTATTCCAAGCGATGGATTGGCAGTTGAAAGCACAAAGCTCACAACGTTCGATTCGGCCTTGCCTTCCGGCCAGGCGCTCGACTGGGCAAGGACCGCGGCCGTCCCTTCCGCACTCACGACGAGCCTTACGGCCCTGGCGCCGAACTGCGTGCAAGACTCATCGAGAATGCTGTCGAGCGAATGCCGCTTGTAGACCGCACCCCAGGCGGCCGACTGCGCCACGCGGTTCAGAAACTGCAGGCCGGCATTGCGCCGATTGAGGTCCTCGGTCTTCCTTTCAACTTCCTGCTCCAAGTGTCCGTAAAGACGGCCGAGCTCGTCGACCATGTAGTTGAAGCTCGTCCCGAGCCTGCCTATTTCATTGGGCGCCGGAACGACGGCACGAACTGAAAAGTCGCCCTTTCGAACGGCATCGGCCGCTGCGCCTATAGCAAGAAGCGGACGAAAGATGCTGCGGCGCATCACGGCGAGCATCGCAAAACTCACGCCCATCGCCCCCAGCAGAATGACGGTGAGGATCTTCTGCAGAAGTGCAAGTCTAGAGTTGAGACCGTTTTCAAGCGTCTGCACGAACCTGTCGACGCCTTCTACAAAGGCCGGGATCTGCTCGGTGAACCGCTTTCTCGCCTCAATGCTTGTGATGCTCGCCTCTGCCAAAGGCTTCACCTTCTGCTCGAACCGCTCCTTCAGCGCAACATACTGCTCATGGGCAGGATTGTCCGCCTCGGCGGGAACCCCATTGAGAAGACCGGGACTCTCAAGCTTGTGCCCGAACTCCTCAAGCGCGGAGAGCGTTCTCTGCCTTCGCTCGTCGGCGGAGGAAAACGGATCCGCCACCGCCAGCGCGAGCTTGTAGCTCTGCATGCGCATGCTGCCAGAGACGTTGATGGCGCCGCCCGAGCCCGTCGACTGCTCGGTAAGGATCAATGCCGGCGCCGCTGCGAGAACAGCAAGCAGACCGATCACGGCGAAAACGACAAAGTACTGTCGGACAATGGAGGCGCGGAGCCACTCGATGATGCGCATGGCGGATCCTTTGTGATGATGTTCATCGGGACCTCCTGATTGTCGCACCTTTCTCTCGTCCGGTTCACCAAACACCGCCGTAATCGACAGTCCTGCGACTTGAACTCGACCACATGCGTTTTTGGAACAAAATCGTGATGAAGGTAATTTAACGCTTCACCCTCTATCATGAAATGGGCTGCTTCCGGCACGCGACAGTCTGCATACGTCTTTTTGGCGTCTTCGAGAAATCGTCGTAACAAAATTGCAGTCGAACAATCGCACCCTATATTGCTCTGTCCGATCAGTCACAACTGAGAAGAACTAGGCGCATGGAAAAATAAGCGCTCCTTCCTGAGCGAAGGAGGGTCAGACTTTTCTCCATATTCAACTGTAGGAACCAGAAGCATCCCCACACCCCAACTCGAAAATGGGGAGAGGATGTAAGGTTTTTTGTGTCTAGGCGATAATGACGCCCCCGCAGGGCGCGAAAGGAATCACCATGGCACACCGTCTATTTTGGACAGCAGTGATTGCCGCCTAGCACTAACCCAAATCCCGGACATGAGCCGACCGTCAATCTCTATCAGTCTGATAGTTATAACTGACAAATCGACGCCCGTACTGCGGGGTTTGGCGGACTACGGCCTAAAATGATGTACCAACTCCGAAAGCCTTCCCCCAGCGTCTTTCCGGCAGTTTCGTTTTTCAGACCACAAGAACAGGAGATCTTATGTCCAAGCACATGCGGCAGGCGGTTCGCGTCGCCATCGACGAGAACAACCCGGCCATTGTCCGCAACGAGGATCTTTGCGTGGAATGCCGCCTTTGCTCAGGCATCTGCAATGAATACGTCGGCGTCAACAGCGCCTACGATCTTGCCAAGACGGGCGACCGCTCCATCTGCATTCACTGCGGCCAGTGCATTTCCGTCTGCCCGACCCACTCCCTTCAGATCAAGTCCTCCCGCGAGGATGTCGAGAAGGCCGTGGAAGATCCCGACAAGATCGTGATCTTCTCTACGAGCCCGGCCGTCCGCGTTGCCCTGGGCGACGCCTTCAACATGCCCGACGGCGCGTTCGTCGAAGGCAAGATGATCAAGCTTCTTCGCCGCCTCGGCGGGGACTACGTTCTCGACACGAACTTCGCCGCCGA
>UQUM01000036.1 GCA_900544255.1 uncultured Sutterella sp.
GAAAGGTTGTCCTACGGATCCGTACGGGCGGTGGTGTGAGAGGAGGCGGCCGGTAACGGCTCCGCCTACTCGATTATCGACCGGCGCGGAGCCTTCTCGCAAAACGCGTGCGTTCGATAAGTCTCACCAACCCCGGGGCAATATCCTGATCCCGATTGACGACCGCCTGCGGCACGTCGCGGTTTTCAACGCGTGCGGCGATGGAGAGCACGGCGATTTCAGCGCCGGATGCTTCGAGCCGCTGTTTTAAGAGCGGGCTGAAGGCGACGGGAAAATCACCGTCCGTAATGACGAGAATCAACCGGTTCTCAGTTTCACCGGCCTCGGCAGCGATCTGATCGGCCGCCCAGAAAAGCGCTTCATTGATCGGGGTGGAACCGAAAGCATTGACGGATTTGAAGCGGTCGGTGAAGTCTTCCATATTTTCGCCGGTGCGGGAAAGGACGCCCACGTCCGTTTCTCCGTGCCCGGGAAAGACGGCGAGGCGTTTCTTAATGCCGAGTATTTTCGCGAGTGCCTGCCAGAGGGCCGTGACCGCAATCTTCGCAGAGGTCATACGGGAAACGCCCATGGAACCCGAACGGTCGAGCAGAATCACGATGTCGCCGCAGACGGTTTTACGGCCGGCGGGCGACGCAAAGAGACGACGGTCGCCGGTCTGCAGACGCAACGCCGCGTCGGACGCCAAGGTAAAGCCTTGAGACGCGTTGTCGTCTTCATCGTCTCGTTGGCCGATAAAGACTCGGGTAAACGCTCCTTTCAATCGTCGGCAGCCGTCGGCGGCCAATTCAAAGCGTTCACGGAAAAGCGGTGCGTCTTCTCTGGCAATCGTTTCCGTCAGAGCGTCGGCATTGGGCCACGGTGCGGCACGGTAATGCGGTTTGTCGGCTCCGAGGCGGACGGGGGGCTGCAAAGAGTCGCTGTCGGAAGCCTTCGTCGGCTGACGTCCGGCATCAATGAAGTACGCGAGTCCCATGTCGGACGTCGCCACGCCGGCCTGACGTAGGGCCGACTGCAAAAACGCGGCTTCTTCCGGGGTGAGCGTCGGTGCGGCAGCGGCTTCATGTGGCGGCGCATCTTTCGACTGACTTTTTTCCAACAGGTCGGCAATGTCACGGGCAATGCGGGCGGCGTCGCGGGTGGAGGCGGCTCGACACACGCCCCGGGCAAGCCGCAGGGCTTCTCGGGTGAGGGGGCGGGGGAGTTTTTCGTCCACCCGTTTTCTCACCTCGGGCAGCAGCCGATCCGCCCACGGCATCGGAAGTTCCGCCGTGAGTTCCAGATGCAGCCACAGGGAAATGAGCTCCGCCGGAGTCAGGCCTGCCGTGTGTTGCCCTGCCAACTGATTTCGGGCTTCCAGGACTTCTGCCATGGCGCCGCGCCAGACGGCGTAGGTGGCGGTGTGTTCCATGCCGAGACGGTCGATGCGGATGTCTTCGAGGGCGTTTAAAAGCGAGCCGACGAAGGGGGCCATCGACGTATCCTGCAGTACCGTCATATCCGTTTCGGTGACATGCATCATTTCGTGGATGCCGTGACCGAGCGCCAACGCTTCAAAGGCTTCGTCCGCCGGATTGATGGCCCCTAACCAGACGGTTTTGCCGTCGGTTTTCGGGGATTCGGAAAACGAAAAGGTGACGTCGGAATGACGAAAGATTCGGGCAAACGCCTGTAGTACGCCGGCCTTGCGCTGCGCCGGAAGGGCGTTTGGGTGCCGGTAGAAAATGTCAGGGAAAGAAAAATCCGTCATGCCGGCAGCCTCAATGGTGAGTAGGTGAAGGCATTATGGCGGATTTTGGCATCCGAAAACAATAAACCCCGCCTGAAAACCAAGCGGGGTTTATTTAGGAATTCTGCGGATGGTGCCCAAGACTGGACTCGAACCAGCATGCCTTTCGGCGCTGCGACCTGAACACAGTGCGTCTACCAATTTCGCCACTTGGGCAAAAATCCTGAGACGCGAATTATGCCTAATCTTTTAAAATTGTCAAACGTTTTTGTGCAGGACTTTTTTGCCGGCGAAATTTATGGCTAAAAAAATAGTATTTGCTTCCCCGGAAGCTTTGGAAGCGCAGAGCGGCGTGCTCTGGCTTTTTTATAAAAATCAGACGGATCGGATGCCGGTAAAAGATGCGGCGGCCGCTTTGAACGTGCCCGCGGCGCAGTTGAAGACACTGTGGCAGCAGTTTGGATTGGGTAATCCGCTCTCAGGGGGAATTCGCCTCGAAGGGGATACGTTTGAACTGAAGGTACGTCTTTCCGACATTACGAAGGCGCGTCTCACTGCGAATTCGCCCATGCTGACGGCGGAAACGGCCGACGGTATCCGTTGGGAAATCGCCGACGGTTGGAATGACATTTTTTCCTATCTTCTGCCCGGCACGGAATTGCTTTTGCTGAAGGGTGCTGCGGATCGGGCGAAATTTATGGCATTGGTGCCCGCCGCGGAACGGACGGTCGTGTGCCGCCTCGGACAAAACGGAGAATCGGCGGCCGTGGATCATCCCCGGTTTGAAACGTGGGTGATGTTTGACAAACCGGTGAAAGACGTACCGGCAGGAACGCTCGTCGCGGTGACGATCCCCGCCTCTGCGCATTTTTACCCGTTGCCGGCTGTGGGGACGGTCGCAAAGGTGTTGGGATCGGCGGACGAAGCGTCGACGCAGCTTGAGGTGGCACTCACAAAATTTGCGCTGCCGCACGTGTTTCCGGAAGCCGTCATGACGGAAGCCTCGGCCCTGCCCGATGTGCCGGATGCCGATGAGGCCGACAGCCGCATCGATCTGAGAGACGTGCCCTTCATGACGATCGACAGTGAGGATGCCCGGGACTTTGACGACGCCGTGTGGGCGAAGGCAGAGACTGCGGGCGGATGGCGGCTTTTGGTCGCGATTGCCGACGTGAGTCACTATGTGACGGAAGGGACGGCGCTTGACGATGAAGCGCAGAAACGTGCGACGAGCGTGTATTTCCCGAGCTGCGTCATACCGATGTTGCCTGAGAAACTCTCCAACGGCCTGTGTTCGTTGAATCCCGGCGTGGACCGCTGCGTGATGGTCTGTGACATGAAGGTGTCGCCCGAGGGGGAAACAACGGCTTACCAGTTCTACCCCGGGCTCATTCATTCGCACGCGCGCCTCACGTATACCGCGGCGTGGAAGGCGATTAACGGTGATCCTGAAGACCTTCTTGCCCGCGGCGGTTCGATTGAAGACATCTACGTTCTCTACGATCTTTTTAAAGCGTTGCGCGGTGCCCGAAACCGGCGAGGGGCGATTGACTTCGAAACGCAGGAAACCCAAGTAATGACGGGGGAGAAAGGTCTTATTGAAGCCATCGTCCGCCGGGATCACAACGATGCGCACCGTCTCATCGAAGAATGTATGTTGGCGGCCAACGTCTGTGCGGCGGACTTCATCGAGCGCAAGAAGGCGATGTCGCTTTTCCGTGTGCATGACGCACCGGCTCCGGATCGGTTGTCGCAGTTAAGAAGCATGTTGTCCTCCTTGGGGTTCACGCTGGGAGGCGGTGATAAGCCTTCGGCCGCGGATTTCGACGCGTTGATCGATGCCGTGCGGTCGACGCCCGCAGCGGACGTCGTGCAGACGGCATGCTTAAGAACAATGCAGCGAGCGATGTATACGCCGGACAACACGGGGCACTATGGGTTGGGGTACGGCGCTTATACGCACTTTACGTCGCCCATTCGGCGTTATCCGGATCTGCTGGTGCACCGGACGATCCGCGCGCTCTTAAAACGCCGGAAGTACGTTCCGGTGGTTGCCGAAGGGGCGGACGCGGTGTTGGCCTCGTCGTCCGGTGAAAAGGTTTCGGCCGTGCTGCGCGAAAAGAAGCAGAAAAAGGGCGAAGCGAAATTATCCGCGCAGCGCCAGAAGCAGCATGACGTGTGGGAGAAGCTGGGACTGATTTCCTCGTCCTGCGAGCGGCGGGCCGACGAGGCGTCGCGGGACGTGACGGCATGGTTGAAGTGCCGCTTCATGCAGGATAAGTCCGGTCGCGTCTTTGAAGCCACGGTGACGGGAGTGAACGGTGCGGGCCTTTACGTGACGTTGGACGATCCTTTTGTGGACGGGTTCGTACACGTGTCTCGCATCGGGGATGACTACTACGAATTTGACGAAAAGACGCAGACTCTGACGGGGCGCAGTATTGGTCGGGAATATAAATTGGGGACGCGTCTTAAGGTGACGCTCTTTGACGTGAATCCCGAGATGCGCCGCATTGATTTTGCTGCCGTCGGCAACGAACGCCGCAATTTTTCGGAAGGTCGCCGCTCCGGTCGCCGCGGGCGTTTTGACGACGCCGACCCTTGGGGTTGGGACTGGGACGAAGATCCGGAAGATTTCGATTTTGAAGCTTTCTGCGGTGAGCGTCCCGCGAAGAAAAAGAATTCGTCGGCAAAGAAGGCGGCGAAGAAATCCGGTAAGTCCGCCGCGAAGCGCCGACGCTAACGTCAGTTTGAGGTCACGGGGGATTTGAGGCACAATGCCGCATCCCTCAGTTAAGGAAAGAATCATGGCAAAACAGATTGTGTTGGCGGGGTTTCACGCCGTCAACGCCCGGGTGCGTCTTCAGCCCTCGAGCATCAAAGTGGTGTACGTCGACCGCGATCGCCGCGACAAGCGTATGCAGGAATGCCGCGTTCGGCTTGAAAAGGCGCAGGTGAAGGTGGTGTTTGCGGATGCCGCGCGTTTGAACGGGTTGGCGCCGGATCTGCCGCATCAGGGTATTGTGGCGCTCGCCGACGAAATTAAGAACAGTCTGACGTTTGACGAGCTTTTGGACAACATTACGGATAAGACGCTCCTCTTGATTTTGGACGGGGTCACCGATCCCCGCAATTTCGGGGCGTGTCTGCGTGTGGCGGATGCCGCCGGCGTGCAGGCGGTGATTGCGCCGAAGGATCGTTCGGCGTCTTTTTCCCCTGCGGCGGCAAAGGCTGCGGCAGGCGCTTGGGAAACGGTCCCCGTCGTGACGGTGACGAACCTCGCGGCGAGCATTGTGGAACTGAAGGACGCGGGGGTGCTTGTCGTTGGAGCCGCCGGTGAAACCGAGAAATCGATTTACGACTTTGACCAGAAGCGCGCCTTTGCTTGGGTCTTGGGTGCCGAAGGTGAAGGGCTGCGTCAGCTCACGAGAAAGCGTTGCGACGATCTCGCGAAGATTCCGATGATGGGGACGGTGGAAAGTCTCAACGTTTCCGTAGCGGCCGGAATTTGTCTCTTTGAAACGGCGCGTCAGCGCAGAGCGGGTTAAACGGTGCTATCCTTAGCGGGTAAACCGATTCAGTAACGAATCCAGCTCTCCGAAGAGGCAGGCTGCGGAATCCGTCAATTCGCCGACGGGTTCCGCAAGCCTGCCGTTTTTTTTTGCGGAACAACGTCGCCGAAAACAAAAAATCCCAAACGGCTCAAGGCTGTCTGGGACTTTATGTCGGAGTTTTCTCTGGCGGAAGGGGAGGGATTCGAACCCTCGATACGGTATAACCGTATACCGGATTTCGAGTCCGGCGCATTCGACCTCTCTGCCACCCTTCCGTGCGGAATGTTTCCGTCAGAGAATTTGCGCATTCTAACAAAAGGGCGCTGAAAATCAAGCGCTCTGCAAAAGAAATTTTGGCCCCGGCACGAACGTATCTCGGATGAGGTTTGGTTTTGTGTCGTTTTTTTGGTCACAGTAGGGACGATTTTTGGAGAAAAATAGGAGGAATGTTGTCGCAGACCGCCGTCGGTGATATGGTTTAAAAATGCTCAACACTCGGAGGGGAGGACCTCGACATGGATATTCCTGAAAAAGACCTCAAGCATTTCCGCGATGCGCGTGAACAGCTTGCCGAAGCGGTCGGCAAAATGCAGGCCGCCTTTAAGGACAAGACGATTTCTAAGGCGCTTGCTCAGGAAATCTATGATACGGCCCGTCAGATCCTCGACGCCGGGGCGAGTCTTGTGAGCGGACTCGCTCAGACTGCCGTGGCAGCCGTGAAGGAAGAGGTCGCGGCACCGGCGCCCGCTCCTGCGGCGGCCGAAACAAAGGCTGCCAAGAAGGCAACCACCAAGAAAGCGACCGCGAAGAAAGCGGATGTGAAGCCCGAAGAAAAGACGGAAGAAGCAAAGCCCGTTGCCGAGAAAGAAGCCGTTAAGAAAGCCGCTCCGAAAAAGACGGCGGCCAAGAAGGTGCCGGTAAAAAAGGCGGCTGCAAAACCGGAAGTGAAAAAGGCCCCCGCGAAAAAAACGACTGTCAAGAAGGCTGCGCCCAAGGTCGCAGAAAAGGCGGTTCCCGAGAAAGTGACGGAAGAGAAGGCTGACGTGAAGAAACCCGCTGCGAAGAAGGCGGAAGTCGTTAAGTCTGAAGCGAAAAAGACGGTTGCCAAGAAAGCGGACGTGAAACCCGCGGAGAAGATCGAGGACGTGAAACCCGCTGCAAAGAAAGCCGCCCCGAAAAAGCCGACGGCCAAAAAAGCCCCGGTGAAGAAGACGGCACCGAAATCGAAAGCGGAAAAAGCGGAAGCCCCCGAGACGGAAGTGAAAAAGGCGCCCGTCAAGAAAAACCCTGCCAAAGCGTCCGCGAAGGCGGAAGACGCTAAGCCCGCGGTGAAAAAGACGACGGCTAAGAAGGCTGCGGCCAAAACCGCGAAGAAGGCGAAATAAAAGAGAAGCGGTTTGAAGAACCGAACGCCTGAGTCCCTGTGAAAATTTTTGCGCGGGACTCGGGCGTTTTTTTGTAGCTTGGCCTACAATACCCTCCGTTTTTAAAAGACCGACCGTCGCGTCGGTGTTTCTGAGGCCGCTTCGAAATCTGCGGCCGAAGAGAGTCCGTTTCGGGGACGAGAGTTCGTGCAGACGACTTTCGTAAGCTTTCCGGCGGACTGCGGTTCTGTCGGTTTCGGACGGGATCATCTCAGAAGAATAAATTCCAATTGATCCGGAGCAGTCTTTAACGGACGGTTCCTGGTCCTGTATTTTCCAATAGTGTGACGAAAGACATTGCACCGGGATTGGTGATGGAGGCAGCGCTTCTCACGAGCCCGAAGCCCTTGAAAATCGGTGAACTCGCGCGATTGTTTGCGCATCGCTATACCAAAGACCGGATTACGCAGGAGCTGGGGAAACTTGCCGAGTTTTGGCAGAACCGCGGCCTGCGGTTGGTGGAAGTCGGCGACGGTTGGCGTTTTCAGACCATCCCCGAAATCGCGAATTACTTGGTGCGGCTCGTGGAAGAAAAGGCTCCGAAATATTCGCGCGCCGTGATGGAAACCTTAGCCATCATTGCCTACCGGCAACCGGCGACACGCGGCGACATTGAGGAAATTCGCGGTGTCGCGGTGAACCCTAATATCCTGCGTCAGTTGGAGGAACGCGGTTGGATTGAAGTAATCGGTCACCGTGAAAGCCCCGGGCGTCCGGCGCTTTTTGCGACGACTCCGCAGTTTCTGAACGATTTGGGATTAAAGAGTTTGTCGGCGCTGCCCCCTTTAAAAGGGGAAACGCCGCAGGCTCAGGAATTTGAATTGGATTTTTCAGACGAAAAAATCCGGGAGAACTTAGGGAAAGACGCTGCATCGGCGTTGCTCCCTCGGTCCGAAGTAACGACGGCTTCGGAAAAGAACGAATTAAAACGGACGGCCGTTGAAACGGCTGAGGTGACAAATGACGACGAAGAAAGCAAAGCCTGAAGTGACGGCGGAAGAAGCGCCGGCTGAAGTGAAGAAACCGGTGCGTCGGACGCGTGTGAAGAAAACGGCGCCGGCGGCAGAACCGGTGACGGTGCCAACGCCGGAAACCCCGGCCGAGGAAACGAAGCCCAAGCGTCGCCGCGTCGTGCGAAAGAAGACGGCGGAAACGGCTGCGGCGGAAGTCACCGAAGCGGAGAAACCGACGGAAGTCACTGAAGTTGAACAGCCGACGGACGTGAAAAAGCCTGCACGCCGTACCCGTACGAAGAAGGCGGTGACAAAGGAAACGCCGACGGCCCCCGTTGAAACGCCGGCGGAACCGGTTGAAGCGGCACCTGCGTCGGAAGCGGAAATGCCGAAAGCGGTCGCCCCGGAGACGACGGTTGCGGACGTGAAGAAACCGCGCCGTCGGACGACCCGTACTGCCAAACCCAAAGTAAAGAAGACGGCTGAAGCGGCCGAGACAGCGGTGGAAACCGTCGTTGCGGCGGAATCGGAAGCGGCGGCAGTTGAGGAATCCGGCGCAGAGCCCGCGGCGGAAGAAAAAGCACCGGAATCTGCGGATGCAGCCGTAGAAGACGTGTCCGAAAAGACGTTCTGCTCCGATAAGGTTTTTGATCCGAAAGTCTTCAGCCGCGGCAAAAAAGCCCAGAAGGATGCCTTGAAAGCCCAGAGCGAAAAGTTGCAGAAGGTGCTTGCCGACGCCGGTCTCGGCAGTCGCCGCGACATGGAGCAGCTCATTTTGGAAGGCCGTATTTCGGTGAATGGAACGCCTGCCTACATCGGTCAGCGCGTGATGCCCACCGATGTGGTGAAAGTGAACGGCCGCGTTGTGAAGCAGGCACAGACGGGAGGTGTCAAAAAAACGCCCCGCGTGTTGGTTTACCACAAGCCCGCGGGCGAAATCGTGAGCATGGATGATCCGGAAGGGCGTCCTACGGTGTTTGATCATTTGCCCAAGGTGGCGCACGGCCGCTGGGTGGTGGTAGGGCGCCTCGACTTGAATACGGAAGGACTCCTGCTCTTTACGACGAGCGGGGAACTCGCAAACCGCCTGATGCACCCTCGCTACGCGATTGAACGCGAATACGCCGTGCGCGCGGCCGGGGTGATGACCCCCGAAGCGAAGGATGCCCTCTTAAACGGGGTGGAATTGGAAGACGGCCCCGCCGCATTTTCCCTCGTGGAAGAAAAGGGGGGCGAAGGCGTGAACCGTTGGTACCTCGTCCGCATCAGCGAAGGACGAAACCGTGAAGTGCGACGGATGTTTGCGGCCGTGGGACTCACGGTGAGTCGTCTGATCCGCGTCCGCTACGGCGCGGTGCAGCTGCCGAAGGATTTGGAACGCGGGACGACGAAGGAACTTTCGGGCGACTGGGTGCGGGCCTGGATGGCCGATTTGGCGGCGACGGCGCCGCAGGGCAACAACCATCCCAAGAAGAACGGCGGCAAGTTTGCCGGGGACAAGAAGTCGGGGAAATTTGGCAACGGAAAATTCGGCGGCAAGAAGTCCTTTGGGAAAAAGGGCGGGCGCGGCGATCGGTTTTTTTTTCTGATTCCCGTTCCATTGACGTGCTCCGTTATTTACTTTGCAAGCGGCGAGCTTGAGCAGTCCTTGCGCGTCTTTTCTCGGGGGCTCGCCGACCCCATGACCCGCCCCGCGCGCGACTTCGGGCGCGGTGACGGAATGCGGGGAAACCGTCGTTTTAATAAGGGCGGCCGCGGACGTTGAGCCGATATTTTCGGTCGGTTTGACGAATCATCGTTAAAGCGATTGAAAAACAAACGAAAATCCGTATAATGGCGCCGCACATGAGAGGCAGTCGGTCTTTTAAAATCGACTGAGGATCACGGACGGCGCCGACGGACTTTCCGGCGGCGGCTGATTCGGAGCGCTTCTTCGGATCGGCGAAGACGGTGAAAATCGTCGGACCGCACCATACTTAAATCCGACGCGGACTTTATTTTTAAAGGTTTCGTGTCGGTTTCCTTCGTCGTAAACGGAGGAAAAGGGATGGGCTTAAAGCCCATTTTTTTTTACTTTTTTCGCAAAAACGGACGAATGGCGACAAGCACTGCGCAGATTGCCGAACTCATTGAAAGCACGGTTACCGGGCTCGGATTTGAGTTCGTGGATTACGAAAAGCTCCCGCACGGCCTCTTGCGTGTCACGATTGACAGCGAGAAAGAGGGAGGCATCACGGTCGATGACTGTGAGACGGTGAGCGACCAGATCACACATCTTTTTACGGTGGAAGGCGTCGACTATGAGCGGCTCGAAGTGAGCAGTCCCGGCGTAGATCGCCCGTTAAAGCGTGCCCGTGACTGGCAGCGTTTTTTGGGGCGCCCCGTGCATGTGGAACTTTACGAACCCCTCAAGGCGGAAGGTTTCCCCGAAGCCGGGCGCCGTAAGTTGGAAGGACGTGCGCTCGAAGTCGTGGGCGAAGGTCCTGAGGCCGCCGTCCGTTTTTCGTTTGAAGAACTTCACATCGCCCGCACGCCTGCCGAGGCTGTGAAGGGTAAGAAAGTCGGGAAAAAGGCCCCTGCGGCCGCACCCGTCGTCGTAACGTTTGATTTGGCCGATGTGGATCGCGCCAACCTGATTGCTGAGCTTGACTTTAGAGGGAAGAAATAATGAGCCGCGACATGCTCGATATGGTCGATGTTCTGGCCAATGAAAAAAATGTGGAAAAAGCTGCCGTGTTCGGCGTGCTGGAAACGGCGCTTGCGAGCGCGGTGAAGAAGGCGCAGTTCCCCGGTGAGGATGCGGACGTCGTGGTGACGGTCGATCAGAACACGGGCGACTGGACGGCAATCCGTCGCTGGCTTGTGGTGAGCGGTGACGAAGGGTTGCAGGAACCGGATCGCCAGGAAATGCTCGCGGACGTCGAAGACGACTACCCCGGCATCAAGGTGGGTGACTACATTGAAAAGCCTGTTGAAAACATTAATTCTTCCGGCCGTCGTTTTGCTCAGGACGCCAAACAGGTCATTTTGCAGCGCCTGCGTGACGCGGAACGCGAACAGATTCTCCGCGAATTCCTCGCCCGCAATGAAGAAATCATCAACGGTTCCGTGAAGCGCATGATGAAGGAAGGCGCAATCGTGGAAATCGGGCGTCTGGATGCCCTGTTGCCCCGTTCGGAAATGATTCCGCGTGAAAACCTGCGCAACGGCGACCGGGTGCGTGCCATGGTGCTGCGTGTTGAGGAAAACGCGAAGGGTAAGCAGGTCATTTTGTCCCGCGCGTGCCCCGACTTCCTCAAGAAGCTCTTTGAACTTGAAGTGCCTGAAATCGAAGAAGGCGTCGTGGAAATCAAGGCGGCGGCCCGTGATCCCGGCCAGCGTGCCAAGATTGCGGTGATGAGCCGCGACAAGCGTATCGATCCGGTGGGAACCTGCATCGGTATTCACGGTTCCCGCGTTTCCGCGGTGACGAACGAATTGGCCGGCGAACATATCGACGTCGTGCGTTGGGACGAAAACCCCGTGCAGTACATCGTCGAAGCATTGAAGCCCGCGAAGGTGACGAAGGTCATGGCCGATGAAGAAGCGAAGTCGATGGACGTGACGGTGGATGAAGACAACCTCGCCATCAGCATCGGCAAGGGTGGTCAGAATGTGCGTCTCGCTTCCGAACTGACCGGTTGGCAGATCAACATCATGACCGCTGACGAAGCCAACAAGAAGCGCGAAGAGGAAGAAGCCGCGGCCTGCGCCGAATTCACGAAGGAACTCGGCATGGACGAAGAAAAGGCCCGCGGTCTCTTTGAAGGCGGCATCTACAGCCTCGAAGAACTTGCGTATGTGCCCGAATCCGAAGTGGCGTCCCTGGAAATCTTCACCGAAGAAGAACTCGCGGCGGTGCGTGAAAAGGCCCGTACGGTGCTTCTTGCGCAGGCTCTGCAGCGCGAAGAAAACCTGCGTCAGGCCGACGAAAGTCTCATGGCTTTGGAAGGCGTCGACAACGACCTCGCTGCGAAGCTCGTTGCCGCGGGCGTGAAGTCCGCCGCCGACGTAGCCGATCTCGCCACCGACGAACTGATGGAAAAGACGGGGCTTGACGAAGAAAACGCGCAGAAACTCATCATGGCAGCGCGCGCGTCTTGGACGGATGCAGAATAAGCGTCACTACATAAGGCAGATACAGATATATGGCGAATAACACAGTTAATGAATTAGCGGCGGAAATGGGTATTCCCGCCAAGACGCTTCTTTCCCAATTCAAGGCGGCCGGCATTGAAAAAACGGGCGAAACGGACAGCGTGAGTGAAACCGACAAGCGCCTTTTGTTGGAAACGATGCGTCAGGAACGCGGTTCCCAGAACGCGGGGAAGGTCACGGTGCAGCGTCGTGAAACGACAACTATCCGTCAACGCGACGGCCAGGGCGGCTCCCACACGATCGAAGTCGAAATGCGCCGCAAGCGCGTTTTCGTGAAGCGTGAAGACGAACGCGCGAAATTGATCGCGGCGGCTCGTGCCGAAGCTGAAGCGAAGGCCCGTGCGGAACTCGCGAAGAAGGTTGCTGAAGAAGCCGCTCAGAAGGCGAAGGCTGAAAAGGAAGCGGCGGAAGCCGAAAAGCGTGCTCAGGAAGCGGCCGCAAAGAAGGCGGCTGAAGAAGCCGCTCAGAAAAAAGCCGCGGAAGAAGCGGCGAAGCAGCGCGCGGCCGAAGAAGCTGCGAAGAAGGCTGCGGCGGAAAAGGCGGCGCAGGAAGCGGCCCGTAAGGCGAAGGCTGAAAAAGAAGCGGCGGAAGCCCGTGCCCGTGCTCAGAAAGCAAAAGCGGCCGTGAAGCCCGCGGTGAAAACCGCTGCGGCGCCTGCCGTGGATCCTGCGGCGGCGAAGGCCGAAGCCGAAGCAAAGGCGGCCGAACAGGCGCGCCGTGAAGCGGCCCGCAAGAAGGCGATGGAAGAAGCCGCGGCTATCCGCGCAATGCTGAGTAAGCCTAAGACTGTTTTGAAGGCGAAGGTCGACCGCGGTGATAAGACCGACCGCAAGGCCGAAGAAGCCAAGAAGGCGGAAAAGCCTGTCGAACAGAAAAAAGACGCCAAGGAAGCCAAGGACGCGAAGAAACCCGCGCAGAAATCGGGAAATAAACCCGCTAAGAACGCGAACAATACGTCGGAACGCGACAGCGGCGCGAAGAAGGGCGGCCGCGGTAAGAAGGGCGACCGTCAGAGCGATCGTTGGAATGACGACGGCGACAATCGCCGCAGCAAGATGAAGACTCGCGGCGGTGACGACGGGGAAGAATCCTGGAGCGGGCGCCGTAAGCACCATCCGCATCACGAGCAGCCGGTTCACGAAATGCCCTCCGAACCCGTGGTTCGCGAAGTGAGCGTGCCGGAAACGATTTCGGTGGCGGATTTGGCGCATAAGATGGCTGTGAAGGCGACCGAAGTCATTAAGGTTCTGATGAAGATGGGGCAGATGGTGACGATCAACCAGATGCTTGATCAGGATACCGCGATGCTTCTTGTGGAAGAAATGGGCCACAAGGCGGTTGCGGCGAAGACCGATGACCCCGAAGCGCTGTTGGGCGAATTGGAAGAAGGTGCGAAGCAGTACCCGGCCGTGCCGCGTCCCCCGGTCGTGACGATCATGGGTCACGTCGACCACGGTAAGACGTCGCTGCTGGACTACATCCGCCGCGCCAAGGTCGCTGCGGGTGAAGCGGGCGGCATCACGCAGCACATCGGTGCTTATCACGTGAAGACGCCGCGCGGCATCGTCACCTTCCTCGATACTCCGGGGCACGAAGCCTTTACGGCAATGCGCGCCCGCGGTGCTCAGGCGACCGATATCGTGATTCTGGTGGTTGCAGCCGACGACGGCGTGATGCCTCAGACGAAGGAAGCCATTGCGCATGCGAGGGCGGCCGGCGTTCCGATGGTGGTGGCGATCAACAAGGTGGATAAACCCGAAGCCAATCCCGAACGCGTGAAGGGCGAACTCGTTCAGAACGGCGTGCTCCCCGAAGATTACGGCGGAGACGTGCCCTTCTGCCCGGTGTCCGCAAAAACCGGGCAGGGTGTGGACGAACTCCTTGAAAACGTGCTGCTTCAGGCGGAAATGCTCGAACTCAAGGCACCTGCCGAAGGCAACGCCAAGGGTATCGTCATCGAAAGCCGTTTGGACAAGGGTCGCGGCCCCGTTGCTTCCGTGCTCGTTCAGTCCGGCCTTTTGAAGAAGGGCGACATTGTTCTCGCGGGGCAGGCTTTCGGTCGCGTCCGTGCGATGATGAACGAAATGGGTAAGCAGGTTGCGTCCGCCGGCCCCTCGATCCCGGTGGAAATCCAGGGTCTGAGCGATGTGCCGGCTGCGGGCGACGAATTGATCGTGGTGCCTGATGAACGCAAGGCGCGTGAAGTGGCGCTCTTCCGTCAGGGCAAGTACCGCGACGTGAAGCTCGCGAAGCAGCAGGCGGCGAAACTCGAAAACCTCTTCTCCGGCGAAAACAACGGCGAAGTGAAGACGCTTGCTTTGATCATCAAGGCGGACGTTCAGGGGTCGACGGAAGCTCTCGTGCATGCTTTGACGAAGCTTTCCACCGAAGAAGTGCGCGTGCAGGTGGTGCACCAGGCCGTGGGCGGCATTTCCGAAACCGACGTCAACTTGGCGGCGGCTTCGAAGGCCGTCATCATCGGCTTTAACGTCCGTGCCGACGGTAATGCCCGTAAGGTGGCCGAACGCGAAGGCATCGACATCCGCTACTACAACATCATCTACGATGCCGTGGACGATGTGAAGGCGGCCATGAGCGGCATGCTCTCGCCCGAAAAGCGCGAAACGGCGATCGGTCTGCTGGAAATCCGCCAGACGATCCGAGTACCGAAGGTGGGCCTCATCGCGGGCTGCCGCGTCTTGGAAGGCGTGGTGCGCCGCTCGGCTTCCGCCCGTTTGCTGCGCGACAACGTCGTCATATGGACGGGCGAACTCGCCTCTTTGAAGCACTTCAAGGACGACGTGCGCGAAGTCCAGGCCGGCAACGAATGCGGTCTTTCGCTGAAGGGCTACGACGATATCAAGGTGAATGATCAGCTTGAAATCTTTGAAGTCACGGAAGTGGCCCGTACGCTCTAAGGGAGTCGGAACGTTATGGCGATGAAAACCAAACGTCCGGGCCGGGCGCTTCGCGTTGCAGACCAGATCGCGCGCGATCTGGCGGAACTCATTCCGCAGAACGTGCGCGACCCCCGAGTGGGGTTGGTGACGGTCACGGGGTGCGAAATTACCCCGGACTACGCGCACGCTAAGGTGTTCTTTACGGCACTGGGGTGTGACGAAACGGCCTGCCGCGAAGGCTTGAACGCTGCCGCGGGGATGCTTCGTAATCTTATTTTTCGCAAACTCACCATTCACACGGTACCGACGCTGCATTTTGTTTTGGACGAAAGCGTGGCCCGCGGTTTTGCGATGGACCGGGTGATTGATGAAGCGATGGCCGAAACCCGTCGCACGGAAGAAAACCACTGAGGCGGCGATGGGCGCAAAAGGTGACAATGTCGACGGCGTGATGCTGCTTGATAAACCGAAAGGAATGTCAAGCAACTGGGCGCTGCAGCTTACGCGCCGCCACGTCAACGCCAAAAAGGCGGGGCATACGGGGACGCTTGACCCGATGGCAAGCGGCTTGTTGCCCTTGGCGTTCGGAAACGCCACCAAGTATTCCGCCGATCTGCTGCATGCCGATAAGCGCTACTTGGCGGAAGTCACCTTCGGCGCGGCCACCGATACGATGGACGTCGAAGGTGAGGTGACCGAACGGAGCGACGTCGTCGTTACCCGTGAAGCCTTGGAAGCGGTGCTTCCCGAATTCACCGGAGAGATCGAACAGACGCCTCCGATGTATTCGGCCATCAAACACGGCGGAAAAAACTTGTATGATCTCGCCCGCAAGGGGATCGAGGTCGAACGTAAGCCCCGCAAAGTCACGGTGAAAGCGTTGAAACTCGTGACATTTGAGGGGCAGACGGCCGTTTTGGACGTCTGGGTGACCAAAGGCACGTACATCCGGGTGTTGGCCGACGATATCGGCCGGCGTCTCGGGGCGTTTGCGCACTTGACGGCACTGCGGCGCACGGCGGTGGGAGATCTTCGTATTGAAGACGCCGTGCCGTTTACGGTGATCGACGACGACAAAAAGACGACGGAAGAAAAGCGCGCTTACCTTAAGGGCGCGGATTTTTTGCTGCAGTCGCTGCCGTCGGTGACGTTGACCATGGAAGAAGCCCTTCGGCTTCGCAACGGTCAGCGTCTTGCTTTGAAATCCGCCCTTCGCGGCGAAGCCCGTGCTTACGGGCCGGAAAAGAATTTGTTGGGCGTGGTGGAGGTGGACGCGCGCGGCGTCATTCACCCCGTCCGACTGATAAGAAACTTGGATAATGATCCGTCCTGAGCCGACGCACGGCGGGACAACTTCGGGAAATTTGAAAAATGACCAGAGCTATTCGCAATATTGCAATCATTGCTCACGTTGACCATGGTAAGACCACTATGGTTGATAAGCTCCTGCAGTGCGCGGGCACGTTCCGCAGCAACCAGCAGGTCGACGAACGCGTAATGGACAGCGGCGACATTGAAAAGGAACGCGGCATCACCATTCTCGCGAAGAACTGCGCCGTCGAATACGAAGGCATCCACATCAACATCATCGATACCCCGGGGCACGCGGACTTCGGCGGTGAAGTGGAACGCGTCCTTTCCATGGTGGACGGCGTGCTTCTGCTCGTCGACGCCGTGGACGGCCCGATGCCTCAGACGCGTTTCGTGACGCGTAAGGCCTTGGCCGCGGGTTTAAAGCCCATCGTCGTCATCAACAAGGTGGATCGCCCCGGCGCCCGTCCGGAGTGGGTGGTGAACCAGACGTTTGACCTCTTTGATAAGCTCGGTGCAACGGAAGATCAGTTGGACTTCCCGGTGATTTACGCTTCGGCCCTCGAAGGGTACGCCGGCTACACGGATGACGTGGAAGAATTGAAGAAGATCGGCAACATGCGCGCGATCTTTGATACGGTCATCATGTACGTTCCCGTGCGTGAAGACAACACCGAAGCCCCGCTGCAGTTGCAGATCTGCTCCTTGGACTACAACAGCTACGTCGGTAAGATCGGTATCGGCCGCGTGCACCGCGGTGTGTTGAAGGCTGGGCAGAACGTCGTGATCATGAACGGCCCCGACGATACGCCCAAAGCAGCGAAGATCAATCAGATTCTGCAGTTCGAAGGGTTGGATCGCAAGGTCGTGGATTCCGCGCAGGCAGGCGACATCGTTCTTGTGAACGGTATCGAGGATCTCAACATCGGTACGACGATTACGGATCCTGCCGCTCCTGAAGCGCTCCCGATGCTGAAGGTGGATGAACCCACCCTCACGATGAACTTCATGGTGAACACGTCGCCGCTCGCGGGTCGCGAAGGCAAGTTCGTGACGAGCCGCCAGATTCGTGAACGTCTGGAACGCGAATTGAAGTCCAACGTTGCCATGCGTCTGCGTCCCACGGCGGATGAAACCGTGTGGGAAGTCTGCGGCCGCGGTGAACTGCACCTCACGATTCTTCTTGAAAACATGCGCCGCGAAGGGTACGAGCTCGCCGTGGGCCGTCCCCGCGTGCTCCTGAAGATGGTGAACGGCGAAAAGCAGGAACCGTACGAGCTTCTTACCGTTGACGTTGAAGAAGAGCATCAGGGCGCCGTGATGGAAGAACTCGGCCGCCGTAAGGGCGATCTGCAGGATATGCAGCCCGACGGCAAGGGGCGCGTGCGTCTTGAATACCGTATCCCGGCCCGCGGACTTATCGGCTTCCAGTCGATGTTCATGACGATGTGCCGCGGCACGGGCATCATGAGCCACGTTTTTGACGACTACGGTCCCATCAAGCAGGGTGATGTGGGTGAACGCCGCTCGGGCGCCATCATCAGCCAGGACGACGGTGCGGCCGTGGCCTATGCTTTGTGGAAGATTCAGGAACGCGGCCGTCTCTTCGTGAGCCCGGGCGACGCCCTCTACGAAGGTATGATCATCGGCGAACACTCCCGCGAAAACGACATCGTGGTGAACCCGATCCGCTGCAAGCAGTTGACCAACATCCGTGCTTCCGGTACCGACGAAGCCATCCGCTTGGTGCCGCCGGTGCAGTTGACGCTTGAAAGCGCCGTCGAATTCATCAACGACGACGAACTCGTGGAAATCACGCCGAAGACCATTCGTCTGCGTAAGCGTTGGCTGAAGGAATTTGAACGCCGCCGTGCGTCCCGCGCCGAACGTGACGAAATGACGCTCTGATCGGTTGTCGTCATGAAAAAGAAAACGCCTGCAGACCTTTGCCCGTGCGGCTCCGAAAAGCCGTTCGACGAATGTTGCGGGCGTTTTTTGTCGGGTGAGGTGAAGCCCGAAACGCCCGAGGCCCTGATGAGAAGCCGCTACAGTGCGTATGCGAAAAACAACGTGCGATGGGTAGTTGACACCTGGGCGCCGGAGACGCGTCCCGAGGATCTGACGGACGTCGCCGAGTCCCGCGTGAAGTGGTTGGGACTTAAAATTCTCCGAACCGCGATGACGGATGAAACACACGGCACCGTGGAATTCGTGGCGCGGGGTCGGTTGCCTTCGGGGGCTTTCCGCATGCATGAAGTGAGCCGCTTTGAAAAGCGTGAGGGCGACTGGTTTTATGTGGACGGCGACCTCAAGGAAAAGTAGTCCGCTTGTCCTTTTGCGCCTAAAAACGAGCGCTTTCTTTCAAAAGGCCGGTTCGCTCCGGCGTTTTTCTTTTCCCTTCCTAGAATTTTTTCCGTAGTGCCGCTTGCGGGCGGTTGTTTTGTATGCGGAGAAAAATCATGAAACCTTTTGTAGTCTGCCACATGATGGCGAGTCTCGACGGCCGCATCGACTGTGCGATGACGGAATACTTGGGAAGCAAAACCTACTACGCCGTCTTGGACGAGCTTGCCTGCGACACGATGGTCGAAGGTAAGACGACGGCCGTGATGCATTACGCCGAGCCCGGTGTGTTCACGGGAGGCGACGAGACGTCCGTGGATGAGTCGTGCTTTTTTAAAGCGTCGGATTCTGAGACGTGGCACGTGGTGACGGACACCAAGGGGACGCTCTTGTGGCCGGAAACGACCGAAAAGTCGCGCCTCTGTCTTGTGAGCGAAAAAGCGTCCTGCGGGTACTTGGAGTATTTGAAGTGCCGCGGCATTTCCTACATCGCTGTCGGTAAAGGCGCGATCGACCTCAAGAAGGCGCTCGAAATGCTCGTCGAACACTTCGGCACGAAACGCGTGGCGGTCGTCGGGGGCGGGCACATCAACGGAAGTTTTTTGAAAGAAGGGCTTCTGGACGAAGTGAGCATGGTCTACGGACCGGGAATTGACGGACGCTCTTCTTTTGCGACGGCGTTCGAAGGTATTCCCAACAGGCACGAAGAACCGTATCATTTGAAGCTTCTCGCCGCAAAGGTCATGCAGGAAGACGCTGTGTGGCTGCGGTACCAGGTTAAATAAGGAAAAGTATGATGCAGGACACCCGGTGGCGCTTTTGTGTAGCGCCGATGTTGGATTGGACGGACTCGCACTGCCGGGTGTTTCACCGGGCGCTCTCCAAGAAAGCGCGGCTTTATACGGAAATGATCACGTCGCCCGCGCTTGTGCACGGCGACCGGGAGCGTCTGCTCGCCTTTAACGACTGTGAACATCCCGTTGCCTGCCAGTTGGGGGGAAGCGATCCCGCGGAACTTGCGCAGGCCGCCAAATGGGTGGCCGAGCGCGGGTACGACGAAGTGAATCTTAACTGCGGCTGCCCCAGCGAACGCGTTCAGCGGGGTAGTTTCGGCGCGTGCCTCATGCTGGAACCTCAGCTTGTCGCAGACTGCTTTAAGGCGATGCGGGACGCCGTCGATATCGACGTCACCATCAAGCACCGCATCGGCGTGGATGACCGGGACGACTACGGTTTCGTGCGCGACTTTGTGGGGACGCTCTTTGATGCGGGTTGCCGCACCTTCATCGTGCATACTCGCTCGGCGTGGTTAAAGGGGCTTTCCCCAAAAGAAAACCGGGAAGTGCCGCCCTTAAAGCGTGACTATGCCGCCCGACTAAAGGCGGATTTTCCCGAGGCCGTCATCTGCATAAACGGCGGCATCGCCACTTTGGATACCGCGGAAGAACTTTTGAAAACCGTTGACGGCGTGATGGTGGGGCGCGAAGCCTACAAAAATCCTTGGCTTTTAACGGACGTGGATGCGCGTCTTTTCGGGTTTAAGGATGAAAAGCCCGTCACCCGCAGCGACGTGGTGGATCGGATGACGGAGTACCTCAAGGAAAAGGCCGCGGCCGATCCTCGCGTACTTCGGGGAACGGCACGGCATATGCTGGGGCTCTTAAATGGGCTCGCAGGCGGCAAAATCTGGCGCCGTACGCTGTCTGACCCCGCAGCGTACCAGGCGTTCGGTGCGGAAGTCCTGCACGAAGCCTACGCCCGGGCCGGATGGCGGGAGTCCGCCTTTGAATCCGACCGCATGGATGACGACGAGTTTTAGCTTCGATCCCGCCAGAAACCCCCGTCTCTCTGAGGCGGGGATGAATGGCGGAGCAGTAGATGTGAAACAAACCTTCTCAATTCCACATTTGAAGCCTGCGCAGCGGTAGGCTTTGCAAACAAAAAAATTCTCTGCCCGATTACGATGCTCAAAGCCACCAAAGTCCGCCTCTACCCAACAAAGGAACAGCAAAGGTTCCTTTGCGGGCAGTTCGGCGCGGTGCGCTTCTGCTACAACAAGAGCATCGATATTTGGCAACACCGCTACAAGGTGCATGGGCAGAGTGTCTC
>UQUM01000037.1 GCA_900544255.1 uncultured Sutterella sp.
CCGAAAGGTTGTCCTACGGATCCGTACGGGCGGTGGTGTGAGAGGAGGCGGCCGGTAACGGCTCCGCCTACTCGATTTGCAGCGTGACTTATCACATTTATTGTTTGAAAAATCGAAACAAGCAGTTTGAAACTAAAAAACGTTATCAAAAGTTGATCCTCATCAAAAGGTAGATCGCTTTTGTAAAGCACGATTTGGAAAAGAGAAACTTTTACCAGGGATAAAGTGAAAAGGCTTTTAAATTCAGTGCGCAAATAATCAGCATCCGTTGAGATGAGAGAGGTGGGAGAAGACCCTTAGGACGATTGATGTAGTCGGCATAACCCTAAAGAGGCATTTTTAAGTTTTCCCTAAGAGTGAAAGAGGTGTACTATGACGTCAACCGAGAGAAAAGTAATGTATTTCACTTAGGAGAAATACATCAGATCTCAGGTTCGTTCGACGGTCAAGACCGTGGGCGTCTTCTCAAACGAAGGTCGTTCATGATCGTCGAGGCGAATCAGGTTAAACGAATTCCGGGTAAGCCCCTGTAAAAAGGGTGGTAACCCGGCCATATGTTTGCAAGAGGAGCAAATAAAAGATGTCTCGTTTTGAAAGTGACTTCCTGGGTCAGCTCGAAATCGCTGATGATTGCTACTACGGCGTTCAGACGCTGCGCGGCAAGGAAAACTTCCACATCACCGAAATGCCGATGAGCCAGGAACCGTTCTTCGTCATCGCCTACGGCTATGTGAAGAAGGCTGCTGCGATGGCCAACAAGGAACTCGGCACGATCCCGGCCGACGTCGCTGACGCGCTCATCTGGGCCTGCGATCAGATCATCGCCGGCAAGTACCGTGATCAGTTCGTGACCGATTGGCTCCAGGGCGGCGCCGGTACCTCCACGAACATGAACTGCAACGAAGTCATCTGCAACCTCGCCTGCGAAAAGCTCGGCACGGTGAAGGGCGACAGCAAGCGCGTGAGCCCCAACGACCACGCCAACTTCGGTCAGTCCACGAACGACACCTACCCGACGGCTCTTCACCTTGCTCTGTTGCTGCGCAGCAACGTGCTCCTGAAGTCCGTTGAAGACTTGGTCGGCGCCTTCTACAATAAGTCCGAAGAATTCAAGGGTGTTCTGAAGATGGGCCGTACCCACCTGCAGGACGCTGTTCCGATGACGCTCGGCCAGGAATTCCACGGCTGGGGCTTCACGATCAATGACGAAATCAAGGTGATCCGCGAAGCTCAGGAACACCTGAAGTGCATCAACCTCGGCGGCACCGCCATCGGTACGACCGTGACCTGCCACCCCGATTATCCGGCTCTCGCCGTGAAGCACCTCGCCGAACTTACGGGCTTTGACTTCAAGAACAGCGACGACCTCATCGCCGCCACGAGCGACTGCGGTGCCTACGTTGCCATGTCGAACGCGATGAAGAGCCTCGCCGTTAAGCTGACGAAGGTTTGCAACGACATCCGTCTGCTGGCTTCCGGCCCCCGTTGCGGTCTGGCTGAACTCAATCTGCCGCAGCTGCAGCCGGGTTCTTCCATCATGCCGGGTAAGGTCAACCCTGTGATCCCCGAAGTGACGAACCAGGCTTCCTTCCTCGCCATCGGTCTCGACACCACGGTGATGCTCGCTGCTTCCGCCGGTCAGCTTGAACTGAACGTGATGGAACCTGTGATCACCTTCGCGCTCTTCACGGGCCTGCGCGTTCTCTCCAACGCCTGCAACGCTCTGCGTACGAAGTGCGTCGACGGCATCACCGCCAACGCGGAACGCACCGCCAACATGGTGATGAACTCCTGCGGCATCGTGACGCTCCTGAAGCCGCATTTGGGCTACAAGGCTTGCTCTGAAATGGCTCACGAGTGCTACCACACCGGCAAGAGCCTGCACCAGGTGGTCGTGGACGAACGCCACATGCTTACCCAGGAAGAATGGGATAAGACGTTCAATCTGCAGAACCTCATTGCTCCGAAGTTCGTGCAGTAATCAGGGGCTCCGCTAGGAGCAACTGAAATCTAGGAACAGAACGTTCCAGGTGCCGGCAACCGAGTTTTCCCCCTCGGTATGCCGGCTTAACGGAATTTGACGAATCCGTTACCAGGGATGAGATTCACTCCCTTTGAAGCTCGGGCCGGGAGCGCTTTGTTCCAATAACTACAAACCTCTCCAGAGGAGACATTCATGGATATCATGCTCATTCTGCAGCTCGTTGTCCTGCTCGGCGCCATCTTCATCGGTGTGCGTTTGGGCGGCATCGGCATCGGTTACGCCGGCGGCGCCGGTGTTCTCGTTTTGGGTCTGTGCCTCGGTATGAAGCCGGGCAACATTCCCTGGGACGTGATCCTCATCATTGCGTCCGTGATCGCGGCTATTTCTGCCATGCAGTTGGCGGGCGGCCTCGACTATCTCGTTCAGATCGCTGAACGTGTTCTTCGTTCCAACCCGAAGCACATCAACTACCTCGCCCCGATCGTGACCTATGTGTTGACGATTTTCGCGGGTACCGGTCATACGGCTTTCTCCATGATCCCCGTGATCGTCGAAGTCGCCAAGGAACAGAAGATTCGTCCGGTGGTTCCGCTTTCCATCGCCGTTGTGTCCTCTCAGATCGCCATTACGGCTTCCCCTGTGTCCGCCGCCGTGATTTATATGTCGGGCGTCCTGGAACCCTTCGGCTGGTCTTACCCGGCTCTGCTCGGAATTTGGCTCGTGACGACGTTCGTGGCCTGCATGCTCACGTCCTTCGTGATGACCCTCATCTCCAACATGGATCTTGACAGCGACCCCGTTTACAAGGAACGTCTTGCTAAGGGTCTCGTGAAGGCTCCTGAAGCGTCTGCTGCGAAGGAACTGAAGCCCTACGCGAAGCGCTCCGTGTTGATTTTCCTCTTGGGCGTGGTTCTCGTCGTTCTCTACGCGTCCGCTATTTCTCCGGCTGTCGGCCTCATTAAGCCCGTCGTCGTGGGGCGTGACGCTGCCATCATGAGCTTGATGCTCTTGGTCGGTACTTTGATCACCATCTTCTGCAAGATCGAAGTGGGCAACATCGCTTCCTGCTCCGTCTTCAAGTCCGGTATGGTGGCCTGCGTGTGCGTTCTCGGTGTGGCTTGGCTGGGTGACACGTTCGTGTCCGGGCACGCCGGCGAAATCAAGGCTTTCGCTGCCTCCACGGTTTCCCAGACTCCGGCTCTGCTCGCCGTCGTGTTCTTCTTTGCCGCCATGCTCCTGTACTCTCAGGCTGCTACGGCTAAGGCCATTACGCCTGCCATCGTGGCTGCGCTCGGTATTTCCGCCGCGAACCCCGGCGACAGCTACATGCTCGTGGCTTCGTTTGCTGCCGTGTCCGCGCTCTTCGTTCTGCCGACCTACCCGACGCTTTTGGGCGCTGTGCAGATGGACGATACGGGTACGACCCGCATCGGTAAGTGGGTGTTCAACCACGCATTCTTTGTCCCCGGCGTTCTCGCGATTGTGTTCGCCGTGGCTCTCGGCTTTGCCGCTTGCGCCATCATCTGAGGCGTATGAAACACTCAGTTGATTTAGCCTAAACAATGGGGGTGTTGATCAAGTCGTCAGTTGACGATGAGACAACCCCCCTTGTTTTTTTCTAGAAAGTCTCGATCGACGTATCCGACATTGGCAAAGGTTCGGGGTGCGTCTGGTGCGTTTCTGTATTTCCGGAACCCCAAGCTTGTCGTGATAAGCATCTTGCAACACGTAAGTTTGGGAGTTTTCGCGTCTGATAAAAGCCTTTTTGCGAAAAAAATTCGCCGATGCATGCCAAACTAATGTGTTGCGACGAGTCTTCCGGAGCCGACTTTTTCCTCTCTCTTTTTTCTTAGTTGACGTTCTCACGTGTCATGGTGCCCGGCAAAGGCTGGGCCTAAAAAAGTGTACTGAAAAAATCAGTAAACCGTACACTGATCTTTGCAACACCGACCTTCAACCGGCTTGTTACAATCGCTCAAGAAATGTGTGATTTTGAGCGTGTTATGTCAACGCCCCTGCCTACAGGCAGAGACTTGAGGAGGGATGCTTTAGTGGTTGACTAGCTCAAGCGAAGAGAAATCCGAACGACGTTGGTTGGAAATGTATAGTTACCGCAGGATATACAAACCTTTAACGGCTTTGCTTTTTTGTGCCGGTTGCCTGCTAAGTCAGGTTGCCTGCGCGGAGCCGTTTGTCCTCCGTATCGGCAGCGATTATTATGAACCGTTTAATTACCTTGATGCCGAAGGGGAATTTGCGGGAGTGGATGTTGAGCTTGCCCGAGAAGCCTGTCGTCGGCTGGGGTGTGAGCCGGTTTTCATCAATTTGGATTGGCCCCGAAAGAATGAATATCTTGACAAAGGGAGCGTAGATTGTCTTTGGGGCAGTTTTACGATGACCGGACGAGAAAATGAGTATCGTTGGGCAGGCCCTTATATGGCAAGTTATCAGGCTGTGATGGTATGGGCGGATTCCCCCATACGGACTCTCTCGGATCTTAAGGGAAAATCGGTAGCCGTTCAGACCACGACAAAACCGGAGGAGTTGTTTTTGTCGGGAAAGGACAAACGGCTTGCGGGGCTGAGCGCTCTATTCAGTTTTCCTGAACTTGCGGATGCGGCGGCAGCCGTGCGCAAAGGGTATGTGGATGCGGCGGCAGGCCACAAAAATGCGTTGCTGCAGTACGTGCCTGTAGAGGGAGAAAGTCACTATCGAATCCTATCGGAATATCTTCTGAAGGCACATTTGGGCGTCGCTTTTTCCAAAACGGATCAAAGAGGCATCGACCGGAAGCTTACGGCGGTGCTTGGGCAGATGCGCGACGACGGTACCGTTGCACACATTGCTAAAAAGTACGGCTTAACGAGCTGGTGACGGAGGATCTGAATGCTTAAATCCTCCCGATTTGTTGCAATAGCGGCGGTGCTGCTTTCTGTTTTGGGCCTCTGGTTGATATGGAATCACCTGACCGATGAATGCCTGTCGGAGGCATCGAGAACTGCAGATACCATCTTGTCCAGGATGAGGACCCGTAGTCTTGATCACAGTCTTCAAGAGGACAACGATGAAACCAAGAGTTTGATCCGGCTCTTGGATAAAACCCGTGAGCTCAACTACCGTGAAAAGGACGTGAAGGTTCTTCCCGAGAGTGCTTTAACCGAATACGTCAAGGATCAGCGTCTGACCGGTGCCGTCATTTTGAATTCCCGGCTTGAGCCCGTGCTGTACGAAGCGGGGGACGGCCTTTTTCCGTGGCAGACGGTGGTTCAACGTGTGTTCATCAAGAACATTCTGACGTATCCGTTCAAACAGTTTGCCACTCGGGAAGCTTTCGACGACATCGGTTTTTATGACTACGGCGTCGTTGCCCGCCAAAATTCGGCCGGATTGGTCATGACATGGGAGAAGAAAAAGCCGGGACAATTTGGCGTGGTTTCGAAGGATCTCTACCCCGGGGATACTTTTGCGATGGACAGTCTTGTTTTTGTCGTTCGAAAGGGACGCATCGTTTCCACAAATCTGGAAGGTTGGAACGGGCAGTCGCAGCAGAAATGCCCATTTTTATCGGCTCCGATCCGACATCTGGCCGCTTACGATTTAAATCTTTATGACGTTCAGGGGGAGAAGTGGTACGGACGTTTCACTCAAGTGAAGGGGCATCAGGTTTTTGTACTGATTCCGGAAGCCACGTTGTTCGAATTCAGAAAAAGTGAGTTCGGTGAAGTTCTTTTCGGCTTTGTCTTGGTGCTCGGATTGTTGGCTCTGGTGCGAATACGGATCAGACAGAGCTATGTGCAGGAACTGCAGACGCAGTTCGACACGATTCAAGGCATCAGCAGCATCTACATTTCGACGTATCTTGTGCGGATTCCTGAAAACTCGGTGCAGTTGCTGAAATCGACTGCGGAAACCCGGCGAATTTATCGTCCGGGTATTCGGGCGACGGACTTTTTCCGAATGTATCTCAATAGGGTTGTTGCTCCGTCGTGTATTGCCGAGGCGTTGGCTTTTTTCAATGTTGAGACATTGGGTGATCGTTTGGCGTCAACGTGTAAATTGGAAACCAAACTTAAGTTGAAGGACGGACGCTGGATCAGAGTGATGGCAATTGCGCAGACGCGCAATAAGTCCGGTACGCTCACTGCCTGCCTGCTGACGTCGCGGGATATTACCGAAGAGCAGCAGCATGAAGCCGCCGTACAAAAACAACTTCGGGAAGCTGCGGAAGCTGCAAAAAGTGCAGCCGTGGCCAAAATGCAGTTTTTGCGGCATATGAGCCACGACGTGAGAACACCCATCAACGGCATTCGTGGTTTATTGGAGGTTGCCCGCCGTGCTCCGAATGACGTGCAGCGACAGACGTATTGCCGGGAAAAGATCTGGATGATTTCAGGAACGCTTCTCGAACTTGTGAACGATGTGCTCGACATGAGTAAATTGGATTCCGGCGGCGAGCGGCTTGAGAGTGTGCCTTTCGATATTTCGGAGCTGATGGATGAGCTCGTGGTAACGACGCAGCCGATTGCCGACAAGCAGGGGGTTTTGATCAAACGTCGGATGGAAGGCAGTTGGTGGCGAGTGATCGGCAGCCGTAAACATCTGCGTCGGATTTGTACTAACCTCATTTTCAATGCCGTGAAATTTACGCCGGCCGGCGGCTCGGTCACGATCGGCTGTCGAGCGATTTCTGCGGGATCGGGGAACATGACGTTGGAATTCAGTTGCCGGGATACCGGACGCGGCATGAGCAAAGAATTCCAGAAACATATTTTTGAGCCTTTCCAGCAGGAGGACAGTAACGCAGCGCGTACCACTTATCAAGGAACGGGGCTGGGGCTGGTTATTACCAAGCAGTTGGTGCAGTTGATGGGCGGCAGTATTGATTTCGTCAGTGAGCTAGGCCGGGGAACCACCTTTACGGTGAGGATTCCTCTGAAAACGGACGATTCGGTGCCGGTTGAGACGTCGGATGAGCCCGACATTCACCTGAAGGATTTGAAGGGAATGCGGGTTTTGTTGGTCGAAGATAATGAAATCAATCGGGAGATCGCTCACTGCTTCCTGTCGGATGCCGGAGTGGAAGTTACGGAAGTAACGAACGGTGACGAGGCGGTGAAAAAGTTTGAAGAAACGGCTCCCGGGACGTTTGATCTGATTCTGATGGATATCATGATGCCGTTGGTGGATGGACTGGAGGCAACGCGGCGGATACGTGCCTTGCCGCGGTCGGATGCGGCGGCAATCCCCATTGTTGCAATGACGGCCAATGTCTTTGATGACGATATTGAGGAATGTATCCGGGCCGGCATGAATAAGCATCTCTCCAAGCCGTTGGATTGCGAGAAACTGTTCCGTGTGCTGAGTGTGTACCGCGCCGAAAAACAGGATTGATACGGCGGGAAATGCGAAAACGCCCGACGGGGACGATGAGTCCGGTGTCGGGCGTTTCGATTGAGTCGGAAAAGTTACAAACCGGTGATGAGAACCGTGAGAATCAGAACGGGGCTCGCGACGACGAGGAGCGCCCGAAAAACGGTGAGCACAGCATCGGAAGCTTTGGCACCGGTGAGAATTTCCGCCTTCACTTTCTTCCAAGCAACGATGCCCGCCAAAATGCAGACGACGATGCCGCCCACGGGAAGACTGAGGTTGCTCGTGAAGTAGTCGAAATTGTCAAAGATCGTACGTCCGGCAATCTTGAAGTCGGACAATACGCCGAAAGAAAGTCCGCAGAAACTCCCGACGAAGAGCATGGCAAACGTCACGAGCGTCACGGCCTTAAAGCGCACGAGTTTTAATTCGTCGATGAAATAGGCGGCCACCATTTCCAGTAACGACACCGCGCTCGTCAATGCGGCAAGAACGAGGCAAAGGTAGAAAATGACGGCAAACGCTTGCCCGAAGGGAAGTTTTGCAAAGACGATCGGCATCGTCATGAAGGTAAGGCCCGGCCCCGCCGTCGGATCTAAATCAAAGGCAAAAACGGAAGGCAGGATCATGAGGCCGCCCAGAATGGAGGAGAAGGTGGCGAGAAAAGTGATCCAGCTGCACCCCGTGAGGAGGTTGGTGTCTTTGGAGAGGTAGCTCCCGTAGGTGAGCATGCAGCCGCACCCCACGCAGAGGCTGAAGAACGTGAACCCCATGGCGGCCAAAAGACTCTGCCACGTGAAGGTTTCGGGTTTCCAGGCAAAAAGATACGCAATCCCTTTTTCTGCCCCGGGGAGCGTCATGCCGCGCACGATGAGAATGAGTACCAAGACGAAAAGGAGCGGCATCAGAATTTTGTTGAGGCGTTCAATCCCCTTGGCGACGTCAAAAAGCACGACCCATGCGGTGAGAAAAAGAAAGGCCGCCTGGTATCCGATGGAGATGTAGGGGTTGCTCACCAAGGCGCCGAAGTGGGCGTTAAGTTCGGAAACGTCGGTAACGATGCCGTTCCCTAACAGCGCATCAATGAAGTAGGAGATCGTCCAACCGCCGATTGCCGAATAAAAGCAGAGGACGCAGAACCCCGTGAGAATTCCCAGGTAGCCGAATACCGTCCACCCCTTGCCGGCAATCGTCCGGTAAGCAGTGACGATACCGCCCTTGCCGAGGCGCCCCAAGGTGATTTCCGCAATGACGAGCGTGAGTCCGATCGTGAAGGACAACACGAGATAAGGAAAGAGAAAGGCGCTCCCGCCGTTGCTTCCTGCAAGGTAGGGAAATTTCCAAATGGCGCCTAGCCCCACGGCGGCGCCGGCGCTGGCCAAAATAAAGCCCAGACGGCTCGTCCAGTTAATGCGTTCCGACATAAAAATCCTTATCGAACATCCGATCCGATTAACAAAAAGAAGGAGGCTCTGAGTTTAGCGGACGGGGTTGGCTTTGGGGCCGGCAGGGAGCGGAAATCCTTTTTTTTAGGGACGGGTGTGGGCAGAAAACCGAACGGGTAGGTAATACGTCAGCAATCTTGCGAATGTATGCGGTATTACCTAGGTTGGGATCTCGGATCTGGGGTAAAGTTAACCCCAGCGCTCGGACGGATTTCGTCCGGCTTTCCTCAAGAGATTGCCTCATCATGGTCTTTAATACGCAACATACCGCTTTCAACGCACGCAAGGTGCGCTCGATGCGAATGTGCCGCTTTATGTGAAGCGACGCACCGCCGGTTGTTGTTTGTTGAATCTTCCCTCCAGCGCGGTTCGTCCGCACCTCTTTTTTTCGGTTGACGTCGAAAGGCAATCGGGCGGCAGTCGGGCAGTAAGTTTTCCGGTTTTTTAATTTTTCTCAAAGGAATTTCATCATGACGATCCAGTTTAAAAAGACGGCGCTTCTTTTTGCGGTGGCTTCGGCGCTCACGTTGGGCCTCACCGGGTGCGGTGATGAGGCTAAGAGCGACGTGAAGGTCATCAAGGTCGGTGTCGTGGGTGAATACAACGCCCAGTGGGATACGGTGAATCAGAACCTCGCGGCGGACAAACTCAAGGTCGAACTCGTGAAGTATTCGGACTACGCGACGCCCAACCGCGCTTTGTCGGATAAGGACATTGACTTGAATGCCTTCCAGCACAAGGCGTTCCTCGCGAACGACACGGCCCGCAACGGCTACAAGATTACTTCGATCGGCGACACGATTTTGGCTCCTTTGTGCATCTTCAACAACAAGTCGAAGATTCAGAAGATCGCAGACATCAAGGACGGCGACAAGATCGCGATCCCCGCGGATTTAACGAACGGCGGTCGTGCTCTGAAGCTTTTGGAAGCCGCAGGGTTGATTGAAATTGATCCCGCCAAGGGCTACGTCCCCAATAAGACCGACATCACGAAGTACAACGTCAAGATTGAAATCGTCGAAGCCGAATCGGGCGTTTTGGCGAATTTGCTCCCGGACGTCGCGGCGGCGGTCATCAACGGCGGCAATGCCTTTACGGCGAAATTGGATCCCACGAAGGACGCGATTTTCTCCGAAGACGTGAACCCGAAGACGAATCCCTATCTCGGTAAGCTCGTCAACATTATCGTCGCGCGTGATGCCGACGCGAAGAACGCGGATTACCTCAAGGTCGTGAAGGCCTACCAATCTCAGAACACCGCTCAGACGATTAAGGACGCCTACAAGGGGGCCTTTATCCCGGTGTGGGCGGGTGCCGCCGACTATCAGCTGAAGTAATCGAAAAAGAAAGACCGCAAGGAGGAATGCTGTATTCTTGCGGTCTTTTGTTCGTTTTAAAGAGCGGAATAGTTTCGCGACACAGGGCAGGCAATGATAGAACTCAGACATATCGTGAAGCGGTTTGAATCGAAGGCGGGCACGGTGACGGCCGTGAACGACGTGTCGCTTCACATTGAAAAAGGCGAAGTCTTCGGCATCATCGGATTTTCCGGGGCCGGTAAGTCGACGTTGGTGCGCTGCATCAACCTTCTGGAACGGCCGACGTCGGGTGAGGTGCTGATTGACGGTACGGACATCACGAAATTGGCGGCAAAAGAATTGCGCGGCGTTCGGCAGAAGATCGGCATGATCTTCCAGCACTTTAATCTGATGCCGAGCCGTACGGTCTATGAAAATATCGAGATGCCCTTAAAGTTGACGAACCTTTCGGCCGAAGAACGCCGTGAAAAGATTCGTTCGCTCCTGGAACTCGTGGAACTTGCGGATAAATCGGAAGCCTATCCCTCGCAGTTGTCGGGCGGCCAAAAGCAGCGCGTTGCCATTGCCCGTGCGCTCGCGAACGACCCCAAGGTGCTGTTGTGCGATGAAGCAACGAGTGCCTTGGACCCCAAGACGACGCGCTCGATTCTGAAACTGCTGCGTGAGGTGAATTCCCGGCTCGGCATTACGATCGTCGTCATTACGCATCAGATGGACGTGGTGAAATTCATCTGCGACCGTGCTGCCGTGATGGAACACGGGCGCGTCGTCGAAGAAGGAACGATTCTTGATATCTTCGCCAACCCCAAGGCCCCGGTGACGAAGGGTTTCATTGATTCCGCGAGCAACGTGGACGACCTCTACGACATGTTGGAAGATGCCGAAGGCCGCGGCGTGACGCACGGGACGGTGTACCTCCTTACTTACGCCGGCGCGTCCGCGGGTAAACCTTTGATGACGGAAATCTTTAAGCAGTTCGGGGTGTCCGCAAACATTATTTTCGGCAACATTGAAATTCTCAAGGGGACGCCGTTGGGGAAACTCGCGGTGACTCTCGAAGGCGACGCCGAGAACGTGGTGTCCGCTGTGGAATTCATTAAGGCACACGGCGTGCGGATTGAAGAGGTGAAGTAAATGGAGTGGATCAATACGCTTTTACCGAATCTAGACCGCTTGAGCGGCGAACTTTTGAAATCAATCGGTCAGACGGCGACGATGATCGGCGTTTCGGGCACAATCGCCTGGGTGCTCGGTATCCTCGTCGGTGTACTGCTCGTCACGACGCGCCCCGGCGGCATTCTCGAAAACCGGGCGGTCTTCACATTCTTTGACCGGGCGATCGACATCATTCGTTCGATTCCGTTCATCATCCTTATTGTGCTTCTGATTCCGCTTTCCCGCTTTCTCGTCGGCACGGGGTCGGGGGTGACGGGATCTTTCGTGGCGCTCGTTTTCGGTACGGTGCCCTTCTTTGCCCGACAAGTGGAGTCCGTGTTGTCCGACATTGACCACGGCCTCATTGAAGCGAGTGAAGCAATGGGGTTTTCGCCGATGCAGATCATCTTCGGGGTGTACCTTAAAGAAAGCATTCCCGGCATTACGCGCGTTACGATGATTACGTTCGTGAGCTTCGTGGGCATTACGGCGATTGCAGGCGCGATCGGCGCGGGCGGCATCGGCGACTTCGCCATCCGCTACGGCTACCAGATGGGGTACCGCGACATGATTTGGCTCACGGTGCTCATCATTCTTGCCGTGATCAGTGTTTTCCAATTCTTCGGCAATCTCATCATCCGCCGCACGACGCATTAAGCGCGGCGCGACTACAAAGGAAGCGTCCCTTCTTCCAGGAGTTTTTTAAGGAGGAAGGGCAGCACCTTTCGATCATTTTCCCGATTCAAAAATTTTGCCAACGCCGACGGGGGTACGAGGCTTACGGCCTGGGATTCCCAGCCGGCGTTTTTGGGCGTTCCTCCGATACGGCGCGCGGTGTAGTAGCGCGTGACGGAGCGCGTACGAACAATGTCGCAGAGGTACCCCGTGGGCTTCACCCAAAGGCCCGATTCTTCCAAGGTTTCCTTGACGGCATTCGTAAGGAGCGTCAACCCCGCTTCCCATCGTCCCTTGGGAAAAGTGGTTTTTTGATCCGCGTATTCGTTCGTGGGATGCACGAGCCACACTCGGTCATCCGGTTCAATGACGACGCAGCCGCTTGTGGTGCTGCGGACGGGATCCTTGGGGTAAGGGGGTTCCTCGACCGACCATTCACTGTTGTAGGGAAGCCAATCCAGGGAATTTACGGGACAAGCAACGTCGGTGAAGGGGGTGCCGCAAAGCGTCGGAGGAAGCATTCCGTGGTCCGTGACCGACAACGTCGCGACGGCGGCGGGGTCGTACCACGTGATTTCCGCCGTGGAGACGGAGGGGGTTCGAACGAGTACGGGATGACCGTTTTCGTCGTGCTGGGGATGGTAAACAAGGGGCAGAGTCATAAAAAAACGCTTCCGGCCGGTATTTGAAACAGGCTAGAAGCGTTTTGTGTCAGAACCGTGACAAAGACGATCCGTCAGAAGACGTACTTCCCTTGGAGGGTGAGTGAATGGTTTTCGCGGTCGTGTTCGGCGGCTTCAAAGCGGTAGAGAAGCCCCAACGTGCCTTTTTCACCCGTGGCGGCAAGCCCTGCCGTCACTTTAACGCGGCCGTCTTCAAAGTATTTCGTTTCGGACGCCGAGCCGTTTATCTTGCCCTTTAACGTTTTGTCGCCTGCGGCCGCGGCGTAGGTGACGTCAAGCGTCGGACGGACGCTGTAGGCACCCAGGGCTCGCGCTGTCGTGAAGGTGACGCCCACCGGGAATTCGTAAAGGGCGGCGTTGTCGGGTTCTCCGTAGGAAGAGCCGTCCGACCAGTTGTCGGCGTTGATGAACGTGGCTTCGACGCCTGCGTGCGGCACAATGTCGAGCCACGGCGTCCGGACGCGGTAATTGGCGGTCATGTCCGCCGTAAAGAGGTTGCCGTCCATGCCGTAGACGCGCCCTGTCGGGGTATCAACGCCGTTTTTCATGCGCGTCCAGCCGAGTTTGGCGGCAAGGGCGGCGTCGCCCAAACGTTCTTCGCCGTAGATCATGACGCCGTAGTACGCGGCGTCGCCGTCGCGGTGTTCGGTTTTGACGGTATCAAAATCACCTTCACCATAGAAGTACACCACGCCGAAAGAGTGCGTGCCGGTTTGAATGTCGGCGCCGAGGTTCGCAACGCCCACGGTCGCTTTGTAGCCAGCGTCTCCCGTGAGTTTCTCAGCGCGGGTTTTGGCCCCGGTCACGTCAAGCCAGAGGCTGCCGCCGTCCGTGCGGTCGTTTGCACGGGCTTCCGTGAGACGCGCATCAACGGAAGAGCGCACGAGGTGCGTGACGTCGACGCCTGCGGAAAGGGCGCCGCTTTCGGCGAGACTGTCAAAACGGTCGGCGGCGTTGGCCGAGAGGGCGGCAGCAGAGAGAAGCGCAGCCGCGGTAAGGGAAAAAACGCGCATGATGAAATTCAGTAAAAAACCGCCGGGAGCAACGTGCGCCCGGCGCGGTATCGAGTGCGGTCGATTGTATCGGGAGAGGAATTCGATTTCAATCCGGTCGGCGGAAAAACATTCAGAGAAGGCGGCCTGTTATTACGCAGGATTTATCGGAAAACGCAATGCCGTTACCGTGGACGCTGGACTTTGGCAGATTTTCGAATCTGTTGGAGAACGAGATGAAACCTACCTCCGGTTTGTGACAAGTTCGATAGTTTTTTGACAACGGCTTGAGGAACTCGCTCGGCTCGGTGACGCGGAGGTGACGATCACCTTGGAAAAAATAAGTTCGGACGCCTACCATTGCGAGAGTTTCTGGCCATGGGAGGTGCAGCCGTGAAAATAACAACGTTGAGTTGGGCTTCGGCCGTGGTGGCGCTGATTCTTTCATTTTCAGCGCCCACGGACGCGGCGGCAGGTACCAAGACGCCGCGCGTCTGCGCGGCAAAAACAGTTGCGGAACTTTCTGTCTGTCGTCGAGGGGATCAGGTGAGTTTTTCGCCGATGACGCTGGAATCGGTACACATCCCGGCGCTGACGGCGCACTTTTGTGACCTCACAAAAACCGTCGTGTGGAACACGCGTTCGTTTGCCTGTGTGGCGGGTGGGGAACGTCGGGTTGTCAATGCCGCCGACGAACTTAAGGCAAAGAAATAGTGTCTCAATCAAGCGCTACCTGCAGGCCCCGACAGGCAGCGTGTTCGATGCGATATTCCACCGTTTTCGATGAAAATGTGCGCGCAGTGCGCCGCAGGCGGAAAAAGGGCCCCTCGGCGGGGAAGCCATCGGGCGTTTCTGCGGGGAGGTGATTGACGACGTCAAGGCGGTCTGAGACGTCGCAGATGACCATGCCGCAGACGGTTTCGTAGATGGCGTAAAGACTCAGGTCTTGCTCATACGCTTTGGGGGTGAGTTTTTGAAAGAGATCGGCAGGGAGCCACGAAACGTCGAGCCCTGCACCGTCGCTGTCTCCGGGCAGTGCGTTCACGCTTTTCATGGTGCGGGCGACATGAATGACGAGGTCGCCTTCCGTGAGGTTCAGAACTTTTGCCACAAGAGCGGGCGCCGGTACCGTCTCAAAAAGCACGACGGTGCCTTTGAAGTGCGTGATCCGGCCGTCGGCGTATTGATAGCGCTGAAAACGGTTCCAGAACCCGGCGTCCGCATAGCTTTTGGCGTAGGTGCCGCTCCCTTGTTTTTTCACGAGGCGCCCGCGGTCGGAGAGAATATCGAGGGCCTTTCGGACGGTACCGACGCTCACGCCGAAATCCGTCGCCAACTGCGTTTCGCTCGGAATTGCTTTGTTCAACGGCCAACGGCCATCGGCAATTTCCTTTTCAATGGCCTGAGCGAGCTGCAGGTAGAGCGGATTGCGGGAAAGGGAAGCGATAACTGCAGGCATCACGAGAAAGTCCTATAGCAGAGAGAGGAGTACCGGCGGAATTGTACGGATTCCGATACGCAAAACGACTACACTCAGCGGATGCTGAATCATTGTTTATCCGGGAGGGATGAATGAATCCGTTGACGCAATACGTGGAAGACGCCGTGGTACTTCGTCGGGCGTTCCACCGTCGGCCTGAAGAGGGTTGGACGGAATTTGAAACGACTTATCGGATTGTGACGTGTCTTGAAAAGTACGGCTATGACGTCAAGGCCGGAATTGAAGCCGTTGAGCCGAGTGCGGTGCTGGGACGCAATCCGGAACTCGTCGCCAAAGCGGAAGCCCGTGCATTGGCGCATGGCGTGCCTCAGGCGTTTTTGGATCGTCTCAGCCATTACACCGGTGCGGTCGCGGAATTCAATACGGGGCGTCCGGGGCCGGTGACGGTCTTTCGCTTTGATATTGACTGCGTGTTGGTGACGGAATCGACGGCTGCGGATCATGTGCCCGCTGCGCTGGGGTTCGCGAGCGAAATTCCCGGCGCCATGCACGCCTGCGGGCACGACGGCCATACGGCGTCAGGACTCGCATTGGCGCATTGGTTGAGGGATCACCAAGACGAATTGACAGGTCGCATCCGTCTTCTCTTTCAGCCTGCGGAAGAAGGTACGCGCGGTGCGGGATCAATGGCGGCCAAAGGTTGGGTGGATGATGCCGATTGGTTCTTCGGTGCGCACGTTGGGGACGAATGCAAATTGGGAACGGTGGGCGTGATCCGTCACGGGTTCCTCGCCACGTCCAAGATGGACATTCACTTTAAAGGCACGGCGTCGCATGCCGGGGCGAAACCTGAAGCGGGACGAAGCGCATTGTCTGCGGCCGCGGCGTGCACGCTGATGCTCGAAGGTATTCCGCGTCATTCGGGCGGTGCTACACGGGTGGCCGTGGGGACCATGAACGCCGGTGAAGGTCGCAACGTGACGCCGGCGCACGCCGATATGCAGATCGAGGTGCGCGGCGAAACGGGGCCGGTGAACGAGTGGATGACGGAACGGGTGAAATCGATCGTAAAGGGCGTTTCGGAAAGCTATGAAGTCGAAGGAACGGTGGAACTCGTGGGCCAGGCGACGACGGTGGATTCCGATTCGGAAGCGACGAATGTCGTGGCTAAGGCGGCTGAAGCACTTCACTATCCTTGCCTGATGTTGGATCATGCGGGGGCAAGCGAAGACTGCTCCATCCTCATCCGTCGAGCGCAGGAAAAAGGCGTGAAGTCGGCCTTTTTCCTCTGGGGATGCAACCACCATGGACACCACCGGCCGGACTTTGATCTGCAGGATACGGAATCACTCCCGTGTGCACTTGCGATGCTGACGACCATCGTGGAAGAAACGAACGGACGACAGTAGCCGGAATAATGTCGGGCGATCGGATTTGCCCTGGCACAAGCCGTGCCGGCGGATTAACGCCGACGAGGCCTTTCAGCCGCTGGCTTGCGTGAAATAATCCCCTCTTTGTTTTAGCAGAACCCCTAAGGAGAGTTGACTGTGACGGATATTCAGAAGTATGCGGATGAAGCCGTGGCTCTGCGCCGCGCGATCCATAAGCGTCCGGAAGAAGGCTGGACCGAATTTGAAACGACGTACCGCGTCGTGACGACGCTGGAAAAGCTGGGTTACGCGGTAAAGTGCGGCCTTGCCGTCATTGATCCGAAGGCGGTGTTGGGTCGGAACGAAGCGTTGGTTGCCAAGGCGCAGCAGCGCGCGCTCGAACACGGTGTCCCGCAGGCGTTTTTGGATCGACTGGAGGGTTACACCGGAGCCGTGGCGGAATTGGATACGGGGCGCGCGGGCCCCACGACGGCGTTTCGTTTTGACATGGACTGCGTGTTGGTGTCGGAAACGACCGATCCCGAGCATGTGCCCAACAAGGAAGGTTTTGCCTCTGAAATCCCGGGGCTCATGCATGCTTGCGGTCACGACTCCCATACGGCCTCGGGCTTGGGATTCGCGCACTGGTTGATGGACAACAAGGACAAATTGACGGGGCGCGTCCGCCTCATTTTCCAGCCTGCGGAAGAAGGCACGCGCGGAGCGGGTGCCATGGCGGCTGCCGGTGTCGTCGATGACGTCGACTGGCTGTTCGGCGCGCACGTGGGCGTGACCTGCAAGTCGGGTGAAATCGGCATCATCCGTCACGGGTTCCTTGCGACGGCGAAGATCGATATTGAATTTGAAGGAACGCCCTCGCACGCGGGATCGGATCCGGAAAAGGGCCGCAGCGCGCTTGTGGCTGCCGCAGCCTGCACGATGATGCTGCAGGGGATTCCCCGTCACTCGGGCGGCGACAGCCGCGTAGCCATCGGAACGCTCTATGCGGGCGAAGGCCGCAACGTGACGCCGGCGCACGCCAAAATGCAGCTTGAAGTACGCGGTGAAACGGGCGAAGTGAGCGACTGGATGGTGGATCGCGTGGCGTCCATCGTGAAGGGCGTTTCCGAAGCTTACGAAGTGAAGGGCTCGTGGTTGAAGGCGGGCGAAGCCACCGTGATGAATTCGGATCAGGCGGCCTGCGACGTCATTGATCGGGCGGCTCAAGCCGAAGGCCTCACGGTGAAGGTTTACGACAAGATGGGCGGCAGCGAAGACTGCTCGATTCTGCAGCGTCGCGCTCAGCAGCACGGTGCCAAGGCGGCTTATTTCTTCTGGGGTTGCGATCACCACGGACACCATCGTCCGGACTTCGAAATCCAGGATACGGTCAACATGCCGCGTGCCTTGGCGGTATTGACGGACATCGTGACGGAAACGAACGGTCGGCACTGATCGTCGGTTGAGTCGTTAAGAAAGACGGTCTCGGGGGAACTCGGGGCCGTTTTTTCATAGGAAATCGGAAGAGCCAAGTTTGATGATGTGATAACATAAAACCAACGCATTTTGAACGGATTTCTGCCTCTGAGCAGGGCTTAATAAGGCATGACACAGAAAAAAGCACTGAAAAAAATTCCGTATGGGAACGCCGGTTTCCTATCGATCCGTTCCGATGACTACGCTTACGTAGACAAGACGCGCTTCATTGAGGTGTTTGAGCAGTGCGGCTCTCGCTTTCCGTTCATTGTGCGGCCGCGGCGTTTCGGCAAGACGCTTTTTACAGAAACCCTGCGGGCGTATTACGACAAAGCAGAAGCGGCGAACTTTGAGAAGAACTTCAAAGACACCTATATAGGAAGCCATCGGACGCCGCTGGCAAGTCAGTTCTATGTTTTGAAGTTTACGTTCGCCGGGTTTTCCGACCGTACGCCTCAGGAAGACTTTCTGCGGACGGTGCGCAATGCGGTGGTGAGTTTCTTCAATATCTACCCGCATCCGCGACAGAACGAAATTCTTAAAGCATCGTTTTCAAATGCCGGTGCTTTAATCGAAACGTTTTTCGCCGTTTTGGGGCCGGAATTTCGTCAGAAGGTCTTTGTCATCATTGACGAATACGATCACCTGACGAATACGGTGCTTTCTCGGGAGCTTGCGGAATTCAAAGCCATTACGTCGGCGGCGGGGTTCTTCAAAGATTTCTATACGAAGTTAAAGAGCGCCACGGAAGACATGGGACCCGTGGCGAGGATTTTCGTGACCGGGGTGACGTCGATTGCGCTCGATTCCATGACGTCAGGGTTTTCGATTGCGACGAACTATACGACGCGGTCGGCGTTTTCCGCCCTCTTTGGGTTTACGGAAACGGAATTAAGGCAGTTGATTTCCGAAGTGATTGATTTGGACGCGTACGGCCATTCGTTGGATGACGTCGTGGCGCGGATGAAGACCTGGTACAACGGTTACCGCTTCAGTGCCAAGGTGGACGAAGCGGTGTTCAATGCGTCCATGTGCCTGTATTACTTGAGCTACATTCGTGACGAAAACGAGGAACCGGTGACGCTCCTTGATCCGTCTTTCTCGCAGGATCTGCAGAAGATCAGCGGAATTCTCGGGTTAGGCGATCCGGCGTTCGTGAAAATGATTGTCACTCGGGCGCTGCAGCATGAAGCGATCGAATTTCCCGTCGGCGACCTGCAGCTTCTGAACCTCAACAAGAATGACCGTTTTGATGCGGCGAGCGTCCTCTCTGCCATGTTTTACATGGGGTACCTCACGTTTGCGCCGAATGACCGTTATCGGTTGGTCGTGCCTAACCGGGCCGTCGCCATCCAGTTTTTTGAGTATTACCTGCAATACGTTTTGTCGGTGTCGGAAGCGTCGGGACGGTATTCGGCAATGGATTTGACGCGGGCTTATCGGGCGCTCGAAAAGGGCGATCCCGAGCCGCTTTTCCGTTCGGCGAGTGCGCGGTTTGCTGATGGCAGCGACGTGATGACGGCGGTGCATTTGTCGGAAAGTGATTTCCAGACGCTGATAGCGGCGACGCTCTATTTCGACAACGATGTCGAAGTGGTGCGGGAAGCGCAGGCGCTGGGAGCGAAGGGCGGTCGAATCGATCTGCTCATCCGCCCGACGGCGGGGTCGCCGGTGAAACACACCTTCCTCGTCGAGCTCAAGTACCTCAGCAAGGCGGAAGGCAAGACTGAAAGCGCAGTAAAAGAAGCAAAGGAAAAGGCACTCAGTCAACTGCGGCGTTACGCCCGATGCAGCAACATTCGCGGCATTTCGAACTTGAAGTGTGTGGCGGCGGTTTTTGTAGGAACGCAGTTGGCGGAATTCGTTACGGAAGACGTGGCGGGATAAGCCGAATCCTGAGACAGTCGTTTTGTTTTGATTTCACAACAAACTCGCAGGAAGCCCGTGACTTCAGTCGTCGGGAGGAATGCGAAAGGCATCTCCTTTGACCTTAACTTCCCGCTTAAATGTGCACTCAGAACTCAAGTCTGAGCGGGTACATCACTAACTCCTTTATTCTTAGCT
>UQUM01000038.1 GCA_900544255.1 uncultured Sutterella sp.
ACCTTTCCGTTGGCGATGGAAGCTTGACGAGGTCCATGAGTTAATTAATAGCCTTATTTAGCAAACGTTATACTAGTGTCTTCGGAGGCTATTGAATTTCAGACAACAAAAAAGCCCCAGCGGTGACGCTGAGGCTTCTTTTCGGAATTCTGGCTCCCCGAGTTGGGCTCGAACCAACGACCCACGGATTAACAGTCCGTTGCTCTACCGACTGAGCTATCGGGGAATGCAGAAAGCGAACTATACAGAGGAAATTCGTCCGCGGCAAATTTTTTTATCAAAGCGCAATAAAAAAGCCCCGGCGACGATGCCGAGGCTTCTTTTGAGAATTCTGGCTCCCCGAGTTGGGCTCGAACCAACGACCCACGGATTAACAGTCCGTTGCTCTACCGACTGAGCTATCGGGGAATGCAGGGCGCGAACTATACAGAGGAAATGTAGGGAGGTCAAGCTTTTTTGGTGAGTTAAACGGCAGCGGCAAACTATTTAATTGAAAATAAACGAAAAACAATTGGTTCGGTATCGAAGTTTTCTGCAGCGGTGAAAATTTGCGTTCAGATTACGGGAAAGAATGCGCGATAATCACCGATCGGCGGTCGTTTTCAGGGCGGCGTTTTTTAGTTTTTCTCCGATTTTTAGTGTTATGGCGACGAAGGTACTTACGTTTCCCGATTCTCCTTTTAAGCTTCATGCGCCTTACGATCCGGCAGGGGATCAGGAAGAAGCGATCAAAAAACTCACCGAGGGGTTGGAAGCGGGCCTCGCCGGTCAGACGCTTTTGGGGGTAACGGGATCCGGGAAGACTTTTACGATGGCCAACGTCATCGCCCGCATCGGCAAACCCGCCCTGGTGATGGCCCCAAACAAAACGCTGGCGGCGCAGCTTTACAGCGAAATGCGGGAGTTTTTTCCGGAAAACGCCGTGGAGTATTTCGTTTCCTATTACGACTACTATCAGCCGGAAGCTTATGTCCCCGCCCGCGACCTTTTCATTGAAAAAGATTCGGCGGTGAACGAACACATTGAACAGATGCGTTTGGCTGCGACGAAAAGTATTTTGGAACGGCACGATACCATCATCGTCGCGACGGTCTCATCGATTTACGGTATCGGCAAACCGGAAAGCTACACTTTGATGCGCCTCATTCTGCGTCAGGGGGACACGAAAACTCGGGAAGACTTCATTCATCAGCTCGTTGTGATGCAATATAAACGCAACGACATGGATTTCTTGCGCGGCACTTTCCGCGTGAGAGGCGACACGATCGACATCTTCCCCGCGGAACACGCCGAAATTGCCGTGCGCATCGAACTTTTTGACGACGAAGTCGATGCCGTGGTGCTCTTTGATCCCTTGACCGGACGAATTCTGCAGAAAGTGCCGCGCTTTGTGGTGTATCCGGCGAGCCACTATGTGACGCCGCGCAGCGAAATCGTGCGGGCCATGACGACGATCAAAGAAGAATTAAAGGAGCGTTTGACGCAACTGCATGCCGAAGGCAAGGAAGTCGAAGCGGCGCGCCTGCAGCAGCGAACCCTTTTTGATCTTGAGATGCTCGATCAGGTGGGGTTCTGCAAAGGAATCGAAAACTACTCCCGGCATTTGACGGGACTTGCCCCGGGGGAAGCGCCTCCCTGCCTGATCGACTACCTCCCCAAGGACGCCGTCATGTTCTTTGACGAAAGTCACGTCATGATGGGGCAGTTGGGCGGGATGTACAAGGGCGACCATTCCCGCAAGGAAACGCTGGTGATGTATGGATTCCGGTTGCCGTCGGCGCTTGATAACCGACCGCTCCGGTTTGATGAATTCGAACGCAAGATGCGCCGGTCGGTCTTTGTGTCCGCGACGCCCGCGGCGTGGGAATTGTCCAAGAGTTCGCAGATCGTGGAACAGGTGGTACGTCCCACGGGGCTCGTGGATCCGGAAGTGGAAGTGCGGCCGGCAACGACGCAGGTCGATGACGTCTTGAGCGAAATCATTGAACGTACCAAGGCCGGCGATCGGGTATTGGTGACGACGCTCACCAAACGCATGGCTGAAGAGCTCACCGAATTTTTAAGTGAACACAACGTCAAGGTGCGGTACCTGCATTCCGACATCGACACGGTGGAACGCGTGGAAATCATTCGGGATCTTCGAAACGGCGTTTTTGACGTGTTGGTGGGGATCAACCTCTTGCGAGAAGGCTTAGACATCCCCGAAGTGTCGCTCGTTGCCATTCTCGACGCGGACAAAGAAGGGTTCCTGCGATCGGAACGTTCCCTTATTCAGACGATCGGGCGCGCCGCCCGCAACGTGCGCGGTAAGGCAATTCTTTATGCCGACAAGATGACGGACTCGATGAAGGCCGCCATCGGCGAAACCGAACGTCGCCGCGAAAAACAGATGGCCTTCAATAAGGCGCACGGGATTACGCCCAAGAGCGTCGTAAAGGCCGTCAAAGACATCATCGACGGGGTTTACAAGGGACCGGACGCAGCGAAAAAAGAATTGGCAGTGCCGGAAAATCTGGACGTTACCGACGAAAAAAGCGTGGCGCGCGAAATTCGCGAAACCGAAAAGAAGATGCTCGATTATGCGAAAAATCTGGATTTCGAGCAGGCGGCCGTTTGCCGCGACCGTTTGGAAGCGCTGAAGAAATTGGTATTCGGCGCTTCGAACGACGGTCTCAGTTAAATTTATCGTTGAGCGGCTTAAGGTGTCGTTCGATCGAGGGCAGCACGTTCATGTCGATAGGTTTGGTGACGTACTCGTTCATGACGACTTCGGGCGCCTTGCAGCAGTCTTCGGCGAAGGCGTTCGCGGTCGTCGCGATGGTGGGGAGGTAAGCTTTTGCCGCATCGTGTAGCCACCGAATCTTTGGGGCGGCGTAGTGGCCGTCCGTGATCGGCAGCTGAGTGTCTATCGACGCAGGCGACGCCGTCGGCGGCCCGCTCCGCTTCGGTGAGAAGTTTGTGGCGATTTCTGCGTTGAAGTCGTTGTCTTCCGCGAGAAGACACGCGGCGGCCGATGAGGCTCTCCCGTTTTTTCAGAAGAGTCGGCGCTTGGATGGTTGCGTCAGAAAAAGCGCTCTGTAATTTCGTCGGCCGACGTTATTAAGAAGTCGGCCCCCCAGGCCGAGGGAGGTCGCAGTCCGCCCGCGATATACCCCCAGGTGAGCGCCAGAGTTTTGAGTCCCGCGGCTCGACCGGCGCGGATGTCGCGTTCGTCGTCCCCGGCGTAAATTGTTTTCTGCGGCGTGAGATGAAGGCGCTTTACCCCTTCGAGAACGGGGAGCGGGGAGGGTTTCATTTCGGGTGTGGTGTCGCCCCCCACGAGGCACCGGGCGTGTCGAAGCACTGGGTGACTCGCGACGACGAGCTGCGCCAAGCGTTCCGGTTTGTTCGTCACGATGCCCCAGGGTACGTTGTTTTCCGTGAGGCGGGTAAGAAGCGTCTCAATGCCGGAAAAGAGAACGGCCGGCGTCGTGAGACGTGCTTCGTAGTCAGTGAGGAAAGCTTTTTTGAGTGACGCAAAATGCGGCGCATCAGGCGTTATGCGCAGCGCGCGCCACAGAAGCCCCCGCGCCCCCGCTCCGGCAGCGTTGCGGATGGCGGGATAAACGAGCGGGGGCAGTCCCAGTTTCATACGCAGAGCGTTCGCGGACGCCGTTAATTGGGGCGCCGAGTCGACGAGGGTGCCGTCGAGGTCAAAAAGAATTCCGTCAACGGCCGGCATCATTGCGGTTTCCCCGGGGTTAAGTGCAACGCTTTCAGGAGGCTCGAAGCCGAGCGTTTGGGCGCCGGTGCAATCGGGGGCTCAAGGACGGCTTTGGCCTTTTCGTGCGCGAGTTCTTCAGCATTTTTGTCACAGAGATCGTTTAATTCCTGCTGCAGCACGGCGACGATGGCGTAGCGGTTCACGAGTTCGCGCGCCGTCTGCAGGAAGGTGAGGTAAAGCTCGCAGCCGCGCATCGAGAGATTTTCGTGCGAAATGGAGGTGAGGAGCTTTGCCTGCATGTCGTCAATCTCATTGATGATGTTGTTGGCGTTGAGACTCACGGATTCGAGAGAATGCCGTCCCTCGCGGGATTGACTCAGTTTCTGCAGGTCGTGCGCGAGCGTGAGGAGCCGCTTCTTGGGTTCGCCGTGATAAACGCGGTGACGGTTCGCGATGTGTTCTTTTACGACGGTCGTGAGGCGCTGTAGGTTGCGGCCTACTTCGCGCATGTTGGTGTAAGCACGGTAAAAGCAGTAACGGGCATCCTGATCGAGTTTGGTGTCCGCGGCCCCCGACCCCTGCGCCATGGAATAGTAGGCGCTTCGCTGTTGCGAGAGAGCGTCAAAAAGCTGCGTGGCGTCCGTCTTTAAGCGGCGCAGACCGCTTTCGTTGTCGTCCAAGAACGTGGTGACGGTCTTTTCAAAGAGATCGATCGTCTTCGCAAGGTACGTCCCCACCATCTTATTCAAAGCTTCGCGCACGGAGTTGCTGTCGCTTGCCTTGGGGAAGAATTCGTCGCCCGTTTCCTTTTTCTTTGCGAGGAAGTTGGAGCGCACGAGGAGCGTGACGACGAGAAGAATCAGTCCGCAGCACATCCAGTTGCCGCCGAGCATGACGAGGGTGCAGATGAACCCGGCGCAGGTTGCGGCGGAAAGCGCCGTCAGGAACCAGCCGGAAATGACGGTGAGTACCCCTGAAATGCGGTATACGGCGCTTTCGCGGTCCCAGGCGCCGTCCGCAAAGGACGACCCCATCGCCACCATGAAGGTGACGTAGGTGGTGGAGAGCGGGAGCTTGAGGCTCGTTGCCGATGCAATCAGAATGGAACTCAAGACTAGGTTCACCGATGCCCTCACGTAGTCAAAGGGGAGAGCGGCTTCGCCGCGCTCGAGTTTGCGGGGTTTGAAGCGCGAGTGCAGCGCAATCTGCATGGGAGCGGGGAGAATCTGACGGACGAGGTTCCCCATCGTGAGCGAACTGCGGACGATCATGCGCCCGGGAAGCGATGAGCCGAATTGCTCGTGGGTGCCGGACTGGCTGGAACTCAGGTTGATCGACGTCTGCACCACCTGACGCGCTTTCTTGGAGAACCAGAGCGTCATCACCATGATGAGGCCGGAAAAAAGAAGGAAGAACGTGGGCGTGCCCGGATCATCCAACAGCGAACTCATCATGTAGACGCCGGGTTCGGAACCGTGAGCCATGAAGTCCATGACGCTGTCCAGGGCGGCCAAGGGGACGCCTACGAAGTTCACCAAGTCGTTTCCGGCAAAGGCAAACGCCAGTGAGAACGTGCCCGACAAAATGATGATGCGGAAAACGTTGAGGTTGAAGGCGAGGATGCAGAGCTGGAAAACGGCTGAAAAGCCGATCAGCATCGTAAGAAGGATCGTATCCGTGTTGCCGTTGATCCAGGCAAGCCACTCGGGACGCATGAAGCTTGCGCCAGCAGCGCCCTTCATGATGAGGAAGTAAAAGATCGCGGTAATCGAAATGCCGCCGAAAATGCCGCCCAAACGGCGGTACATGCGTTCGAAATGGAAGGTGAAGACGAGGCGGACGAGGTACTGGACGACGGAACCGGCGATGAAGGCGACGACGACGGAAACGAGGATGCCGGTGATGATGGTGAGGGCTTTGGAGGTGTTGATGAAATCGACGACTTCCGCCAGCGAAGCTTCCGCGACCCAGAGTTTGTACATCGCCGCCGCCATGGCGCTCCCTAAGAGTTCAAAGACGATGGACACCGTGGTGGACGTGGGTAGTCCCAGGGAATTGAAGGTATCAAGAAGCAGAACGTCGCTCACCATCACTGCAAAGAAAATCACCATGATTTCCGCAAAGGAAAACATCTGCGGGTGAAAGACGCCGGAACGCGCGATTTCCATCATCCCCGAGGAGAAGGTGGCGCCGAGCAACACCCCGACGGAGGCGACGATCATCGTCGTGCGGTAGGAGGAAATCCGGCAACCGAGAGCGGAATTCAGAAAGTTCGAAGCGTCGTTGCTTACCCCGACAAAAAGATCAAAACAGGCAAGCAGCGCCAAAAACGCCAAGATGACGAGGTAGAAATTTTCCATCGTGAAGGGGCCCGTCGGGAGGGCACAATAAGACAGTCTGAGACTATTGCGCCGCAGTTTGACGGGGATTTATGACGGTTATGTGACAAAAGGACGTTCTATTGGATAAGAAAAAGAAATGACGGTTTTTATGGCGCACGGCAGCACACCAAAAACGCTCAGAAAAAGGGAAAGTGCAAGATGCCCCGACTCTGGCTGAAGCCGAAAGGCATCAACGATTCGATTGACGTCAAAACGGCCGATTTCATCATGGACACGGCGGTTTACTGCAGTGCTCACGGCATCGTGCCGGAGAGGTTCGATCTGAAAGGCCGCAAACACGGTCCCAAGAAACAGTGTCTTCATTATCGGCGGGTACAGTATGTTCAGCGGAGGGGGGAAGACAAGGCTCACCGCAACGGGCAGCGGGTGAGTCGAGGTAGCGCCGGGAATACGTCGAAACTCGCGTTTGAAGGTTTCGGCGATGCCACTCGGGCCGAAAAGAATCACAGCCCCTGCACTTTCCGAAACGAAAAGCGGTCACTGCGATCTAAGTACTACGTACAGCATCGGCGCCCGGTATTTTGTTCGGAAAATCTTCAAGTCCTCATCGGTGACGACGGGACAGCGCATTGCGGTAAAAGTGCCGGAATGCGCGGAGAGAAATACCTGTACCTTAAGTTCGCTCATTAGGCTCCATGCGGAGTTGGGTTCAACAGAACGCCAATTATCTGAGTGCAGCCTGCATCGAACTGAGGCCGTCCCTTCGATTGTCAACGAGGAAATCCCTTGACTTTAGTCGGGCTAGACCTCACTGAGGCGACGCGGCGCGGTGAGATGATCGGCGCATGGAACGACGGCGGACGGCTTCAGAGGTAAAGGCTACGGATCGAAACCCGCAGCCTTCAGGAAGATTGCAGAATCAATCAGGCTTTTTTGCCGCCTTTTTCGTGACCGGATGTCGCGCTCGGTAGTCCGCCAGGAACTTCGCAATGCGGTTGATGGCGTCCTTCAATTCTGATTCATGCGGCAGGAACACCATGCGGAAGTGATCGGGTTTGGGCCAGTTAAAGCCCGTCCCCTGGACGAGAACGACGTTGGTGGCTTCCAGAAGTTCCTTGAAGAACTCACGGTCGTCTTCAATGGGATACACCTCGGGATCCAATCGCGGGAACATGTAAAGGGTGGACGTGGGATGTACGACGGAGACGCCGGGAATTGCCGAGAGCATTTCGTAGGCGAGGTCACGCTGCCGACGCAATCGCCCGCCTTCGCCCACCAAATCGTTGATGGACTGATAGCCGCCCAACGCGGTCTGAATCGCCCACTGACCGGGAACGTTCGCGCAAAGCTTCATGTTGGCGAGCATATTGAGCCCTTCGATGAAGTCTTTGGCGTTGGATTTGTCGCCGGAAATCACCATCCAGCCCGCGCGGTAACCGCAGGCGCGGTAGGCTTTGGAAAGCGAATTGAAACTCAACGTCAGCACGTCGTGTGAGAGACTTCCGATCGCCGTATGTTTGATGCCGTCGTAGAGAATCTTGTCATAGACCTCGTCGGCCAAGATGACGAGGTTGTTCTCGCGGGCGATCTGAATGATTTCGAGAAGCACGTCGTTCGGGTACATCACGCCCGTGGGGTTGTTGGGATTGATGATGACGATGCCCTTCGTGCGCGGCGTCACTTTGGCGCGGATGTCTTCGATGCTCGGAATCCAGCCCTTCGATTCGTCGCAGAGGTAGTGCACGGGCGTAGCACCCGCGAGACTTGTGACCGCGGTCCAAAGGGGATAGTCCGGCATCGGCACCAAGAGTTCGTCGCCTTCGTTAAGAAGGGCTTCGGTAGCCATCGAAATGAGGTCGGACGCACCGTTGCCGAGGTAGATGTCGTCGAGCGTTACGCCCTCAATGCCCTTTAACTGTGTGTAGTGCATGACGGCTTTGCGGGCCGCGAAAATTCCCTTGCTGTCGGAGTACCCGGCGGAATTCGGCAGATTTGTGATCATGTCGCTCATCACTTCTTCGGGCGGATCAAAGCCGAAAACGGCCAAGTTGCCGATGTTGAGTTTGATGAGTTTCTTGCCCTCGGCTTCCATCTGCCGCGCCTTATCCATAATGGGGCCGCGGATGTCGTAGAGGACGTGAGCCAGCTTCGAGGATTTCAGAATCTTTTTATCGGCCATGATCGATCTCTTCTGCTTAAGAAATAAGTACCGTCCGGAAATGGTAAAAAATCTTATCGTCGGACGTTTCAACTGAATATCAGCGAAGATAGCACTGTCAGCGACAAGAAAAAGCACCGTTCCCCGATAAGAAAACGGTGCCTGAGGAAGAATCCCTACTTAATCAGCACTTACTCAAAGCAGCTTTCTTCGTCACATGCTTGTGCTTGGGGCGCGCCTTGATGACGGCAGGCTTTGCCTGCTTTTTCATGCCGGGCTTTTTAATGGCAGTCTTCTTGCGAAGTTTCGCCGCAGCCTCTTCGTCGGCGGCGATGCGCACCGGGTGCTTTGAAGACTTCTTTTCCTTGGGTTCGCGCCAGAGAACGAGCATCTTGCCGATCGCCTGAATGCGGGCGGCGTTCAATTTGTCGGCGAGTGTCGTGTAAATTTCGTCGCGTTCTTCGCGATCGTCGCTCGGCACGTGAATCTTGATGAGACCATGTTCATCAAGCGCGCGTTCGACTTCTTTTTCGACGGCGTCGGTCAGCCCCCGCGCGCCCAAGAGAACCACTGGTTTTAAGTGGTGGGCGGCGCCGCGCAGTTCAAGCCGCTTGTCGCGCTCTAAAATAAGTTCGGCCATAATTAAAGGCTGTCCTTTTTGTGTAAAGTCAATCGGAAAGTTCCGTATTCTACCTTCACTATGCCCAAATCATTAAAAAAGCTCAAGAGCAACCGTGCCTGGATTGAGCGTCATATCAACGATCCCTTCGTAAAAAAGAGCCGTGCAGAGGGGTATAGGGCGCGTTCTGCGTACAAACTCATCGAACTCGATGAGAAGGAAAAGATCCTGCGTCCCGGCATCACGGTCGTGGACTTGGGGGCGGCGCCGGGGAGTTGGTCCCAGGTGGCACGCGCCAAGTTGACGAACCCCGACGGGACTTTTAATGGCCGTGTGGTTTCCATGGACATTCTTCCGATGGAACCCATTGAGGGCGTCGATTTTCTGCAGGGCGATTTCCGCGAAGAATCCGTGGAAGCGCAGTTAAATGCGATGGTGGCGGGCGGCAAAGTCGAAGCCGTCGTGAGCGATATGGCGCCGAACCTTTCGGGCGTCGCGATGGTGGACGCCGGAGCGAGCCTGTATCTGTGCGAACTCGCGCTCGATTTTGCGGTGCAGCATTTGACCCCGGACGGCATTTTTGTCGCGAAGGTATTCCAGGGATCGGGCTACTCGCAGTACATCGAAGCCTGCAAAAAGGTCTTTAAGGTTGTGCATCAGCGCAAACCCGAGGCAAGCCGCGATTCAAGTTCCGAAATGTACGTGGTGGGGCGCGGACTGAAGCTGCCGAAGTAATTGGAAACAAGATTTTCCATCGGAGACGTTGTAGAAAGAAGACAAAACGACAGATTTCGTTTAGTCTCTTTCCTAACATCGGAAGATTGCGCCCAAATGAATCGGCGGGATGCGATTTTACGAAACTGAGAACCAATGCATAAATCAGAAGAGGATCAGCTTTGGACAAAAAGATGCTGAGCCGCATAGCGGTCTGGGTGTTGATTGCCTTTGTGCTCTTTACGGTCTTCCGTCAGTTTGACGGTGATCGTCAGATGCAGGGGCTCGCCACGGACCAGACGAGCTATACGCAGTTTATGGCCGACGCGAAAGCTGGCAAGATCAGCCGCGTCGATGTGCAGGGGCGGCGCCTTACCGTGCGTCCTACGGAAGGTATGCCCTATACGATCACGAGTCCCGGGGACTTGTGGATGGTGGATGACCTCCGCAAGAACGGGGTGCAGGTCTACGGCAAGGCCGAAGACGAACCGTCTTTCCTGCAGCAGATTTTCGTGAGCTGGTTCCCGATGTTGCTCTTGATCGGCGTGTGGGTCTTTTTCATGCGCCAGATGCAGGGCGGCAAAGGCAGTCCCTTCTCCTTTGGTAAATCCAAGGCCCGCGTGCTTGACGAATCTGCCAACAAAGTGCGTTTTTCGGACGTCGCGGGGTGTGATGAAGCCAAGCAGGACGTGCAGGAAGTCGTGGACTTTTTGAAAGATCCGACGAAATACTCGCGGTTGGGCGGGCATATTCCTCGCGGCGTGTTGCTCGTGGGACCTCCGGGGACCGGTAAGACGCTTCTCGCGAAGGCGATCGCCGGCGAAGCAGGCGTTCCCTTCTTCTCCATTTCCGGCTCCGACTTCGTGGAAATGTTCGTGGGCGTGGGCGCTGCCCGTGTGCGCGACATGTTTGAAAACGCGAAAAAGAACGCGCCCTGCATCATCTTCATCGATGAAATTGATGCCGTGGGCCGTCAACGCGGTGCCGCAATGGGCGGCAACGACGAACGTGAACAGACGCTGAACCAGATGCTCGTGCAGATGGACGGGTTTGAAACCGGCACGAACGTCATCGTGATTGCGGCGACGAACCGTCCGGACGTTCTGGATCAGGCCTTGCTGCGTCCGGGGCGCTTTGACCGTCAGGTCGTGGTGCCGTTGCCCGACATCCGTGGGCGCGAACAGATTTTGAACGTGCACATGAAGAAGGTGCCGGTGGCAACCGACGTTCAGACGGACGTGATTGCCCGCGGTACTCCCGGTTTCTCCGGGGCGGATCTCGCGAACCTCGTGAACGAAGCCGCACTTTTTGCCGCGCGCCGCAACGGGCGCGTCGTAAGCATGGCGGACTTCGAACTTGCCAAAGACAAGATCATGATGGGCGCCGAACGTAAGTCCATGGTGATGAACGAAGACGAGAAGAAGAATACGGCGTACCACGAATCCGGTCACGCGCTCGTTGCAAAACTGATGCCGAAATCCGATCCGGTTCATAAGGTGACGATCATCCCGCGCGGCCGTGCGCTGGGCGTGACGATGCAGCTGCCGGAAGAAGATCGCTACGCGTACGACAAGCAGTACCTTCTCACGCGTATCGCCATTCTTTTCGGGGGACGCATTGCTGAAGAAGTCTTCATGCACCAGATGACGACGGGGGCGAGCAACGACTTTGAGCGCGCCACGCAGTTGGCGCGTGACATGGTGACCCGTTACGGCATGAGCGACAAGATGGGCATCATGGTTTACGTCGAAAGTGAAACCGATCCCTTCATGAGCCGCGCCATGCCGCGCCAGAGCAACATCTCCGAAGAGACGATGCGGGCGGTGGATCTGGAAATCCGACACATTCTTGAAACGCAGTACGCGATCGCCCGTAAGCTGATCGAAGACAACCGCGACAAGATGGAAGCGATGGCTCAGGCGCTTTTGAAGTGGGAAACCATTGATGCGGATCAGATCGACGACATCATGGCGGGAAAGCCCCCGCGGGAACCCCGTGTGATTGAACCTCCGAAGGCTGAGACGAAGGCGAAGGAGCCGGATGAAAAAACACCGGAAGCCGAAGCAAAGCCGGTGACGGAACCGGCGGCGGACGATAAGTCGACGGAGACGTCACCGGAAACGGGAGTGAAGTCTGACGTGAAGGCTGAGCCGAAGTCGGACGCACAGTAACCGAAAAAAGCAGTATCCGAACGGGACGGTGGGTGAAGTGCCTGCCGTCCTCTTTTTTTCAGGATAGAGAAAATGACGTTGGCAACGGAATGGAAATTGAGAACCCGTGTGTTCGATATTACGACGCCGCGGATTATGGGTATCGTCAACGTGACGCCCGATTCCTTCAGCGACGGAGGGCAGCACGCGACGAAAACGGAAGCCGTGGCGTTTGCGCACCGGTTGGTGGAAGAAGGTGCCGACATCATCGACGTGGGCGGTGAATCCACACGCCCGGGCGCGGCGGACGTGTCGCCCGAGGAAGAGCTGGATCGCGTCCTCGGCGTGGTGGAAACGTTGGCCCGCGAAGGAATCACGGTGTCCGTCGATACGAGTAAGGCCGTCGTCATGCAGGAAGCCGTGAAGGCGGGTGCGGAGATTTTGAACGACATCCGCGCGTTTCGGGAACCGGGGGCAGACGTGGCGGCTGCCACGTCTGGCGCGGGACTCATTGCGATGCACATGCAGGGAACGCCCCGTACCATGCAGGCGGCGCCGCATTACGAAGACGTCGTTCGGGAAGTCGAGGATTTCCTTTTAAAGCAGGAAGCGCATCTTTTGAGTCTTGGGGCGGAAGCGGGAAAAATCTGCTTTGATCCGGGGTTCGGGTTCGGTAAGACCGTGGAACAGAATTTCCGGTTGCTCGCGGCGACGGAACGTTTTGCTCAGTTGGGGCGCCCTTATTTGATGGCTTTGTCCCGCAAATCCTCTATCGGGGCGGTGACCGGGGTGAAAAATGCCGCAGAACGCGTCGTCGGTTCCGTCACCGGGGCGCTCCTTGCGGTGGAACGCGGGGCGCAGCTCGTGCGGGTGCACGACGTGAAGGCCACTCGTGAAGCGTTGGACGTTTGGCTTGCGACGAAAAACGCTGCCGCGGCATAATTAGAAAATCGGCCGACGAAAACGGCTTTTAGTTGGAAAAAAATATGTCACGACGTTATTTCGGCACCGACGGGGTGCGCGCTACGGTGGGAACTTTCCCGATGACTCCGGATTTTGTCATGTTGTTGGGCCAGGCCGCGGGGCGGGTACTGCGCCGCACGAGTCCGGACGGGCGGGCTACGGTGTTGATCGGCAAAGACACGCGGGTGTCGGGCTATATGCTCGAAGCTTCACTACAGGCGGGGTTTTCCTCTGCGGGCGTCGACGTCGTTCTCTGCGGGCCGATTCCGACGCCGGCGGTGGCGTACCTGACGCGGGCGCTGCGTCTGACGGCGGGCGTCGTCATCAGCGCGAGTCACAACCCCTTCCGCGACAACGGCATCAAATTCTTCTCGGCGCAGGGCACGAAGCTGCCGGACGCCGTGGAACTTGAGATTGAAGCGGAAATTGACAAGGGATTTCTCTGCGAAGCGAGTGAAGGCCTCGGCAAGGCTCGGCGGCTCAACGATGCCGAAGGCCGCTACATTGAGTTTTGCAAGAGCACCTTCCCGCAAGGCGCGGATTTGCGCGGGCTGAAACTGTACCTTGACTGCGCCAACGGTGCGGCTTACCACGTCGCGCCCGCGGTCTTTCATGAATTGGGGGCGGACGTGGTGGCGGACGCCGTCAATCCCGACGGTCTCAACATCAATGACGGTGTGGGCGCTACGCACACGGACGACCTCGCGATTCGCACCGCTAAGGCGGGGTGCGACTACGGTCTCGCATTTGACGGGGACGCCGACCGACTCATCATGGCGGATGCCGAAGGGCGTCTCTACAACGGAGACGAACTGCTTTACGTCATCGTGCGCGACCGACAGCGAAAAGGCAAGGTCGAAGGGGCGGCAGGCACCCTCATGACGAACTACGCGCTCGAACAGCGCTTTGCCCGCGACGGTATCGGGTTCGTGCGCGCCAAGGTGGGCGACCGCTACGTGATGGAAGAATTGCAGGCCCGCGGCTGGCTGTTCGGCGGGGAATCCTCCGGCCACATTATTGCGCTCGACCGACAGACGACGGGCGACGGCATCGTGAGCGCGCTGCAGGTTTTGGCTGCAGTGAAGGAAACGGGACGGACGCTCTCGGAACTGATGGAAGGTCTCGTCATGATGCCGCAGGTGCTGATCAACAAGCGCATCGAACGCGGCTACGATTGGAAGGCGAACGCCGGATTTATGGCGGCGGTGAAGGACGCCGAAGCAAAATTGGCGGGTACGGGCCGCATTTTGATTCGTCCTTCGGGCACCGAACCTTTGCTGCGCATTATGGTCGAAGCCGAGGATCGGGAACTCGCCCGCGCGACGGCCACCGCGACGGCGGATGCGTTGACGCTCTGAATCGCGCTAAAATCAACCACTTTGCGGCAGATTTAACGAAAAGGCGGTGTCTTTTCCGTGAGATGCCCGCCTTTTTCCGTTTCCTCGGGCCGGGCGACCGGTCTTGGGGGAACGCAGTTCACATCAAACGAAAGTTTTGAAGTTTATGAAACCCAGTACCTACATGACGGCGGCCGAGATTCGTTCGGCCTACCTCAAATTCTTTGAGAGCAAGGGCCATACGATCGTAAAGTCGAGCCCGGTGGTACCTCAGGACGATCCGACGCTTCTCTTTACGAACGCCGGCATGAACCAGTTCAAGGCGAACTTCCTGGGGCTCGATAAGTCTCTTAACCGTGCGACGACGGCTCAGAAGTGCATCCGCGCGGGCGGCAAGCACAACGACCTGGACAACGTGGGCTATACCGCGCGTCACCACACGTTCTTTGAAATGCTGGGGAACTTCAGTTTCGGTGATTACTTCAAGCGTGAAGCCATTCACTGGGCCTGGGAACTTCTGACGACGGTTTATAAGTTGCCCGAAGACCGTCTCTGGGTCACCGTTTACTTTGAAGACGACGAAGCCTACGACATTTGGAAGGATGAAATTCACGTTCCCGAAGAACGCATCATCCGCATCGGCGACAACAAGGGTGCCCGCTACATGTCGGACAACTTCTGGATGATGGGCGACACCGGCCCCTGCGGTCCGTGCTCGGAAATCTTCTACGACCGCGGCCCGAAGGTTCAGGGCGGCCCTCCGGGGAGCCCCGACGAAGACGGCGACCGCTACATGGAAATTTGGAACCTCGTCTTCACGCAGTTCAACCGCGACACGTCCGGTAAGTTGAACCGCCTGCCGCGGCCCAACATCGATACGGGGATGGGCTTGGAACGTCTTGCGTCCGTTCTGCAGGACGTGCCCACCAACTACGACATTGACCTCTTCCAGAACATCATGGCCGCCGCCAAGCGCGCCGTGGAAGAAGCCGGCGCCGAAAACGTGGATCCTCAGTCGCCGTCTCTGAAGGTGATCGCCGACCACATCCGCTCCTGCGGTTTTGCCATCGCCGACGGCGTGAAGCCCGGCAACGAAGGGCGCGCCTATGTGCTGCGCCGCATTTGCCGCCGCGCCATCCGTCACGGCTACAAGCTCGGGGCCCGCGGGTTGTTCTTCTACAAGCTGATGGGCGCGCTTGCCCAGGAAATGGGCGACGTCTATCCGGAAATCAAGAATCCGAAGATCGCCGACATCATCAAAGCCGAAGAAGAACGCTTCTTGGCGACGTTGTCCAACGGCATGCAGATTCTCGAAGCCGCCATCGCCGAAACGAAGGACGGTGTTTTAAGCGGTGACGTGGCCTTCAAGCTGCACGACACGTACGGCTTCCCCGTGGATCTGACGGGGGACGTGTGCCGCGAAAAAGGTCTCGGGGTCGACACCGAGGGCTTTGACCGCGCGATGGCCGAACAAAAGGCGAAGGCGCGTGCCGCGGGCAAATTCAAGGTCGCAGCCGACGTTCTCTACACCGGTGAAAACAACGTGTTCACGGGGTACGAAACGCTCGTGGAACCCGATGCCAAGGTGCTTGCGCTTTATAAGGGCGGCGTGCAGGTTCAAGAAGGTGCTGCGGGCGACGACATGATCGTCGTTTTGGATAAGACCCCCTTCTACGCGGAAATGGGCGGCCAGATGGGCGACGCCGGCGTGCTTGAAAATGCGTCGACGCTCCTTGCAGTTTCCGAAACCTACCGCATCAAGGAAAGCGTCTTCGGGCACGTGGCGCACGTGAAGGAAGGTGCGGTGCACGTGGGCGATGTCTTCAAGGCGGAAGTGAACGCGGAAACGCGTGCGGCCGTCGCACGCAACCATTCCGTGACGCACTTGATGCACAAGGCGCTCCGAGAAGTGCTGGGTGCGCACGTTGCTCAGAAGGGCAGCCTCGTCACGGACAAGGTGACGCGTTTTGACTTCCTGCACGACAAACCTCTCACCGCCGAAGAAATCGCCGAAGTCGAAGCGATCGTCAATAAGGAAATCCTCGCCAACACCGAAGTCGTCACCCGCGTGATGTCCTTGGAAGAAGCGAAGACCTCGGGGGCCGTGATGCTCTTTGGGGAAAAGTACGGCAAGACCGTGCGCGTCGTGACGGTGGGGACTTCCGCCGAACTCTGCGGCGGTACGCACGTGGCCCGTACCGGCGACATCGGTTCCTTCAAGATTCTGGGCGAAGCCGGCATCAGCGCGGGCGTGCGCCGTATGGAGGCCGTGACGGGTTTGAACGCCGTGGCGCTCATGCAGCATCAGGCGACGTTGTTGGCAGAAGCCGCACTGCGCTTTAAGACGCCCGCTGAGGAATTGGCTTCGAAGATCGACCACCTCATGGAAACCGCTAAGCAGCTTGAAAAGGAAGTGGCTTCCTACAAGGAAAAGCTCGCGGCTGAACAGGGTGCGGGTGCGGTCGCGAAGGCCGAAGACGTGGCGGGCGTGAAGGTGCTCGTGACGACGCTGGACGGCATGGATGCGAAGAGCCTGCGTACGACGATGGACGACCTCAAGAATAAGTTGAAGAGCGCCGTCATTCTTCTCGCGGTGGCCGCGAACGGCAAGATTCAGTTCTGCGCCGGCGTGACGAAGGATCTCGTCGGCCGCGTGAAGGCCGGTGAACTCGTCAACTTTGCCGCGGCTCAGGCAGGCGGCAAGGGCGGCGGCAAGCCCGATATGGCGATGGCGGGGGCCGCGGACGTCTCGAAGCTCGATGTTGCGATGACGTCGGCGAAGACCTGGATCACGGAAAAGCTGGCGTAAGAAATGAGTGACGCACTCAACCTTACGGGCATGCTCTGCCCGATGCCGGTTTTAAAGACGAAGAAGGCCTTGGCGAAAGTCGGGGCTGGAGACGTGGTGACGGTTTTGACCGACGACCCGCACGCCGTGGAAGACCTGCGCCTCTTTTGTGAGCAGAGCGGACACGTTCTGCTCAGCCAGAAAGCGGTGGAGGGTTCTGCTGGTGTGACGGAACATCAGATTCGACACCGCGATTGACGCGTCAGGCGTGATTCGAGAAGACGGCTTCTTTCCTTTGGGGAGGAGGCCGTTTTTTGTATTCTGAGCGTTAGAGAAGAATACTGAAATACAAAAAATGCGAGGAAAATGAGAAAATCTATAAAATTTGCGAGCGCTGTATATATTTTGCGAATGGAAAAAGCTGAAATATAAATTTTGCGATACGAAATCGCAGCAGAAGGAAAGGCACCGATGCTCTGTGGCTACGCCTATTTGGCAGAAAAATTTAATATTGGTTGCCTGTCGTTGGCAGAACGGGCCGAAGGAACGCCGGCGGTAAATAAGCTGGTACGCCTGCAGGGGCAGTTGCTGGTTCCGTTGAGGATGGTTCCTGATCCAGAGGATGTTTGGGGGCATCTGGTATTCGCGTTGAAACATGAAGGGGTGAATATGGAATTACTCGCCCAGGTTTTGCCGAATATCGAGATTAGCGTTGTTCAAAGTGCAGTGGATAAGACACCGGGAAGCGCAGTCCTGAGAAAACTGGCCTGGTTGTGGGAGGAGTTTTCGCACCAGTTGCTTAAGTACGATCGTCCATCGGGAAATTATGTTGATCTCTTTGATGTAGATGAATATTTCACAGGTGAAAGGCGACAAATTTCTAGGTGGCGGGTTGTCTACAATGGTTTGGGGCCGCTTGCGTATTGTCCAGTGGTGAGACGTACGGAAAAACTCTCGGAAGAAAAAATACAAGCAACTTTTGAGGTGTTGAAGAAGCAGTTGTCGGCGATGTCGCCCGTGCTGTTGCAGCGGGCGGTGGAGTGGGCTTATCTCAGCGAAACTCAGAGTTCTTTTGAGATTGAGCGGGAGGCCCCATCCGGCAGTAAAGCCGCACGATTTATGGCGCTTTTGAAAGATGTCGAGAAATTTACGTTTCTTGATGAAGATACGCTGTGCCATATTCAGAATCTCATTGTTTCTTCCGACTATGTACAGGCGGTGTGCTGGCGTACGGAACAAAACTGGTTGGCGTATGCCGGGACGGTCGGTGTTCGGCGGGTAACTTACGTGCCGCCCGCACCGGAATGGTTGGATGACATGATGACGGGGCTTCTCAGTGTGGCTAATGCTCCTGCGGGGAGCATCAGTCCGCTCATTGCTGCCGGTGCGGTGTCGTTTGGTTTTGTTTTCCTGCATCCTTTTATGGACGGTAACGGGCGACTCAGTCGTTTCCTCATCCATCAGCAGTTATTCCGCGGCGGCGTGTTGCCGCAGAATACGGTTTTGCCGGTGTCGGCGATGATGCTGGAACATGAACACGAGTACCTGCAGGCGCTGGCAACGTTCTCAGCACCGTGTCGGGAACTCTGGGACGTGACGCAGGTAGGGGAGGCGGAATACAATTTCCGCTTTCAAGGTTCGCAGGCCTCGTACCGCTATTGGGATGCGACGGCGCCGTGTGAGTTTCTCTTTGACATGATTCGCGAGGCGGTGGAAACGTACCTGCCGGGGGAGATCAGGTTTTTGGAACGGTATGACCGCATTACGCGGAATCTCAATGAGCGGTTCGACGTGGTGCAGAAAGACCTTGATGTGCTGGTGGCGGCCGGCATCAGTTCGGGACGTGTGTCGGCCAACCTTCGCAAAAAGTATCGTTACAAAGTGCCGGACGGCTTTTTTGAAGCCCTGGAAGCGGCACTGCAGGAAGAACTGTTGGCCTGACGGTCATTGAGCGACGAGGAAGCGTCAGATTTTCTCGCTGTGTGTCGCCATGCCTTTGGCGTTCTCTCCGCCGTGAACGACGGAGATTCTCTACTGCGTCAGCAGCTTGCGCTGCTGATCACTTCGGTGGATTCCTGCTGCTGGTTCGGCGCCGGCTTTTTAGACCGACCCGAATTCACTTGAGCCCGAGCATTCTTCTCAGACTCCCCACAGGCTAACGAGCTTCGTCCGCGCTCTTTGATGTTGATCGCAGCCACCACGTCC
>UQUM01000039.1 GCA_900544255.1 uncultured Sutterella sp.
CACCCTAAACTTGTTCATTCCCGTCCACTCTTCCCTTTTTCCACCACCCTTCCCCCCCCGCCCTCCCGCCCCCCGCCCTCCCCCCGGGTTCCCCTGACTGCGCCATTATCGACACGGGAGCCGGGCGCCTTGCGGTGACGACCGACATGACGGCCGTGGGGACGCATTTCCTGCCGGATACGGATCCGGAAGCGATCGGCTACAAGGCGCTTGCCGTCAATCTATCGGACTTAGCGGCGGCGGGCGCCGTGCCGCGGGCGTTTTTCCTTGCGATCGGGCTCCCCGAACGGGACGAAACGTGGTTGGCGGGGTTGATGCGCGGCATGATGGCGCTCGCGCACGAGGCGGGTTGCCCCTTGTTGGGGGGCGACACGACGAAAACGCCGCTCGTGGGGGACGTTCGGTCGCCCGCCGCGATCACGATTACGGCGATGGGAGACCTTCCCTCGGAAATGGGATTGACGCGGGCCGGGGCGCGCCCCGGGGACGACATCTGGGTGTCGGGCACCGTGGGTGCCGCAGCCGCCGCTTTAAAGCACCGCACGGGTGAATGGACGTTGTCGGCGGATTTGTTCCCGGCGGCGGATCGGCGGTTGGATCATCCGGAACCCCGGAATGCCTTGGGGACGGCTTTACTCTCGGTTGCCACGGCTTGCGCCGACGTGAGCGACGGCCTCGCGCAGGACTTGGGACATATTCTGGAACGAAGCGGCGTGGCGGCGGACGTGTTGTGGAACGCCGTTCCCACGGATCCGTCGCTTGCGGGACTCCCGGCGGAAAAGCGCCTCTGGGCCGCGATGGCCGGGGGGGACGATTATGAACTCGTCTTCACGGCACCGCATGAAAAGCGGGGGCTTGTGGAGCAGGCTGCTATTTCTGCGGTGACGCCCGTGACCCGTATCGGCCGCATTCGGGCGGCGGACGACGGGGAACGGTTCCTGATGTACGATAAGGCCGGAAACCCTGTAGCTTTGCCCGCGGCCGGGTTTGACCATTTCCGTTCGGAGGCGGCGTGAGTTTAAAAACGAAATACAGTGCGGAAAATCCCGCGAACCGCGTGCGGCCCGGCTGGGTCTTTACGTGCGCGCACCCCGCGCATCTGTTGGCGCTTTTTTTCGGTGCCGGATGCCTGAGACCCGCGCCCGGTACGTGGGGAACGTTGGCGGGCGTCATGGTGTGGGCGGCGGCGGTGCAGATTTTTCCCCTGAAGTTTTTGCTGGTCGCCATCCTCGTCGGCTTTTTCCTGGGGGTCTGGGCGGCGCAGAAAACCGGGGAAGACCTGGGGGTGGAAGACGCGGGCTGCATCGTTATTGACGAAGTCGTTGCCGTTTGGTTCGTGTGCCTGTGGTTCCCGCAGAACTGGGTGACGTGGACGGCGGCGTTTTTGGCGTTCCGGCTCTTTGACATCGTGAAGTTGCCGCCCGCGTCCGTCATCGACGAAAAGATGAAAAACGGCTGGGGCGTCATGCTGGACGACATGCTCGCTGCGTTGTGGGCATTGGCGCTGTTGTTGGCGTTGGACGCGGCAACGGCGTGGGCCGGTATTCGTTTCTTGGGAGTTTTTTGATGGAATCGGTGGATCGAATCGCTCAAGAATTAGGAAAAACGTGCTCGGCGTTGGGGATCAAAATCGTGACGGCCGAAAGCTGCACGGGCGGCCTCATCGCGGGGACGTTGACGGACGTGCCGGGGGCGAGCGCGTGGTTTGACCGCGGATTCGTCACCTACAGCAACGAAGCCAAAAAGGCGATGCTGGGGGTGAGGGAAGAAACGCTCACGGAATTCGGTGCGGTGTCGAAAGAAACCGCCGAAGAAATGGCGCTGGGAGCCGTCGCGCATTCGGGGGCAGGCGCCGCAGTGTCCGTCACGGGGATCGCCGGGCCCGGGGGCGGGACGGCCGAGAAGCCCGTGGGTACCGTGTGTTTCGGGTTCGCCGAGAGTGTGACGGGATTTCCTCGGTGCACGACCGTCGTGAAGCACTTTGACGGGGATCGCGCGAGCGTGAGACGGCAGAGCGTGGCGTTTGCCGTGGAGGAACTGAACAACCTTTTAGCTAGTTTCCGTAGGTGAAGAATGAAAATGGGGCAACGAAGGCAACCACAAGTTTTGATTTGGTTCAGCGGTCGGGATGACTTGATTTTTGAGGCATTGAAATCGCTGTCGTGTCATGAAGCTGAAGCCGATGAGTCGAATGACGGCTCAATGGAAGAAAGCGGTTGTTTTACGGTAGGTACGCTTTTTGTGAAATGGCTTCGTTGCTCAAAATTTTATTCTGGATTACAGGCAAACGGTGTCGCAGGATTACCGTTGCCCGTGATTGGTTGCGGCAGACGCCGGGGGATTGGGGGCGTTGGTTTGGTGGAGTCGCCCCGACAAAATGATATGTTGCGTTTGTGTGTTGAAGACGGCCTCAGGTGCAGCGGTGTCATTTGTCGGGAAGAGAAAGACGCAACAGATGCGAAGACGTGGAGCGAAGAGTCTTTTTCTCCTCTGGCGGGAACGGCGGTTTATCTTGAAGTCGGTAATACGGACGTTGCCGATTTGGCGCGTTCAATAAGGCTTATCTGTGGTTTCCTTGAGCGCCGTTTAGATGCAGTTCGATGTGAAATAGCACAGGCGCGGAAAGAAATCGGGTCAGTCTAATTTTGTAGAGGAGGTCTCTTATGAGAACTATTGCATTGCCGAAACACAAACCTCTGACGGCCTCGTTGGAGCAATGTCTGCAGAATCGCCGCAGCTGTCGCGAGATGTCTGAGAAAGAATTGTCGAACGAAGATTTATCTTCATTGCTTTGGTCTTGTGCCGGTATTACGTCAGCAGAGGACGGACGTCGGACGACGCCGTCAACCCTGGATTTGAAAGGGGTATCCGTGTGTGTCGTTCGCAGGGACGGGGCCTGGCGGTATGACGCAGAGCACAATCAATTGGCGGAGTTGACGGATGCGGATGTGCGTGAACTGACGACGACGTATCAATTCGAATTCGTAAAAGAAGCACCGGTGACGTTGGTGTTCGTTGCCGATCATGAAAGAACGAAGAAAGCGCGTCCGACCGGCGTATTTTGTGACGCGGGCACAATGGGACAGAGCTGTTATTTGGCTGCTGTAAGTTTGGGAATCAAGGGATGTATTCGTGCGTCGTTTGATCATGACAAATTGGCGCAGGCGATGAAACTGCGGCCCTTTGAAGAACCTATCATGTTGTTTACGTGCGGTTACGGCCGTTGATGTTTTTTCGCAGACGGAGATTGGTTTTCTCCGTCTGCGCCAAATGGAGTTCGGCATTGCCGGCCCGTTCTTGTTGCTCTCTTCACGATGCCTCAGTCAGTGCCTGGTAAGTCCGGGATTTCCTACGATTCAGTTTTTAATTTTCCGGATCTTCCTACGGAAGAGATGGTAGAGCCTCACTCCTTTCGCAACCACCTCATTCGGGTGCTTTGCTATACGGCCGTCGTCCCGATTTTTATGTTGGGATTGTTTCAGCTGCAGCAGGTTCAGCGAGCGATGCAGGAGGCCGATCAAGTTCAGTTGGGGATGGTGCAGAGCATTGCCGACAGTGCTCAGCTTAACCTTGAAGCGACGGAACGGGTACTGCAGGTGGTCGCTCAGGGGAAAACCGGCGGACTTCGTCGTGTGATTGAAGAGGAAAACGGCGACACGGTGGCGGGCGGTATTTTCGATGAGGAAGGACAACAGCTTTTTTACGGCGTCCGCCCGGGGATGACGCCGGGGGATTCGCTGGAAGAAAAACTGAGGCACTTGGCGCTGGAAGGGAAAACCGGGGACATCATTGAGACGGACGGCGTGTGTCGGGCAAACTGCATCGCAGTGATTGTGAAGGAAAAGGACGCCGCTCAACGACAGCGGACGGCGGTGGCGCTGATGACGGCGAACTTCCTGACGGCGGCCTTGGAACGCGTGGTGGCAGGAAGACCCTTTAACGCCGTGGTTTGGAACGGCCGGGGCGACAAGGTCAGCGGCGTTTACGGTTCGGACGTCGTGGTTCAGCGGCAGCTCACGCCGCAGGAAAAAGAAGAACTCGCCCGGAGCCCGGAAGGGCTGTTGATCCGCACGCCGGGTACCCGTGATGTGACTCAGGTGCGTGCCTACTTTCAGATACCCCGTTTGGACTGGCTGATTTCGGTGAGTCAGCCGCTGAAAGTTCGGGATCGGAGCATGATGGCCTCGGCGGAAACGTCGGGCTTTTTCCTGCTGATTGCCGTCATTCTGACGTTTCTGATCGGTTCTCTTATGAATCGGACCATTACGCGGTCGGTGAACACCTTGATGGAGGCGGTGGAGACCTTCGGTAAGGGCGGACGATTCCGCTTCGTGAAGCCGCAGCTCGAAAAAGAAGGGATTACGGAATTTATTGAGCTCGGCGAGCGTTTCGAGCGTATGGCGGACATGGTGAACGAGAGCCGCAGAAAATTGGAACGGCTCAACGCCAAGCTTGAAGAGGAGGTGGCGGAACGCACGTTTACGCTCTTGAGCCGTAATGCGGAATTAAGGGCGCTGCAGCAGTTGTTGCTGCCGATGCAGGGCGGGGAAGATCGGGAGTCGGCGCTTAAGTCGCATGTTGCAGGGAGCGTTGATCAATTTCGGGTATTGCTGGGATTGGCAGAACTCACTTTCATCACAGTTGGAAATGAGGCGGAGCCGCCCGAGGGCGTGATGCCCGTGAAAGTGGAACTTTCGGGAACGACCTACGGTTGGTTGGTGGCGGGGCAGGGCGCCGTCATGACGCCGGATCGGGTGGATTCGCTACGTCGTTTGGCAAATTCGCTCGCGATTGTGCTGGCCAACAACGCGCTGGTGACGCAGCTGGCGACGGAACACGCGACGCTTACGACGGTGTTTGAATCCATGACGGACGGCGTGGTTATTTTGGGTCGCTCGGGGCGCGTCATTTACGCCAATGAATACGCCTGCCGGTTGGTGAACGACGGTCGGCCGTTGGTGGGAATTTACGGGCGTCAACACATTCAAATGCTGTACGGGCAGACGATCCCCGACGGAGCCGGACTGCAGCATACGCGTCTGGTGCGCCGTACGACGAAGTCCGTCACGCAGACCTTGGACGTCGTCGGGTTCAAGGTGTCGGATCTGCCGGGCTTCCCCGGGGGGAGAAGCGGTTGGCTTATCCGGGATATCTCCCGGGAAGCGGGGATTGATGCCATGAAGGAAAACCTGGTTTCCGTCGTGGCCCATGAACTGAAGACCCCGGTGACGGCTCTGCGGTTGTTGACGAAATCCGTGAAGCATGATGCGGACGCGGGAAGAACGAGCAACGCAGAGGACGTCAACGAACTGATGGATGAGACGCTGAGATTGGGACAGTTGATTGATGACATTTTGGACGTGTCGCGGATTGAAGGCGGCGCGATGAAGCTTGACAAACGGGTGGTTCAGGTAGCAAGTCTCATTGACCGGGCGGCCCGTTTGGCACGGGCTCGGTACCCGGTGAACGTCGAACGGGAAATCGATCCTGAGGCCGAAGTGATCTGCGCGGATCCGCTGCGTCTCACGCAGGTCTTCATCAATCTCTTTGTGAACGCGGCGCGGTACCGCAAAGAGACGCAGGCAGCGGCCGAATGTCGGGTCGTCGTTCGTCCGGGGGCGAAGGGAACGGTCGTCATCAGCGTTACGGATCAGGGAAAAGGCATTGAGCAGGAACGTTTGGCGAAGATTTTCGAGCCGTTTTATCAGGCAGACATGACGACGCGGCGCGTCGGGGGCGGTGCCGGCTTGGGACTGACGATCGTGAAGGGAATTACGGAGGCTCACCACGGTGAAGTCGGGGTGCAGAGCATTTTGGGAAAATCTTCCACGTTTACCGTCACCATTCCTGCGTAGAATCCTTCGGACTCGAAAGGTAGGAGGATTTCAAAAGTGCAGAACGACCGCCCGCTGATTCTGATTGTGGATGACGAAACGAAGATTCGTCGGTTGGTAGCCCGAAACCTGGAAGATTTCGGGTACGACGTCGTGCCGGCGGCCGATGGGGTCAAGGCGCTGGCGTACTTTGAGGAAAAGACGTCGGAACTGCGTTCGGATTTGATCCTGATGGACGTCATGATGCCGGGCATGGATGGATTTGAGTGTGCGGAAAAGATTCGCCGCTTGTCGGACGTGCCGATCATTTTTCTCTCCGCCCGAAGCGAACGGGCCTACAAGATGCAGGGGTTTGACGTCGGCGCTGATGATTACGTCACTAAGCCTTTCTCGTTTGAGGAGTTGGTCGCTCGCATCCGGGCCGTATTGCGGCGCTCGTCCGGGCAGTGTTCGACGGCGGGCGGCGAAGCGGAATTGGTGAACGGCCCCCTCAGAGTTTGTCCGGCCACGCGGCGGGTATGGTGCGCTGATAAAAAAATTCACCTGGCGGATACGGAATTTCGTTTGCTGGCGGCGTTGATGAAAGAGCCCGGAACCGTGATGACGCACGAGCATCTTCTGCGGTGCGTGTGGGGAACCGAGGCGATCGGCGAACTGCAGTATCTGCGGGTGGCGTTTACCCGTATCCGCAGAAAACTCGAAGAAGCCGGGCTTGAAGGCGGCGTGATTTCAGCCTATTCCGGCGTCGGCTACATCCTGCGTGATCTTACGGAGGATCCGCTGCTCTGATTGGCGGGCTGTAATTTTTCTGCAATCTTTTTGTTTCTTTCCTTTACGGGTCGGCAAGTTACCGTCGGCAGAATCAACCTTGAGCCGATTTGTTGTACGTGCTCGGAATTATTCTGACAACCGTAAAGAGCCGAAAATTCCTTTCGGTTCATACCACGGGAGAAACAAATCATGACAGCTTCTGCCATTGCCCAAATCCTCATGGTAGCAACGCTACTACTGATGATTACGGGTAAAACACCCATCTACATCACCGCCATCTGCGGCGCCACCATTTCTGCCTTGGTGGCAGGTTTTCCCATTACCGGAAAAGAAGGCATGACGATTGCCAAAATGGTGTCGTCAGGTCTTAATCCCGTAATTGCGGATATGACCGGTATTCTGCTTTTCATCGGCATCATGCAGGCAACGGGATTCATGGACGTGATCATTCGCGATATCGTCCGTGTCGGCAATAAATTGGGCGGCGGTACCGGGGTCTGCACGGCGGGCGGTATTGCCGCAGGCGTCATCGGTGCGTTGACGGGGTTCACGCAGCCCGTCATTACGGCCGTGATTACGGGGCCTGCCGCCGTCCGCCTCGGCGTGGATCCCAATAAGTGCGCCGGTATTCAGGCTCACGCCGGGCATATCGGCAACCTCGCCGGGTTTACGCATCCCACTCAGGTGGCTCTTATTGCAACGGCCGGGATCAGCTTCGGGCTCTTCAACGTGCTGGGGCTCATTGCCTGCTTGGCGATCTTCCTCGTTTCTGCGATTCGCTGCAATGCGGATATGCGTCGTCGCGGTGTGCAGATTACGGCTGAGGATCGAGCCAAGATCATGGCGGAAATTGAAAGCCGTGAATACGCGACGTCGTCCCTTAATGCGTTCCTGCCGTTCGTCATTCTGTTGGTCGGGTTCGTTTTAGGGTTCCCGGTTTTCCTCGTCGGTTTGGCCTCGGCCATCGTCTGCATGCTGCTCGCGAAGAAGCCGGCTCGTGAAGCGGAAGCGGCCATGATGAAGGGCGTTTCCCTCATCGCGACGCCGATTGTGGCGACGATCGGTTTCCTCTTCATGTCCACCGTGATCAAGCAGATCGGTCTCGTGCAGACGATGAGCGACGCGGTCGGGCCGATTCTCTCGGTGTCTCCGGTGCTGATTCTCTTCGGTGTGGCGTTCCTCACGGGGTTCCTCACCCAGTCTTATGCGGCTTCGGTTTCCGTGTTGGTGCCGATGCTTCAGGTAGTGCTTCAGACCGGTGCGGATCCGTTCGCGGCCTGCTTCGCGGCGGCTTCCGGTGCTTCCCTGATTCAGTACTTCCTGACCGGCGGCCCGGTAGCGGCTCTGGCTACGGTGATTCCGGTGGTGCCCGGCAGTGACCTGAAGACGGCAAACGCCTTCCAGCGTCCCTCCATTTTGGCCGGTTGCCTGGTGGCCTTCATCATCACGGTTATTCTGACGATCGTTTAATGAAGTAGTACACCGCAAAATCAGGTGCCCTGAATTTTCAGGGCGCCTGTCAAAAGAAATCTTCTGCCGGGGAAATTTCTTTTGACAGGTTTCTCAGAAGGAGAATTAAGATGCCTCAAGTGAGACTCAGCACAGCCGAACAGGGGACATTGGGCATTGTCGGTCATGCCGGGTGCGGTCATGCCAACAGTCACTGCGGATTCGTCCAGGACGATTCGGGCGGCTTGGCGACCGTCCTTCTGATTCTGCAGCGGGCGACGCAATTGGATTTGACGATCCGTGAGGTGATTCCTCGGGTCGGCCGAGAAGGGGGCTTTACGGTCTGCATCGCCTCGGGGGGCGTTGCCTATGCGCCGGCGCGCCGCGGCGTGACGCCTTTTGAGGCGGAGCTCTCGCAGCGGGCGGTCGGATTATCCGCGGTGACGACGCAGGCGGATGCGATGAAAGCCTTCGGCCGTACGCTGGGTCAGGGGGCGATGGAAGTGCCGGTGGCTTTGCAGACGGCGATTGCCAATGCGGTGTTGGATAGTTTTACCAAGAACTTCCCGAAAGCGTTTTTAAGCGCAACGGAACAAGTTCCCGGCAATATCGGTCGCCAGTTGGGAGGCGTCATTGATGTGGACGGCGTGGCGGTTTCGCTGCTTGCCGTCGTCAATGCGACCGAGGGCGGACTCGGACCCAACGAAGACGTTGAAGGCAATGTGAATCTTGCCGGCAAAGCCGCCTTGATGAAACGGCTGGGGTTGGATCACCTGCCGACCATTCTGTTGGAAGGTAAGGTGTATTCGGAACCGATATCGTCGGAAATTACGGAGCCGACCTTCGTCACGCGGGCTTTTCCGGGCGATGACAATGTCACGGTGAGTGAATGCCTTGAAGCTTCGGCGCAGCAGTTGGGGTATCCGATTCTTTATCCTCGGGAATTGTTGGCGCGGAAAAAAGGGGCCATGCGGGAACTCACGCGGCAAATGGGAGAACGACTGCAAGCATTGGCTCGTCGGTTCTCGGCTGCGGAAACAAGCGCCGAAAAGGTGCGGTTGGCGGCGGAAATTAATCGCTTTGTGAGCGAAGATTTGGGCGGCGTCACCTTCATGAGCGACGATATTCACGAAGTGATGGGCGGAGTCGGGGCGATTCCCGGAACGACCGGCTGCTTGTCGCTTTTCGTGCCGACGACTGAAAATGAGCGGTCGGTGTATCCGGCGCTCACGTTGGCCGACGTGAATTGATTCGCCGACGTGGTGTTGGGAGCCGTGGCACTTTTGCACGAGCGGCGGGAAGACGCCGTAAAGGAAGTCGCGGCTGCCGCGTCGCGTGCCGTCGGGCACGGTCTTACCGTAAGAGGTTGAGTGTTTTGTTCAGAAGCCGAAAGACTTCTTTGAGAAGGAGCAGAGAATGATTGACAAGAAAGTAATGGTGTTCGCGACGGGCGGTACGATTGCCATGAAGTACGATCCCGCAAAGCACGGCCTCGTCCCTGCCTGCACGGGTGAGGATCTGGCGGCTGCCGTGCCGGGACTGGGTGATGTGGCGCCCTTGGAATTCGTGCAGTTCTCCAACATCGCTTCTCCCGGAATGACGCCGCAGAATATGTGGGATTTGAGCGTCGCGATTGAAAAGGCGTTGGAACGCGACGACGTGGCCGGTGCCATCGTGACGCACGGTACCGATACCTTGGAAGAGACGAGCTTCTTCCTCGATCTGCTGCATAAGAGTGAAAAACCGATTGTCTGTACGGCCGCGATGCGCGGTGCCGGTGACACGAGTCCCGACGGCCCGATGAACATTCTGTGCTCCGTGAAGGCGGCGGCGAGTAAGGAATGCGTCGGTATGGGGGTATTGGTGTGCCTCAATGAGACGCTGCATGCGCCGGGCGAGGTGATGAAGACGCACTCTGCCAATCCCGCAACGTTCCAGTCCCCGTGGTGGGGGCCGGTCGGCTATGTGGATCTCGACAAGATCGTGTTCCGCCGTAAGCCGCTCGGGGTGAAGCGTTTTGCGCCGAAAGCCTTGACGGCCCGCGTGGACGTCATTAAGTGCATGACGGGCTCGACGCGCGACTACATTGATTTTGCCGTCAGTCAGGGCTGCAAAGGCATCGTGATCGAAGGTTTCGGTCGCGGCAACGTGCCGCCGCCCATGGTTCCCGGCATTGAAGATGCCGTGAAAAAGGGCGTAGCCGTTGTGCTGACGACCCGGACGCCGGGTGGCCGGGTGCTGGATGTGTACGGTTATCCGGGCAGCGTGACGGATACTCGGCGCGCCGGTTTGGCCATGGGTGGCGAATTGTCCGCCGCCAAGGCTCGACTCAAGCTCATGATCGTTTTGTCGGAAAAACCGGAACTCGCCAAAGATCGGGATGCTTTGGAAGCGCTTTTTGACATCTGAGTTTTCCGTCATCACAGTTTCCTCTGGTAGGGCGTGCGGGTGAATGAGCAGAGTCACCCGCATGCCGGACTTTGACGCATCGGTTTTCGGATCGGTGCGTTTTTTCTGTGATGCAAAAAGGCCGTTCGGCAAAGGGATCCGGACGGCCTTTAAATGAGTGCAATCAGCGGGCGGCGAGCGCGAGTTTCTTCGCTTCGCGAATGGCGTCGCGCGTCTTCTCTGCTGCGGCAGCGGCGGCGTCCGTGAAGTGTTTGTCGTTTCCGGCGTAAAGCACGGCGCGGCTCGAATTAATCACCATGCCCCAGCCGTCGGCGGCCAGCCCCGCGGCAACGGCAGCGTTTACGTCTCCGCCCTGGGCGCCGATGCCCGGCATCAGTAAGGGGAGCGTCGGTGCCTGGACTCGGATGCGGCGGATTTCGTCGGGTTGCGTGGCGCCCGCCACGAGCCCCAGTTCGCCCGTTTTGTTCCAGGGACCTTGCGCCGCCTTGGCAACGTGCTCAAAGACCATCAGGCCGTCCTTGGTTACCAATTCTTCAATATCGGCGCCGCCCGGGTTGGACGTACGGCAAAGAAGAAAGAGTCCCTTTTCAGGATAGGCGAAATAGGGTTCGATGGTGTCCCCGCCCATGTAGGGCGACAGCGTGAGGGCGTCCGCCTTAAAGCGCTCGAAGGCTTCACGGGCATAGTGTTTGGCGGTGGAACCGATGTCGCCGCGTTTGGCATCCAAAATCACCGGAATGTCGGGGTGATTAGCGTGGATGTAGTCGATGAGGCGGATCAGTGCGTCTTCTTCACCCGCGGACGCAAAGTACGCAATCTGAGGTTTAAACGCACAGACGTAGGGAGCCGTGGCGTCCACGATGGCGCGGCAGAATTCGTAAAGGGCGTCGGGCTTTTCCTTTACGCAGGCCGGAAAACGGTTGACGTCCGGGTCAAGTCCCACGCAGAGCATGGAATCAACCGCCTCGGAGCGGCGGCGGAGCTGTTCGGTAAATTTCATGGCAATTAAATCAAATGCCGCACGGAAGGGCGGCTGTCGGCGGGTATGATACAAGGCTTGTGTATCTTGCTGCCAGGGAAAAAAGAATGCGTCGCAGTGATTGGGAACTGATGGCTCCCGCGGGGAGTGAAGAAGCATTGTCGGCCGCGATTGAGGGCGGGGCGGACAGCGTCTATTTCGGTGTGGGTCGGCTCAATATGCGGGCGCATGCCGCGGGGAATTTCCGAGCAGACGATCTTCCTCGCGTGATGGATCGTTGCCGCGCCGCAGGCGTCAAAGGGTATCTCACCGTCAATACGGTGCTTTACGACGAAGAACTGGCGGAAATGAAGGCCTTGATGACGACGGCTGCGAAAGCCCGTGTGTCCGCGGTGATTGCGTCCGATATGGCGGCGGTGCTCGCGGCGCGTGAGGTCGGCTTGCCGGTGCATTTGTCGACGCAGCTCAATATTTCCAATACCGAAGCTTTGGCGTTTTATGCGCAGTACGCCGAAACCGCGGTGCTCGCGCGCGAATTGAATCTCAACCAAGTGCGCTGCATCGCGGACGCGGTGCGGGATAAGCCGATTTTAGGTACCGGCGGCGAAGCGATGCGCCTGGAAATGTTCTGCCACGGGGCGCTCTGTATGGGAATGAGCGGACGCTGCTGGATGAGTCTGCACACCCGCGGCAAGAGTGCCAACCGCGGCGAATGCCTGCAGAACTGCCGCCGTACGTACAACCTCGTCGATCGGGAGCGCGGTACGGAATTAGAACTTGAAAACGGCTATGTGTTGAGTCCCAAGGATCTCAAGACGATCGACTTCTTGGACAAAATGACGGCCGCCGGGGTGACGGTCTTTAAAATCGAAGGGCGGGCCCGCGGCGCGGATTATGTGCGCACCGTCACGACTTGCTACGACGAAGCCTTGAAAGCGATTGCGGACGGCACGTATGACGCGAAGCGCCGGGCGTGGGACGATCGGTTGGCGACGGTTTTTAACCGCGGCTTTTGGGCGGGGCACTACCTCGGGGCGGAAACGGCGGAGATTGTGCATTCCTACGGGTCGTGCGCGACCGAGAAGAAAGTTTTCGTGGGACGGCTCGTCAATTACTTTGCCAAAGCTCACGTTGCCCAGGCAGAAATTTTGGCGGGGACGGTAAAGCTCGGTGAAAAGCTTTTGGTGACGGGGCCCACGACGGGCGCCGTGTACGCGGAACCCGAGTGCCTGATGGATGACGCGGGGACGGTCACCGAAGCGTCCCGCGGCATGCGGGTGACGTTTAAGGTACCGGAAACAGTGCGCGCCGGAGACAAACTCTACCGGTTGGAGCAGGCCGAACGATGAGGCGGAGTTTACGGTAAAACTGTTTTATGTAAATGAGGCATAGGCGCATATGAAAAACGTACTCGTCATCGGAGCCGCCGGTCAGATCGGCAGCGAACTCGTGCCGGCGCTCCGTGCGGAAGGTTATTCGGTGGTGGCGGGCTTCTCCCGTACCCCGTTGTCTGTCGAAATGGCGGGTGCGGGGCCTTTGGAGCGAATCGACATCCTCGACGGGGAGGGGCTCGTCGCCGTCATTCGTCGCCATCGCATAGATACCATTTTCAACTTGGCGGCGCTTCTTTCGGCAAAAGCCGAAGCCATGCCGCTTGCGGGGTGGAACGTCGGCGTGAACGGTCTCATCAACGTGCTGGAAGCAGCGAGAAGCGAACACTGTGCAGTCTTTACGCCGAGTTCCATCGGGGCGTTCGGCCCCGAAAGCCCGCATGACGCCACGCCGCAGGACACGGTGATGCGGCCGCGGACGATCTACGGCATCACGAAGGTTGCGGGCGAACTGTTGTCGGACTATTACTTCCGCAAGTACGGTGTGGATACGCGTTCGGTGCGGTATCCCGGACTCATCAGCCACGTAACGCCGCCGGGCGGCGGGACGACGGACTATGCAGTCGACATCTATTACAGCGCGGTGAAGGGGGAAACGTTTCATTGTCCGATTGCAGCCGGCACCTTTATGCCCATGATGTATATGGGCGACGCGCTGCGGGCGGCGATCGATCTCATGCGCGCCGATCCCGCAAAACTCGTTCACCGCAACAGTTTTAACGTCGGCGCCATGAGTTTTGATCCCGAAGGCATCCGGTGGGCTGTGACGCAGGTGATGCCTGACTTCACGATGGACTATCAGGTGGATGAACTGCGGCAGTCGATTGCGGAAAGTTGGCCCGATTCGCTGGACGACACGGCGGCCCGAGAGGAGTGGGGCTGGGCACCGGCGACGGATCTTACGGCGATGACGGATCTTATGATCAAGGCTTTGACGCCGCGGTTTTCGGGGACGGATTGAAGTGAACGTGCAAAAAAATTCGGATGCAGCTTGATTTTATGAACAAAACGCTCGATAATGCGCGTCTTTCCCGGTTTGGCACGTGGGCTGCATGCCCGTCGTAAGACCGCTCCGCCTTCGGGCGGCTAAGTTATAGCGGCAGATGCGCAAGGCGAGCCAGGGCGACCGACACATTAATCGGATTTAATCAAATGAAACCCAATATTCACCCCGAATACCGCGAAGTCGCGTTTGTCGACCTCTCCATCAACAAGACCTTCATCATTTCGAGCGCCGTGCAGACGAAGGAAACCGTTGAAATCGACGGCAAGACCTACCCGATGTTCAAGCTTGATACGTCTTCTGAAAGCCACCCCTTCTACACGGGCGCTCAGACGCGTATCGTCGAAGCGGGCCGCGTGGAAAAGTTCCGCGCCAAGTTCGCTGCGAAGAACAAGGAACTCGACGCCGCGGCCTCCAAGGCCAAGAAGTAATCGGTTCGACCGACGAAATCGGCGGCTCCGTGAATTTATTTTGCGGAGCGTTCCGAAAACGGGCAGAAGCTCACAAAAGATGCCTTTTGTTGAGCAACTGCCCGTTTTTTGTCGCCAGAAGGCGGCATTTTTCTTTAAGATACGCACGATTTTCCTGCTTATACGAATTTTCATGCTTGATCTTCGTCCGACTCCCGCTCATGTGACCGCCGTCTCCGCCGCCAAACTGCCGCGGCTGGTGCTCGTCGCCCTTTTGGTGTGCTTTATTTTCGCCGGGCTTTATGACCGCGGCATCTGGAGCGTCCGCGAAGGGGCCGCCATCGGTGAAATCGTGGAGATGGCGCGCGGGGACTATGTTTCGTGGCTTTTCCCGATGGCTTCCGGGCTCGTCGTTACCGATCACGGGCCGCTCTCTTTGTGGGTGGGCGCTTTTTTAGTCCGCATTTTCTCTTGGATGACGCCCGTTACCGCGGCGCGATTGTCGGCTGCCCTCTGGTTTGCGGTGACGACGGCCTCCATCTGGTACGGTACGTGGTACCTCGCACGGCGTACGGAGGCGCAGCCCGCGGCTCAGGTGTTTGCTGGGAGCGCCACCTATCGGGATTACGGGCGGTTGGTGGCGGATGCGGCGACGCTTTTTTTTGTGGCGATGTTCGGGCTCGTGCTTCGCATTCGGGAACCCAATTACGAGTGCGCTGAATTGGCGTTTTGCGCCATGGCGTATTTTGCTTGCGCTTGGTCCTTGACGCGTCCCTATTTTGGTGCGGTTTTGGCCGGGGTTGCCGTCGCGGGACTTATGTTGGCCTCAAGCCTCATCATGGGGGTGACGGTTTTGGTGGCGACGCTTTTTGCGTTCCTTTTGGTGCCGGCGCGCGGTAAGGCCGATAAGAAATTTGCCATCACGATTGCCGCGGCGGCCCTCTTGTTTGTTGCATGGCCGGTTGCGGCATGGTGCCTCGCGTCCGAAGTCATCAGTGACTATTTCCTGTTGTGGGCACAGGCGCAGGCGGGCTTTTTCGGATTGGCCTCCTTTGAAGGACTGCGCTGGTTCCTGGAACATATCGTGTGGTATCTGTGCCCGGCGTGGCCTTTTGCCGTGCTGGCGGTGGTGCGGTGGCGGCGTCAGGTGTGCGCGCCCTTTATGGCTCTGCCGTTGATTTTTCTGGCGTCTTGGTTTGCGGGGTTCCTGGCCTCGGGCGACTTAAAGGCTGAAGACCTCCTCAACATGACGATGGCACCTCTTTGCACGCTGGCGGCTTTCGGCCTCATTTCCGCGAGCCGCTCCTGGAAGAGTATGCTCGACGGGTTTGCCGTGACGGTGACGACGCTGGGGAGCGTGGCGCTGTGGCTCTATTGGCTGGCGTGGCTCATGGGGTTCCCGCCGAAGATGGCGCGCTCCATTGAAGGTTTGGCCCCCACGGCTACCGCGGGCGACGCCGGGTGGTTCGGAATTCTCGCAGCGCTTCTTGTGTCGGCCTTCTGGGCGTGGACGGTTTATAAGCGCGTGCACTCCCGATCCTTCAAACTGTGGAACGGTCCCTGGTTGTCGGCGGCGGGACTCGCCGTGCTGTGGATTTTGACGGCGGAACTCTTTACGCCGGCTTTTGACGCAAACCGCAGTTACGAACCGGTGGCACTGGCGGCGCGGGCGCAGTTGAAGACGCTCGGTTTTGAGTCGGATGACTGCCTGAAAACCATCGGAATGTCTGCGGGGATTGCGTCGATGATTTCGTACTATGGCCATATGCCGGTGACGGCCGGCAGTTCCATGGTCTGTCGTTACGAATTGGTGCGGTTTGATGCGGACGATCCGCGGTTTGCGGATGTAGATACGGAGAAAATCATCCGCCGGCCGCGGACGGCAGAACGCTTCATTGTGCGTCGGTTTAACCCGGGGCAGCTGCGGTTTTACCCAATTGCGTCGTAAAGCTCCGTCCTTCAGGGCGGAGATATAAGCCGCGTGTTTTTCGATGAACGCAAGTATCATATAGGCATGATTATTCGCCAAGGCTTTTCGTTCAAACTGAAACCCGACGGAGCTCAAGACGGGAAAATGTCCCGCTTCGCCGGTTGCGCGCGCTGGGTGTACAACCAAGGGCTTGCATGGAACGAAGAGCGTCGTGCAGCGGATTCGGCTTTCCACCTCAGCTATGCGAAGCTTTGCTCCGAACTGCTGGTTTGGAAGGAGCAGAATCCCTGGCTTAAGGAAACGCACTCTCAGGTTCTCCAGCAATCGCTGAAGGAGCTGATGGGCTCTTTCCAGAAGTTCTTCAAAGGTCTGTCGGCCTTCCCGAAGAAGCACAAGAAGTTCGTGACAACAGACACCTTCCGTTTCCCGCAGGGCTTCAAGATTGACGAAGGACGACGGCAGATTTATCTGCCGAGCATCGGCTGGGTCAAATACAAGCGAAGCCGTTTCATTCAAGGCAAGGCCAAGAATGTGACGGTTTCCCGACAGGCCGACGGATGGCACGTTTCCATCCAAACCGAGTA
>UQUM01000040.1 GCA_900544255.1 uncultured Sutterella sp.
AAGCTGATTTACCTGGCTATCAGGAACTACACTGAGACCTGGACGCGTGCCAGCACCAGGTGGTCATCAGCCATGCCGCAGTTTGCTCTACTCTTCGGTGAGCGCTTTACCAACGCGATGGAATGATGCAAGGTATGATGGAACCCTCCGCGTGGCGCTTGGCGCATTTTTGGCGACGGCTGAGGGGCCCCCTCAGCCTCTGATCGTTGATTTTTAACCCCCTATACATGAAGGACAGCCGTGATTGGTTGCCCTCTTGAAAACCACCCTGGACACAAAAATCGAGACACTCCCGAAAAAGCTGATTTGGCAGCGAATAATCCAACGTTGACTGCATTCAGTATGCTAGGGCATAGAGCCCGAAGCAAATGCCAAGCATGTCGGCAGACGGATCGCAGGCAATGCCTCCCAAGCCATGCCGTCATGGCGGCAAATGTTCCCACCGGAACCCAACGAGTGGGCAACCAGTCTCCGAATTTCAGCATCGGCAGCGTACCTGCCAGAAATCCCATGTAGATAAGAGCGACTTGCAGGAGCGGGTTGAGGTTCCCGGTTACGCTTTTCAAGATTACGGGTGAATAGAACATCACGGCCATTACAGGCAGCGTCTGACATGTCCAGAAACTGCAGCAGAAAAGCAGCGCTTTTCGGTACGGTTTTAACGAGGGAATTGTTTTGACGGTTGCGGCTGCTTTGACGGATGAAATTCCTGCATCAGTCGATGCCGTAGCGGCAGACTCAAAAGACACAGGCAGGCGGACAGGGCGTAAAACGCATGCCACGAACTCCCTTCAATTGTTGTGGCAGAAAGTAGGAGGAACTCCGCCGCGACGGCAGTGAGGGCGCCGACGTACCACGCGAGCATCAAAAACAAGAGACGTTTAGAACGCTTTTCCGGAGAGGAAAGTTCCGCGACGATTGCCTGCGACACCGGCTGGTTGGCACCGATAAATAGACCGATGATGCACTGAATCATCGTGACGGCGACACGATTGTCCGTGAAGAAAGCGGCTCCGGCTGCGGGTGCCGGAACGACGAGTAATGTTCGACAAAAAATGGATTGCCGTACCGGTCGGCATAACGACCGATGAGGAGCGATCCCCAAAAAGTTCCCGCCATAAAACAGCCCGCAAAAACGGACGTGAGAAATGACGAGGCGGAAAGAAAAACGTGTGCGATGAGAAAACCGGCAGCAACGGTAAGGTAACCGTCGAGCAGGGGGCTGACGGAGAGAAGAAATTCCGGATGTCGCAAAAGCACGAACCTCATCGTCGGACGGGTATCGCGGCCGGGTAAAGCGGAGAGGGAACCTTACCCGGCCGGATTTTTAGTAGTGCTTCAGGTGTTCCACGCCGTCGGCGAGGTTCTGCGAGAAGATGCGATCCTTCGTGACGAAGGAAACCTTGGCACGGTAGGCGTCGTAAAGCGCCAGGGGTTCCCCGAAAGCTTCCCGTTCGTCTGCAGGGGCTTGCGAAGATCCTCAGCCTGCGAAGCGTGCAGGAGTTCCATCGAATAGAGATCCAGAATGTTGGACGCGGAGCGGTTGAGACGTTCCGCAATGCGCGGGAGGTTGGAGCCCGTGTCTTCAATGTCGCCTTCTACTGCGGAACCGTCCATGCTCACGGGATTGGCGAGATCAACGTTTTCCGCATCAACGGAAAACATCGAATCTTCCGTACTGCCGAAGCTGAGGCCGTTCTTATGGGTGTCGGCCGTGAGATACCGGGGGAGACCGGAGAAACGATCGTCATCCATGCGGAGCGTACGCTGCACCGAGTTGTGAGCAACGTGCGCAAGCGGCACGGCGGTGCGTTCGGCGGAAATCGCGATCGGAAGCGGTTCAAAGTTTGCGGACGGAATGACGGCGCCCTTGAGATCCTTGTTTTCAACGAAGTACTGCGTAACCTGCGCTGACGAGAAGTCTCCCTTCGTGGCGTTGATGATTACGCTGAGGCCGTCGTTAGAGGCATTGATGCCGGCGTTCTTGGCAACTTTCGTCAATTCGCCTTTGGCGGCAAAAAAGGTGGTGATTTTTGTTGAAACTCATGTCCACCGTGAGCCCGTGGATTTCTACCGCCCTGGCGGCCGTCATCACGAGGTTGTAGGAATCCATGAGATACTTCATTGCAGTCGGTGCGATGGCGATGGGGGCACCCTGAGCGACGCGTATTTTGACGGAAGACCTCTGAAGAAAACGGAAAACAAAATGAGGCAGAAAGAGCGGGCGTTCTCTGGATCAACGCTCGGACGTTCTGCGTCGGACGGCGGAATTAAAAACCGACCAGATGGTTTAAAATAATACCGTATACAGGGTAAGTGAAAATACGGATAAGAGCAATTTTCAGCGTTAATTCAGATAGAATCGAGTATCGGGTAAAAGATGTACTCGGGAGAGTACTAATTCGAAAGGTGTAGATTTAAAAAAACCGACCGGTTGGTTTAAATATAATACCGGTTCCCATATTTGTTCCTGAGAGAGGAAATCACTCATGCAGTTCAAAAAATCGTTGGCCGCTGCCGTCGTGTCGGCAGCCTTGGGCTTCACGGCGCTCGCTTCCGTTGCTGCTCCCGTTACTACCGAAGGTACGGGCGTGGGTAAGCACGGCGACATCACTGTGGCAGTGACGTTTGACAACAACCGCATCCAGTCCATCCGTGTGGTGAAGAACGCCGAAAACCCGGTGCTCGCGAAAAAAGTATTCACGGACATGAAGGACGATGTGGTGGCTCGCAATTCCGCTGACATTCCCGTCATTTCCGGTGCTACCTTCTCTTCGAAGGGCTTTTTGGACGCCGTGAAGGATGCGGCGAAGAAGGCCGGCGTGACGCTCGTCAAGAACGACAAGAAGGTTGTGAAGAAGGTTGAAAAGGCGCTTCCTAAGAAGAGTACCTATGACGTTGTTGTGATCGGTGCGGGCGGTGCCGGTTTCTCTGCGGCGATTACCGCGAAGGAAAAGGGCGCCAACGTCGTTCTGATTGAAAAGATGCCGGCCGTGGGCGGTAACTCCCTCATTTCGGGGGCCGAAATGAACGTGGCGAAGAACTGGGTGCAGCCCAAGCTCGGCATCACGGACGACAGCCCCGAACTGCATGCCCAGGATACCTATAAGGGCGGCGACGAAAAGGGTGACATGAAGGTCATCAACGTCATGACGCATAACGCGCTCGATGCCGCGAAGTGGTGCCGTGACGATTTGGGCGTGCGCTTTGAAGACGACAACCTGTTCTTCTTCGGCGGTCACAGCCGCAAGCGCGCTCTGATTCCCGTGGGACACACCGGTACGGAATTCATTGCGAAGTTCCAGGCGAAGGCGGACGCTCTCGGCATTCCTGTCATCACCAACATGAAGGCAGAACGCCTCATCAAGGATAAGAAGGGGCGTGTGACGGGTGTCGTCGCGTCGCGTGATGGGAAGAATTACACCTTCAACGCTAAGGGCGGCGTCGTGCTTGCCACCGGTGGATTCGGCGCCAACAAGGCGATGGTGAAGAAGTACAACCCGAAGATCGACGAACGCTTCATGACGACGGACGCTCCGGGGACGACGGGTGAAGCGCTTTACATGGCGCAGAAGGCGGGTGCCGAACTCGTCAACATGCAGTACATTCAGACGTACCCCATCTGCGACCCGATTTCCGGCGTGATTGAACTCATTGCGGACGCCCGCTTTGACGGCGCCATCATGTTGAACCAGGAAGGTAAGCGCTTTGTGGAAGAACTGGGCCGCCGCGACGTGTTGTCCGAAGCGATCCTCGCGCAGACAGGCTCTTACTGCTGGGTGCTCTGGAACGACAATATCGGCAAGATTTCCAATACGGTGAAGGAACACGCGACCGAATACGACGCCTTCACGAAGCAGGGCATCATGAAGACGTGCGACGACTTGAAGTGCATTGCCGACTTCACGAAGATGCCTTACGGTCAGTTGAAGGCGACGATCGACCGCGTGGATTCCATGACGGGTAAGGGCAACGACAAGGACTTCCACCATCGTGCCGGTCTGATGGACATGAGCCAGGGCAAGTACTACGTCATCAAGGCCGTGCCGTCCACCCACCATACGATGGGCGGCGTGCGCATCAACGAAAAGGCGCAGGTCATGACTGCGCAGGGCAAGGTGATCCCCGGTCTCTGGGCCGCGGGTGAAGTGACCGGCGTGACGCACGGTACGAACCGCTTGGGCGGCAACGCTTACACCGACATCATTGTCTTCGGACGTATTGCCGGCGCTGCGGCGGCACAGGCGGCGAAGTAATCCCTGTACCGTATACCCCGGAGTGATGCTCTGGGGTAAATTCTCTCTCGGCCGGTTCCTTTAAGGGGAAGCCGGCCGAATTCGTATCCGATGCGGATCATTTTGGATTTTAAAGAGGTAGCCCTTCATGCCGACTCCCAAAGCTTTGCGTACCCGGCAGACGCTCCTGACGGTAGCGCGTACGATTATCCTCAACGAGGGCATCGGGGCGCTTACGATGGACAAAGTGGCGGAAGCGGCGGGCGTGAGTAAAGGCGCCTGTATGTACCACTTTAAGAGCAAGCGGGCGCTGCAGGCAGCATTGCTCGAAGACTATGCCGAGCATCTGAATACGGAGCTCGAGAGGCACGAAGCGATGTTTGAGGGTACCCCGGATGAGACGCTGGTGCCGGGGTACATTGAGTGGTTCAAAAGTTTTGATGCGGCCGACAACGGGTGGGCGCGGGTCGGGGTGGCGCTCCTATCCAATTTTTCGCACGATGCGGAACTCATGCAGCCCGTGCGGGATTGGTACGAGAAACTGTATGCCCGCATCAATGCGCTTCCGGACGATCGTCGGGCGGAGACGCTCGTTGCCATCATGGCGCTGGAAGGTTTTTTCTATACGCACAAGTTCGGCGTGGATTTGGCGGGCGCTGCTGCCAAGAGCAAGGCGTGGGATTATCTGCAGAAAGCATTGGTGAGGACGCCGGCACGCCGTCGGTAAGCCTCTTTCCTTTTTTGGGTTCAACTCGAAAAAGAGAGAAGGCTTAGGATCGAACGTTATGGGCAACCAGTTGTGAGTGCTCGAGGGCTACTTTTTTTCTTGCGGTCACTGTAATCGAGAATAGATTTTTTTGACCAGCAAATCCAAGCGAAGGTTGAATTCCAAAGTAGTCTCCCCAAAGTCGCCTCCTCTGAATCTTCGGCAAAACCCTGAGGTTCGTCTACCCAATTTCAGCCCCGAAGGGATACCATTTTGGGGGCAGGACATAAGAAGCCTTCGGACTTCAGCCGGTTCGAGGGCGAAAGTTCAAGCGATTCTCACACGTTGGGGATCGAAAGGAGGGATTTATGCAGATCAAGACATTAGCCGTCTCGGTAGCGACTGCTTTAGCAGCGCTCGCAATGAGTGCACAAGCGGAAATTATCACGAAAACCGTCGCCGGCCACAATGGTCCCGTTACTGTGCAGGTAAACGTTCAAAACGGCGCTGTGAAGTCCGTCAAGATAACTAAGAGCTCCGAAACCCCGGGGATCGGTACGGTGGCTGCGGAAAAGATTCCTCAGGCTATTGTTGATGCCGGGTCGACGGATGTGCCGGTCGTTACCGGGGCTTCCGTGACTTCCAACGCTATTAAGCAGGCCGTAAACTCTGCGCTCAAAGAAGCCAAGGGACAGAGGATCGCCAAAGCCCAATTTAAACCCGGGACGTACAACGCGTCGGCATACGGCAGCAACGGCTACATTGATGTGGCTGTAACTGTCTCGAAGGATCGTATTGAGGATATTAAGGTTCTGAACAGCCGGGAAACACCGTTTATGGGTGAAATGGCAATTCTGGAACTGCGTAAAGAAATTATCGGATATCAGACGCTCAACGTAGACTCTATTTCCGGTGCGACGGTAACGAGTGCCGCGTTTAAGAAAGCCGTGACGGAGGCGTTGGAGCAGTCCGGTGTGGACTTTGCCTCCTTGCAGAAGCCGGTGCCGTTGCCTGAAAAACTGAAACCGTTTGTCGGCGTACGTACGGTCTCGTCCGACCTGGTCATCGTCGGGTCCGGCGGTGCGGGGCTCTCTGCCGCCGTGACGGCAGCGGAAGCCGGCAAGAAAGTTGTTGTGCTTGAAAAAATGCCGGTGATCGGCGGCAATACGCTGCGGTGCGCCAGCGCGTTCAACGCTGCTGATCCGGATCGTCAGGTACACCTCAATATGACGGATCAGCTGAAGAAGCGAGTCGTTGCTGCGATCAGCGAAAAGCCGGTGAGTGAAGAACACGCCAAGCTGCAGGCGGACGTGAAGGCAAAGTATGACGCGTACTTGGCTTCAGGATCCAAAGCGTTGTTTGACTGCCCTGAATGGCACGCGTTGCAGACTTACAACGGCGGCGATAAGGTCGGCCATATCCCGCTTATTCGCACGTACGCTGAAAACGTGTTGGATACGTTGCATTGGATGCAGGGGCTCGGTACTCCGGTGTTGGATAACGTGAGTCAGGGGGCCGGCGCATTGTGGCAGCGCACGCATCAGGTGGATGCGCCCGCCGGCGTGGGGTTGATTCAGCCGCTTTATGACGCTGCCGTGGCCCACGGCGTTCGCATCATCACCGGTATGCGGGCTCAGGAATTGGTGCTTGATCACGGTAAGGTCGTCGGCGTGAAGGCGACGGACAAGACAGGGAACAAGTACGAGTTCAAGAGTGCCAACGGCGTCATATTGGCGACCGGCGGTTACTCACAGAATAAAGTGTTGCGCCGGAAGTCGGCTCCGCACCTGACGCCGGACATGGTTTCCACGAACCAACCGGGGGCGACGGGGGACGGCATCATCATGGCCGAAAAAATCGGTGCCGATACGACCGGCATGAATTACGTGCAAGTGTACCCGTTGGCAACACCGGGTACCGGCGCTTTGCAGGGACGAGCACGTAAGGTGTCCGGTCTGGACGACGTGATCGATGTGAATAAGAACGGCGAACGGTTTGTCAAGGAAGATGCCCGCCGTGACGAATTCGTCGCTGCCATTAAGAAGCAGCCCGGCGGTCTGTGCTACGACATCAACGATGCTTCGATTGTGAAGGAAAACAACTCCTTCAATGAGAATGTGGAAACGTTGGTGAAGTTGGGGCGGATCTATAAGGCCGATACTTTGGAAGGTCTTGAAAAGCAGCTCGGGATGCCGGCAGGCAACCTCGTGAAGACGGTGGCCGAGTTCAACAAAATGGTCGAAGCCAAGGCGGATCCGAAGTTCGGACGTACGCTCTTCCACAATAAGATTACGAAGGCTCCGTTCTATGCGACGCCTCGTGCTCCGTCAATTCATCACACAATGGGAGGACTGTACATTAACTCGAACGCTCAGGTGATCAACACCAAGGGTCAGGTTATTCCGGGCCTCTACGCTGCGGGTGAAGTGGCCGGCGGTATCCATGGTTCGAACCGTTTGGGGGGGAACGCAACGGCTGATGTGCTGACATTCGGGCGCATCGCTGCGAAGTCGGCGTTAGGACTTTAGCGAGGAAAAGACTTTCCTTGACAAGGGGAAGAAAGTTAACTAAAAAGGCGCATCTCAGAGTAATCTGGGGTACGCCTTTGTTTTAGTTGAGATGCTTTTCAAGAGAACTTCACGCCAAGCAGTCTGGCAGGGGCTTGCGTTCAGCGCCATACCTGGTGTTGACTCAAAACGACTCTGGGGAAGACACCGGCGTGCTGCCGGTAAGCCGCAGCCGCTCTTGGAGCGGGGGTCGGCGTTTTTTGGGGCAAAACAAAAGCCGGTCAAAGTAAGAAACTTCAACCGGCTTTCATGAATTCTGGTGGGAGCGCAGAGACTCGAACTCTGGACCGACGGATTAAGAGTCCGCTGCTCTACCAACTGAGCTACGCTCCCGATCTATGGCGGAGTGGACGGGACTCGAACCCGCGACCCTCGACGTGACAGGCCGATATTCTAACCAACTGAACTACCACTCCGTGTCACCGATTTTCTTGAATCGTTCTCTTTTCAGAGAAGCGCGAAGTTTATACAAACCACTTCGTTTTTGCAACTTTTACGGCATTGAAAAAAGTCGTCAGACATGAGCAGACGGAATTTAAGGATGAGAAACAAGTAAGGTTTGATTGAAAATCAATAAAGTGTTGAAACAAATAAGCACAGGCGCTCGTGAGCTGAAAAGTTGTGATAGGTCTTACGGATGCGGGATCGTAAATAGGCGGGTAAAACAAAAGCCGGTCAAAGTAGGAAACTTCAACCGGCTTTCATGAATTCTGGTGGGAGCGCAGAGACTCGAACTCTGGACCGACGGATTAAGAGTCCGCTGCTCTACCAACTGAGCTACGCTCCCGATCTATGGCGGAGTGGACGGGACTCGAACCCGCGACCCTCGACGTGACAGGCCGATATTCTAACCAACTGAACTACCACTCCGCATAGCAAATTTTTAATTCGAGAAACTCAGCGACGTACAACCCGAAAGTTGTGGCGGAGTGGACGGGACTCGAACCCGCGACCCTCGACGTGACAGGCCGATATTCTAACCAACTGAACTACCACTCCGTGTCACTGATTTTCTTGAATCGTTCTCTTTTCAGAGAAGCGCGGAGTTTACCGATCCTTTCTCCGTTTTGCAACCATTTCCCTCAGAAAGGCTACGAGAAAGAGGACGGATCGCCCCAAACGCGGGGCGCATTCTACAGCGAAAATACGTTTTGAAAAGGGCTTTTATGAACACATGTGATGAAAAGGTGAAGCAACGTTTTGAAAACTAAGCCTAAATATTTTTGTGCGACGGCGTTTTTTTGGTGAGGTAAGTTCTCCAAGAGCGCGAATGGCGGGTGCCGTAAAACAGAGCCGTACCCGTCGGGTCAGTTATTGGGCAAATCGCAGGCAATCCGAGACCGGGCGCCGCACGGAACGGAAGCGATTAAGTGCGTGGTCGGCTTCGTACCCGAGGGCAATCCCGATCGCAAACTGCATGTTGTCAGTAACGCCGAGTTCCTCGCGCAGGATGTCCGGGTATTTGACGAGGTTGTAGGCCGGAACCGATCCAAGTCCGCGGTCGGCGGCCGCAAGGCACAGCATGGCTTCAAAGCCGCCCAAGTCGAGGATGGCCCAGCGATTGGTTTTGCGCGGCAGGAGCAGGTACGCCACGGCCGGCGCGTGAAAGAGTTCGGTTTGGGAGGCGATTTTTACTTCGTCCAATCCGGCGGCCGTGCGCGATTCGGAAAATGCCTTCATGTTGTCCTGGGCGTAGTCTGACCAATCTTCGCGGTGCGCGGGCGGAAAGTCGGACGCCCCTTTGATGCCGGCCGCAGTGCGTTCCGCATAACGTCGGCGGATCGCGTCGAGTTTGGCTCCCGTAGTTATGATGACCTGCCACTCCTGAGCGTTCACCCAGGAAGGTGCCCGTTGAGCGTCGGCAACGACGGCCGTGAGGACGTCTTTCGCTATGGGGGTTGCTTCAAAAAGGCGGACGGAATGGCGGGCGCGGATGAGTTCGGAAAATTCCATGAGAGGTACCTTTTGGTGAAGTTACCGAAATGCCCAGCCTTTGGAGCGGAGGAAATCCAGTACCCAGGGGCGCTGCTCGCGTTCCATGACGGGTTTCAACGTTTCCGTCCACGAAACATCTTTGGCGCCCGAGCGACGGTGGCGGTAGTAATTCCGCATCATCGCGTCGTATTCGTCGATTTCCGTAGATGCCGGCACGCGGTAGGCGTTTTCTGAAAAGAGAATTGATTTCGGGAGCCGCGGTTTCACTTCGTTTTTCTGTGCCGGGTGACCGAACGCGAGGCCCAAAACCGGAATGACGTATTGCGGAAGCTTCAGAAGACGGTCGGCTTCGGTAATGCCGTTACGGATGCCGCCCACAAAGACGCCTCCGAGTCCCAGAGCTTCTAAGGCGGTCATGGCGTTTTGCGCGGCGATCCCTACGTCGTGCACGCCCATCACGAGTTGTTCAGTCCAACCGGTTTTGGCGTCGGGGCACCGGGCGACGTCGCGGCTTAAGTCGGCGCAGAAGACCCAAAATTCCGGTGCTGATTTAACGTGGGGCTGATTGCCGGAGAGTCGGGCAAAAGCATCTCTCAACGCCGGATCCGTAATGCGGACGACGCTTACCAGCTGCAGAAAGCAGGAACTTGAGGCGGCACGAACGGCGTCTTCAACGGCAGAACGCTCTTCGTCCGTGACGGGAGCTTCAGTGTAGCGGCGTATGGACGTGTGTTCCGTCATGGTCTTAATGAGGTCTTGAGGATGGGACATGACTGGTCTCCGATGGTGCAGGGTGTGCCGCAGCGGTTTGCGGCGGATTGCTGTGAAGTTTAGTCGGCAGAAACAAGAATTGAAGCGCGTAATAGCGCCCCGGAAAACGAAAAGGAGCCGAACGCCGCCATAGGCGGGGGCGGCGGTTTCTTCTCCCCGGTGCCAGGTGCATTCCTCCGAAAGCTAGCAGCGTACGGTGAGCGCTTTCAGAATTTACGAACACATGTCCATGAGTCGGTTTCCGTATCCGTGATGAGGCACCTTGTTGCGGAAGAAGTTTCCCCGCTGCGGATTGACAAAACGCTCGTCACCGGCGGAATAACGAGGGAAAACACTACCGACAAAGAAGTACGACGAAGGGGAAGTTCAATGAATTTCTGTGGAAAACCGATGGCAGAACAAAATCGAAACCGATAAAATACGCCCCTCATTTTTTCGGCAAAGCAGTCTAAAGGCTGTGACGCAAAGCTAAAGGGCCTCTCACCATGGCAGCCAGTTGCATTTTCTTCAAAAGAACCGACGCAGTATCTGTTCGGTCGGATGGTTTTCCCGGATGCCGTCGTTTCTTTCGGGAGAACCGTGAATGATTGGGTATCGCTTTCGTCCCGACGGTTCCATGGGGATGTTCGGTACCTCGCAGCCGCTACTCGGCAACGGTTCGGACGATGCTTGGACGCGGGCGGTAAACGTCGTGCTGCGGGAAAACAACCCTGTGGGAGTGGCTTCCGGGTATTACGACGAGGCGCTTACGATCGTCTCTCTGAGTGAGGTCTTTCTTTCAGACTTGGCCTATACCGCCGATGATTTTGTGCGGCGTACCGGGGCGTCGCTTGCCAAAATCATGGTGAATACCCCGCTCTTTCCTTTTACGCGGGAGGATTTTCGCCGTCGACAGGGTGCGGGGTGCTTTTATATGCTCACGGCCGACGGTATGCCGCAGCTTATGTACGTGGTGAAGAAAGACATCACGGACAAAACCGGACGGGAGCAGTGGGTGATTTCCATCCGGTGCGACGCGCATTCGCAGAGTTTGGCGCTCGTCAACGAACTTTTTGACAATGCCTATTGGAGCGTGGATTACGCAACTGACGGTCGGGTGGGGCGAGTTCAATGGAGCGACCAGCTGCGAGAACTCCTGGCGTTGGGTGACGAGCATGCTCTGCCTGCGAGCAAAACGCTGTTTCAAAGCCTGGAGCATCCTGAGGATCGCCCGGCGACTGATGCGCTTTTTGAGAAGACGTTGCCGGGGGCGACGGCGGGGGAAGACTTCTTTGATGCCGAATTCCGGCTGTCGGTGGGCGGTCGCTATGAATGGTTCCGCACGCGGGCCCATGTGGTGAGGCGACACGACGGTACCGTCTGTCGAGCGGTGGGGATTCTCTGCAATGTGAACGAAGAGAAACTCACCGATGAACGGGAACTGCGGCACGAGACGTTCCTGCGGGCGTTTTCCGATGGGAACCTCTGTGAGTTCTTTGTGGATCTGGACGCGGATCGCTACGAATGCCATAAGCGGAGCGAGGTCGTGGAGGAACTCCTCACGGACAATGACGGGTGGAGTGACTTTGTCCTGCGCTTTGCTCGGGGGCTCCTTCGCCCCGACAGCCGCTTGAGTTTTCTGCAGTTGACCGAACGGGATTACATCCGCATGGCGCTAAAGGCTGACAAAGGCGGTTTGTCCGGTCAGTTTGAGCTGCTCGTCGGTAAAAAGACGGTTTGGGTCCGCTTGACGGTGCTGCCCGGGGATTGGAACGAGGACGGTACGCCGCGGCATGTGCTCGTTTATCTGAGGGACATCACGCTCTCCAAACAGCGCGAAGCCGAACGCAATGCCTTAAGCCGCGAAAAGGCGGTTCTTGATCAGCTGCTGCGAGGCGTCACACGCATGGTGAACCGCTTTGCAGTCTGTGATTTGGAAGCGGGGGTGTATCAGTACTACTCCCTTGAGCATGACATGCACTATCGGCCCCGCGGTCGTTACGCGGAACTCTTGTCCCGGATAGACGAGGTGCTGATGCCGTTGAACGATGAGCGAAAAGGCACGATGGCGGATTTTCTCGCGACGGCAGCACTGCGCCGGAAAATTCGAAAGGAAACCGACGTCTATCGGTTTGATTACTGCACGAAGGATAAGACGGGATTCATGGTGATGTCGGTGGTGCCCCTGGCGTGGCATGAGGGCGTTCTCACCAAAGTGATGCTCGTGAGCGAAGACAGTTCTCAAAAGCACGCGCTTGAAGTACTCGCCAATACCGACGGCCTGACGGGCCTTTACAACGCCCGAAACTTTGCGCTCACCTTGGAAAAATTGTCGGGAACGCCGTTTGCGCTCTTTTACCTCGATTTAGACGGCTTTAAGATCGTCAACGACAGCTACGGTCACGCCGTCGGGGATCGTTTGCTGCAGACGGTCGCAAAGCGCCTTATTGCCTGCGTAAGCAACGAAGCCCAGGTGTTTCGTGTGGGCGGGGACGAATTTTGTCTTTTGGTAAAGGGCGAAATGACGACGGAGGACTGCACCGACATCGTGGCGCGCGTGAAGCGCGCGGTGGCGCAGCTCTCGGTCGTGGGGGCGGGGGAAATGGATGTGACGACGAGCTGCGGGTTTGCATTGTCGCCTGCGGATTCTCTGTTCCCGGACGACGTGCGCGAGCTTGCCGACCGTCGGATGTACGAAGACAAGAATGCGACCCGCCGGGCCCAGCTAAAGGCGGCGTTCGCGGAAGACGACACTCCGTAGGAAAAAAGCGGCCGAACTCCGGAGGTTGGGGTTCGGCCGAAAATCTGCATCTGCTGCAGAGCACTTCTTCGTGTGCAAAGTCACGAAAAAATGCCGGGAAAGAAAGCACGTGCCACCTCAGGTACGTCAGTGTCTTTCCAGGGCGCATACTAATCCGACAGGAGGCGGAGAAACGGTCGGTCTGATGACAAATTTGTAATCCGACGTTTCACCTCGTTCCGTACAATCCTCAGTCTCGGACGGAGAAGGATGATGACCGCAAAAATTTTGATTGTCGAAGACGAAGAAAAAACGGGACATTACCTCCAAAAAGGCCTGGAAGAAACCGGGTTTTCCGCACAGTGGCTGGCCGACGGGCTTGAGGGCTACAAGGCGGCTTTAACCGGAGACTTCCAACTCGTGGTGCTTGATGCAATGCTCCCGGGGGTTGACGGGTTTGATTTCGTGCGTCTTCTGCGCAAGGCCGGCCACACGGAACCCGTACTGATGTTGACCGCCCTCACGTCCGTGGAAGACCGTGTGAAGGGGTTGGAATTGGGGGCGGACGACTACCTCGGGAAACCCTTTGCTTTTACTGAATTGTTGGCGCGCGTGAAGACGCTTTTAAGGCGCGGGACGGCGCCGGCTCAAGCGGCCGTGCAGACGACCCTCTCTTGCGCTGATCTCACGATGGATTTAGTGCGCCACCGCGTGACGAGAGGCGGCAGTGAAATCACGCTCACGGGACGGGAATTCCGCCTCTTGGAATTTTTCCTGCGTCACAAAGACGAGGTGTTGCCGCGGTCGCTCATTGCGTCCAAAGTGTGGGACATCAATTTTGAAAGCGGTACGAACGCGATCGACGTCACCGTGAAGCGTCTGCGCGCCAAGTGCGACATGCCTTTTGCCGTGCGGCTCATCGAAACCGTGCGCGGAATCGGTTACCGCATGAGCGAACCTGTCGCCAATTGGGACATTTGACGGGGAGAGGGACGACATGAAGCTGCACTCGTCGATTTCCGTGCGGATGATGGTCGTGATCGGGGCGGTAACGGCGTTGGCCATGCTCATTTTTTCCGGCATCGTGATGTCGGCGATGGAAGCGCACTTTGAAGAACTCGACGAACTCCGCTTAAACGAAATTCGGGCGGCGTTTGCGTACGAAGCGAGAACGCCCGAGGCGGGGCTTCTCCATGTGGCGCGGGAGCATCCGACGGGGGCCGTGGCGCTGGTAAGAGACGGTCAAGTGGTGGCAAAGAGCCCTGCGGCGCCCGTGAGTCTTTTGCCGACGATACCCGCGGCGGACGAATTTGCCGTCGTAAGGGACACGCTCCATCATTGGCGCGTCATGAAGACGACGGAACCGGACGGCGCCGTTTTGTATTGTTTCATTCCGATGGACGCGCACTTGGCGTTTCACGAAACGGTGCGGATGAAGTTGGCGACGGCATTGCTCGTTCTGATGGCGGCGGTGCTCGCTGCCGTATGGTGGACGGTAAGGCGGGGGTTGGCGCCCGTGCGGGAACTCGGGGAGCGCATGAACCGGATGTCCGCGGAAAAAATGGAGAGCGGATGGGAGGATCAAGCGGTGCCCGCGGAATTGACGGGGTTTGCCGAAGCCTTCCGGCGGCTCCTCACGCGGCTTTCGGACGTTTTGGCGCGGCAGCGGCAGTTCAGTGCCGACATTGCCCATGAACTCAAAACGCCGGTGACGAATCTTACCGTGCAGACCGAGGTGGCGCTCGCCCGACCGCGAAGCAACGAAGAACTTGAAAACGTTTTGTATTCGTCGCTGGAGGAATACCGGCGGCTTTCCAAAATGATTGAAGACATACTCTTTTTGGCGCGGATTGACAACGAAGCGCAAGTGCCTGAAAAAGAGCGGTTTGAATTGACGGCCGATATTGCCGATCTCGTTGATTTCTTCTCCGATTGGGCGGACGAACGCGGCGTGACGATTCACCCGACGGGCGCAGCGCAATGGGTGACGGCCGACCGACTGATGGTGCGGCGCGCGGTGACGAACTTGATTACTAATGCCGCCAAACATACGGCGCCCGGGGGCGTCGTGACGGTGGCGACGCAAACGTCCGCGGACGGGAAATCAGTGACGATTTCGGTCGCAAATCCCGGCAGTCCCATTGACGCTGAGCACGTGCCGCACCTTTTTGACCGGTTTTACCGGGCGGATGCTTCCCGTACGCGTCAGGACGGCGGCACGGGAATCGGGCTTGCGATGGTGGCATCGATTGCGCGTCTTCACGGCGGTTTGGTGGCGGTGACGTCCGACAAAATCAAAACGGTCTTTTCGATGACGTTGCCGTTATCCGCATGAAACGTAATTTTTTCAAAAACGCCGTTTCTAAACGCTTGAATTCTCCGTGAAATGCCGTCCGAAGAAACCGAATCGTTCTACGAATTCCGCTCGGTTGGATCTAAGCGAAACACGGGATGATGAGCAAATTTGGGGACGGGGACAAACCGGACGGAAGCGGGTCGGATGACGACTTCGGTACTGTACCGAGTGCTGAAGGCACCGTCTGCGCCATGGCACAGCTTGTTTAAGGTGACTCTTTTTTGCTGCAGCGGCAACAGGATGAGCAACCGTCAGAACCCCCGCAGCAGCCGCCTCTTTGACGGCGAACGAAAAGGCGCCGCAAGGCAAAGAAGACGGCTGCGGCTACGAGTCCGCCGATGATCCAATTCGCCATAGACTTACCCAATTGCGGCGTAAAGCTTCGTCCTTCAGGGCGGAGATATAAGCCGCGTGTTTTTCGATGAACGCAAGTATTATATAGGCATGATTATTTGCCAAGGCTTTTCGTTCAAACTGAAACCCGACGGAGCTCAGGACAGGAAAATGTCCCGCTTCGCCGGTTGCGCGCGCTGGGTGTACAACCAAGGGCTTGCATGGAACGAAGAGCGTCGTGCA
>UQUM01000041.1 GCA_900544255.1 uncultured Sutterella sp.
TCCGTCAAGGAGAGCCGGAGTCAGACCGACGAAAGTCGGCATCCGGCGTTTGATCCAAGAATCCTCAGCCTTTAGGCTGGGGAGTACGTCAAAGCTTTCGATCGAGGCGCGAATGGCTTCCGCCGAACCGTGCGTCAGAAAAATGTTGTCCGTTTTGCCGCCCATGTACTGCGCCACGGCTTCGCGCAAGACTTCCACACGGGCAAAGGGATAGCGCGATCCTTTTTCCGCCGCCGGCGGTACGAAAGCCGCGGCTGCTGCCTCGGTCTTTGCGGCCTACGCGGCGCATCCCGCAAGCGTCATACTCGCGGCAGAAATCGCGGCCGTGGCGAATAAGGTGCGGCGCTGAATCGTCATGATGAACTCCCTGAATTCATGTGGAAAGGATCTCTTACGGATCCTGTTCTCACGATTGTCGCGGGAATCAGCGCCGGCTGCTTACGGCGTTGTGCTCAGCGGCATCGCGCAAAGTGAGCATGCAAGAAAAAACCCCGAAGGATGGCTCCCACGGGGCTTTCAACTCGAAAACTGCCGAAATTAGGCGGCGGCCTTCGGGGCTTCCTTGCGGACGAGGCGTTCGCGGATGCGGGCAGCCTTGCCGGAACGTTCGCGCAGGTAGTAAAGCTTGGAGCGGCACACGTCACCGTGGCGCTTCACTTCGATACCGGCGATCATCGGGGAGTAAGTCTGGAACGTACGTTCCACGCCTTCACCGGAAGAGATCTTGCGAACGATGAAAGAAGAATTGAGACCGCGGTTACGGACGGCGATCACCACGCCTTCATAGGCCTGGGTGCGCTTGTGCGTACCTTCGATCACGTTCACGAGAACGTTCACCGTGTCACCGGCGCGGAAAGACGGGATGGTCTTGCCCTGGGTGAGACGGGCGATTTCTTCTTTTTCAAGGGTTTCGATGATGTTCATCTTTTAACTCCGAAACCATCATTCAACGGCCCGTTTTCTTAAAAAAGTAAGCACCGTTCAGAGGATGGCAGATGGGTAAACCGACTCTTACTGAGAGCCGGGAAATTATGGATTCTTCGCCAGGAATGCTTCATCCTCACGGGTGAGCTTACCGAGCGAACGCGCGATTGTAATCAAATCAGGGCGCTTTTGTCCAGTGATTTCGAGAGATTTTTCACGGGTCCACTTCGCGATGTTGGCGTGATGCCCCGAAAGCAGCACGTCGGGCACGCGTTTTCCGTGCCACACTTCGGGGCGCGTGTAATGCGGCGCATCCAAGAGTCCCGTCGAAAACGATTCGTCCGATGCTGACAGCTCCTTAATAGCGCCGGGAAGCTGTCGCACGACGGCGTCCATCAGCGCACAAGCCGCCAATTCCGCGCCGGAAAGAACAAAGTCCCCAAGACTCACGGTGTGATCCACGTACTCTTCGAGGAACCGCTCGTCGATCCCTTCGTAGCGACCGCAGATGAGCACCGCCGATCCGGACGGATTGCCGGAAAAAGTGCGCACGTAAGCGTCGGTAAGACGCTCGCCCGTGGGCGAAAACGCAATGACGGGACCGTCATTGCCGGACGCACGGATGTAATCCAGCGTTTTCGCCAAGGGTTCGGCCATCATCACCATACCGGGTCCGCCGCCGAAGGGGCGATCGTCCACCGTGCGGTGCACGTCGATCGTCACGTCCCTCGGATTCCAATAGTGTACGTTCCAAAGCCCCCGCTTCATCGCACGGGCACTGATGCCGTAGTCCGTAATCGCCGAAAAGATTTCGGGAAAAAGCGTTATGACGTCAAAGCGCATGACTTAATCCCACTCCGGATCCCAGTCGACCGTAATGATGCTCGATTCCGTATCCACGTTTTCCACGTAGGCGGGCACCATCGGAATAAGGCGCGTCTTCTTTTTGCCGTCGGCTTCAAAAAGAATTTTGAGAACCGACTGACCGCCGTTGTCGACGACGCAGTCCACCGTCCCCAGATCGACACCCGCGTTGTTCACGACGCGGCAACCTTCGAGATCCGTCACCCAATGTTCGCCTTCGTCCAAATCCGGAAATTCGGAACGGGGAATCGCAATCTGACCGCGCAGTTTGTCGGCGTCTTCTTTGTTGGTGATCTCTTCAAATTTCACGAGAAGCACGTCGCCGTGGGTCTTGATGTCTTCCGGCGTCAGGGCCCGTTTTTCGCCGCGCAGGCTCACGAACCACCAGTCCCCCGTCTGCACCAGGGCTTCACCGGTGCCCAAAAGCACGACGCGCACCCAACCGCGCACGCCGTAAGCGCCTGCGGTACGGGCGACGGCGACCAAATCCTCGGGCGGCGTGAGATTCTCTGTTGACGTCATTTTCGTTTTCTCCGGACATAAGAAAAGCGGCCGATCCGGGTCAGGAAAGGCCGCTCTCAGTAAATCCCCTCAGGGGGACTCACGAAAAGCAGATTTTGATTCGTTCCGTCGTCTTCAGAGTAGATACCGAACTCGGCTCATCTAAAGAGGAAAGTCCGCCGCGAATCAGGTGCTTTGACACTTGAGGCACGACACGACGGACAACGGTTCGCAATGAAGAACGGAAGTCTTTCAGCGTCTGCTTTTTAAAAAATTAGGCAGCAGCGGGAGCAGCCTTCTTCGCCGTCTTGACGATGCGGGCCACCGTGTCGCTCATGATCGCGCCCTTTTCCACCCAGTAGGCAAGGCGGTCGGCAGCGAACGTCAGGCGCTGCGGGCCTTCAGCGATCATCGGGTTGTAGAAGCCGATGCGTTCGTTGAAGCGGCCGTCACGACGATGACGGGATTCGGTCACGACGATGTTGAAGAACGGGCGCTTCTTGGCGCCGGAGCGGGACAAACGAATAACAACCATTTTTTCCTCTTTAAAGTAAAAAGCGTCCGTACCAGACGCTGTGAGACTTACTGCTTACCAGAAAGCAACAAAGCCCTCCGTCCGCAGGAACGCGGGATTTTAATCCGAGCCCCGGTTAAAAATCAAGTCTCTCTCGCCAAAAGATTTTCCCTACCGTCCCCAAACCGCAACCGCTCACCCAAATGTCGCCGAAATCCCGTCGACCTTTGCGTTTCGTCAAAACTTCGCGTCGGAAAAATCTCGGTCAATGATACGTTTTCCCTGCCGCCCCACTTTTGCCGGGCTTTGAGGCAGATTCTGCCGTTGATCGCCCGGCCGTTTTTCGCCGTTTGAACCTCGTTCGCATCAAAGTTCCGTATCAGTGATACGGAAGTCTCCTCCGTGCGGCCCCTCCTTCCCAACTACAGTACCCATCACTTATTACGGAGACCGTCATGTCGATCATCGCTTTGGAAAAACTCATCCGCCCCGCCGCCGTCACGGAGTTGAACGGTGAAACCGCGACACTGCTCACCTTCACGGATCACCTCACCCGCGGGCACCGCACGGCCTGGCTTTCCGCCGGAATTCTTGAACCTTGTGAGCGGCACCTTTTTGACCGACACCGTACCTCGGGATTTGCCCATAGGGCCCCCACCGTCACCGCCGCCCGTTGGACGCTCGCTACAAACGTCACCTGCCGCGACGCCGAAATTCTCGTGGTCTGTCTCACGTCGGCGTCCCCCGCGGACGCCGTGCGACTCTCGGACGACTTGGCAGCCCACGCGGCCGACACGCGGCGCCGCGTCATTTTCCTGCGCCCCGCGGACGCGATGACGTTGCCCTCGCCCGCCGCCGAACGCCTTCTCATCACGGATAAAAACCGACTGCTCTCGACGCACTACACCGTGGCCCCCGTTTTTGCGGGGCAACCCACGAAAGAAACCTTTCCGGTCGCTCAAATTTCAAAACCGATTACGACTGCATCGATCCTCCGCCGATGCCGTGCATTGACTCGGGCCGCGCGGGAATTCTTTACCCTCCCGCGCTGGCAGCCCGCTTATTAACGGCGAAAGCCGGCATTCCCCCACGGGAAATGCCGGCTTTCGCCATAGGGTCTTTCAACCCAACGTCACTGCACCTGAGCTTCGAGCCACAGGCGTCCCGCCACAAAGTCCCCGACGGCGGGGAGAACGCCGCCCTTCACGCCGTAACCCGCGATTGTTACGGCTCGTCCGTCAAGCACTACTTCGAGCGAGAGCGCCACCAAGGGTTTGGCGAGCCACGGCATTTCCTCCGCCGCCGTCACCCGAGCGCGGAAATCAAAGTAGGCGGTGTATTCGGTCGGAATCAGAAACGTCGCAGTCGTCATCCCTTCCCCTAATTCCCGACCGTCGCTCACACGGCAGGTGAGCATCACGCCCATCAACCGCACCGTTTTCACCGAACCGACGTCGGCAGGGTTCAACGACGCCGCAAAATCCGGCACATAAGCCGTGAGCGCCGTGCTCCCCGTCTTAAACGCCGCTTCGCCCTGCAGGCAGGACGCCGCGTAACGGCCCGCGCCGTAAACGAGATCGTTGGCGGCTCCCGGCAAAAGGGGTACCGGGTAATAGAGTTCCGGTTTTCCTTCATGAAACCGCAGGGCGTACTGCGTTCTCGGCGCCCCTTCCGGAAGGTAAAGCGCGAAAACCGCGTCGCCCGCTGCTTCGCGCTTGGCTTCCACGGCGCTGCGCGCCGCGTAGAGGTCGTTCTGCGCGAGCACCGTCACGTCTTTTTCCGAGAGCCCCAAGGATTCCCAGACTTCAAAAAGACTTTCGTCATGCTGCTGCGCCAAAAGCGCCAATTCCCCGTAAACACTTCCTGACTGAATCGTTGCCTGTGTCATCCTTGTCTTTCCTCAAAATAGTGAACCGGTCGTACCGACGGACGGCGCCTCAGTCGCCGCGTTCTCCCCCAACATCGCAAGCATCGCGGCCTCATCAATCACCGGAACGCCGAGCTCTTGAGCCTTCGTTAATTTACTTCCCGCATCCGTTCCCGCCACCACGTAATTCGTGCGCTTGGAGACGGATCCTGCGACCTTGGCGCCTGCGGCAATCAATTTGTCCTTGGCGGCGTCGCGCGACAACGTGGGGAAGGTGCCCGTCAGCACGAACGTCTTTCCCGCCACCGCACTCACGGCCCTTTCTTCGACGGCCGCGGGCCAAGCGACGCCCGCCGCACGCAGTTCGTCAATGACCTGCCGATTGTGTTCCTCTTTGAAAAACGCCGCGGCGGATTCGGCAATGACTTCACCCACGTCGGCGACTTCCATAAATTGCTCTTCGGTGGCCGCTTCAATCGCTTCGAGCGTTCTGAAGTGCTGCGCCATGTCGTACGCCGTCGATTCTCCGACGTGACGAATGCCCAATGCAAAAATAAAGCGGGCCAGGGTCGTCGCTTTGCTTTTTTCGATCGCTGCCAAAAGGTTCGCCGCGCTCTTTTCGCCCATACGATCCATGGCCGCCACGTCGGGCAACTTCAATGCATAAAGATCCGACGGCGTTTTGACGAGCCCTTTATCGACGAGCGCCTCCACCATCTTTTCGCCCAGGCCGTCAATTCCCATCGCCCGGCGAGAGGCAAAATGCACGAGCGACAACTTCATCTGCGCCGGACACACCAAGCCCCCGGTACAGCGGCTGTCCTTTTCTTCTTCGTCACGCACCACTGCAGAGCCGCAGACGGGGCACACCGCCGGCATCACAAAGGCTTTGGCGTCTGCCGGACGTCGCTCGGGCAATACCCGCACGACTTCCGGAATCACATCGCCGGCGCGCCGCACCACGACCGTATCACCGATCATGAGCCCCAGTTCCGCAATATGATCCGCATTGTGCAGCGTGGCGTTACTCACGTTGACGCCTCCCACGAACACCGGTTCAAACCGCGCCACGGGCGTCAAGCGTCCCGTGCGCCCCACCTGCACGTCGATCGCCTTCACCACCGTCAGGGCTTCTTCGGGCGGGTATTTATGCGCACACGCCCAACGCGGTTCCCGGGCAATAAAGCCCAAACGGTGCTGCAGTTCAAAGTCATCCACCTTGTAGACGACGCCGTCGATTTCAAAGGGAAGCGTCGAACGAATTTCCGCCACCTTCCGGTGAAACGCGGCCAATGCAGCCGGCCCCGCCACACGTTCTCGGACGTCCGCCACCGGAAACCCCAACGACTTCAGTTTGTCCAGAAGTTCCGTCTGTGACGATGCAAACGCGGAATCACTGATTTCGCCCACGCTGTAAGCATAAAAATGCAGGGGGCGGGTTGCCGTAATCCGGCTGTCCAGCTGCCGCAGTGCACCGGCCGCAGCATTTCTCGGATTCACGAAACGCTTTTCGCCCGCGGCGTCCTGCCGCTTGTTGAGCGCTTCAAAGTCCGCCTTGTGCATGATGACTTCGCCGCGCACCTCGAGGACGTCGGGCAATTGAGCTTCAGGAATCTCAAGCGGAATCGTGCGGATCGTCTTCACGTTCGCCGTCACGTCTTCCCCGACGACGCCGTCGCCGCGGGTCGCCGCCGACACCAAGCGTCCCTTTTCGTATCGGAGGCTGCACGCCAGACCGTCAAACTTCAATTCACAGTCGTACGTCACGGCGGGAGCCGAATCCTCAAGTGCCAACTCGCGCCGCACCCGACCGTCAAACGCCGAGGCTCCTGCATCGGTGAAATCCGTTTCCGTGTGAATGGAGAGCATCGGCACGAAGTGCTTTACCTTACCGAGATCGCTTCTCACTTCGCCCCCGACGCGCTGCGTGGGCGAGGTGGGGGTCTTTAATTCCGGATACTTGTCTTCAAGAGCAGCAAGTTCCTGAAAGGCCTTGTCGTATTCGGCATCGGGCACGCTGGGGTTATCAAGAACGTAGTATTCGTAGTTCCACCGATGCAGCGTCTCGGCAAGCGCCCGGGCGCGCTTTCGCTCGTCGTCCGTCACCGCTGCCGGCGCCGACGACGCAAATAAATCCAAAGTTTCAGTCATCGTACAAAAAACGCGGCCGGTACGTCACGAGACGCTCTCCGACCGCGTTCCTCTAAAGCAGCATGGAAAACGTCAGGCCGCGCTGAAGATACGGCGAGCCCGCGGCGAACCCGCAGGCACTCCCACCGTTGCCATCTCGCGGTAGCACCCCTCCAGCTGATGTGCCATCGCCGAAGCCGAAGCTGCCGTCACCGGCGCCCCATAAGGATCCGTCAATTCGAGATCCAGACGGCAGGCGAGATCGTTTGCGACCGCACAGAGTTCGGTCAAGGGCTTGGCCGCGGGGTTCGTGAGCGGAATATTGATTCCAAGTCCGAGTTCGTTCTTTAACTGCGGCATCCGCCCCAGCACGATCAAGGGATCAGCACCCCCCGCGTCCCGCTTTTCATAGTGTCCTTCGGAATACACGAAACCGCAGCCCAATGCCGCTTCGTTAAAGGCCGAGTCTTCGATATCACGCGCCCCGACGAGCTTAAAGGTGAGGTACTGCGAAAAACGTTCGGCAATCCGGCTCACTTTGTCCGCGGTCGCGAGGATCCGATCGGCGTCCGGAGCTTCCACGTCCGCCGCAAGGTCAATCCCCAGGCGATCGGCGAGCCCCAAAAAACGAGACACTTCCAGGCTGTCAAGCTTCTTGCGGCTGTTGGCCGTCAACACCGACACATAGAACTCACGGCAGTCTTCGGCAGAAGTCGCATCGTCCGTCCACAACCCCGTCTTGGCGCTGAAAAACGACAGCTGCAGCGGAAAAGGCAGTTCCACCGATTTAGCGGTCTTTTCCGCCGTCAGAAGCCGTCCCGCATCAAAGGCAGGCGTATCCGTCGGCGTAAAGCGCAACACCGCTTCCACCCCCGTATCGATACGGGCTAAGCGGTGTCCACGGGGCTTGACGTCTTCCGTGAGATCGCGCTCGGGTTCGGGCGCAGGCATCGGCAGTTCCAACTCTTCCTGCCGCGGCGTCACGGCCGTCGTCTTCGGTTCCACGGCCTTTAAATCGGCGTTACTTAACTTCGCCACGTCCGGCTCATCCTGAGCAAGCTTGTCGGGGATCGCCTCCTCACCCACGGTTTCGTCGGTGATGGGGTTGCCGACTTCGACTTCTTCGATGCCGATTTTCCCCGGCGGGGTCTTGTTCTTCATTTTGCGCACATACCACGCCCCGCCGCCCGCCGCGGCGAGAAGAAGAATCACTACATAAACCGGATCAATGGAAGAAAACATGAAATATCCTAAAAATCCATCATGGATTCGGTCGGGGCGTCCCGACCGATGCGCCGTCATTCTAGCAATCGCCGCCCGCCTTCTGCGCGTCAGCCCGCAACTTTCACGGCTTCCTTGATGTCCACGGCCACCACGCGCGACACGCCGGGTTCCTTCATCGTCACCCCGATCAACTGTCCCATCTTTTCCATTGTGACTCGGAGATGAGTAATCATTGCAAACTGCGTCTGCGCACTCATCGCAACGATCTGACGCGCGAGGCGATCCTGGTTCGCTTCATCAAGCGGCGCATCCACTTCGTCCAACAAGCAGAAAGGCGCCGGATTCAATTTGAAGATGGCAAAGGTGAGCGCCGTTGCAGTCAAGGACTTTTCCCCCCCCGACAACAAGGAAATCGTCTTATTTTTCTTTCCCGGCGGTTGCGCGTTGATTTCGACACCGGCTTCGAGAATTTCTTCCCCGGTCATCTCAAGGTAAGCATTACCGCCCCCGAAAAGCGACCGGAAGACTTCGGAGAAATTGGCGTTCACTGCATCAAACGTGTTTTTCAGCAAATCCCGCGTTTCCGCATCAATTTCCCGAATGGTGGCTTCGAGGTTCGCGATCGCTTCTTCCAGATCCTTTACCTGCCGTTCGGTTTCTTCCATCGCCCGGCGGCTTGCTTCCAAGGTCTGGAGCGCCGCATGATTGACGGATCCCAATTCCACGATCTGCTGCTCGAATTTCTTCACGCGCCGTCTCGCCGCATCCGCCGACACCTTTTCACTTTCAACTTCGGACGCGAGGGCAAAGCGGTCGCCCTTGAGTTCCTCAAGCCGCGCCGTAAAAATTTCGATGTTGGTTTCGGACTGCGCGCGTTTTACCTTAATGTCGCTGATCGCCTGCAGCAAAGGCGCCTGCAGCGCCTGCAGCGCCCGACTCTTGTCAAAGAGTGCCTGCAGGGCATTGTCCGCTGCGTCGGCTTCGGCCTGCGCCCGACTCTGCTCAGCTTCCAACCGCTGCAGTTCTTCCACAAACTGCTGCAGCCCCTTGCGTTCTTCGGCTTCATTCAACCCTTCGAACCCCGCGCGCAGTTCTTCGATTTCCGTAGCGGCCATTTCAATTTCTTCGGCGGAAGCCTGAGCCAAACGTCGGGCATCCTCTTTGCGTACCGCCGAGGCCTGCAATTCCATCTTAAGCTGCTCGGCACGACGAGAAACCGTCTGACGCCGTTCTTCGGTGAGGGCTTCGGCCTGCTCGGCTTCTTCCAAAACGGTCTGCGCCGTCGATTCCGCCTGCTGCAAGTCGGAGAGTTTTTCGTCGAGTTCCGAAAATTTAGCTTCCGTTTCCTCGCGTTTTGCCGCAAGTTCTTCCTGACGAACCGTAAGTTCACTGAGGCTTTCCGTAATCTTTCCCTGCCTGGCACGCCACGCCGCCAAGGCCGTCACCAATTTGGAATACTCGACCTCAGTGCGGTGAATTTCCGTCTTTAATGTTTCCACCGTCCCTTCACGGACTTCCCGGTCGCTGCGGTCCGCGTCCAACGCGGCTTTGGCGCGAACCACCTCTCCGTCCGCCGCCGTCACGGCTTCCCGCGCCGTCTCCGCGTCGTGCGTGAGCGTTTCAATTTCCGCCATACGGGAAAGAAGCCCCGCCGCCGGATTTTCTTCCGCCCAAAAACTCACGCTCTGCGGCTCCACGATGTGGCCTTCGGGCGTCACAAACCGGGTGTCTGACGGCAGTTCCCGTCGCCGCGCGAGCGCCTCATTCAAATCCTTCGCGACAAACGCGCCGCCCAACCACCGGTCAATCACGGGCCGCAGCGTCGCATCGTCCGTCGTGACGGCGTCCGACAAACGCTCCCACCCTTGGGGGGCTGCGGGCAACGTCACCTGCGGCGCAAAATTTGCATGGAAAACGAGCCGTGCGGGCGGCGGGTCAAACGTAAAGCCCGCCACGCGTTCCAACTGCGTCACCCCGAGCGCCTGCGCCCGGACGCTTAACACCGCTTCCACGGCCCGCGCCCGGGGTTCCGCAATATGCACCCGTTCAAAGAATCGTTTGGACCCCGCCAAACCCATTTTTTCGAGCCACTGAGGGAGTTTCCCTTCGGCCCGCGCCTTTTCCTGCACGGCCGTCAGAGCTGCAAGGCGCGCTTCCAGGGCAGCCAATCGGTTCTGCGCCGTATTTTTTGCTTCGCGTGCGGTCTCAAGCCGCGCGGCCGACGTTTCCGCCGCGGCCGTGAGTTCTTCAAGGAGCGCCGTTTCTTCTTCAAGTGCCGCCCGTTTTTCTTCAAGTGCTTCCCCCAAACGCGTGCATTCCGACTCGTCGGGCGCATCGGCAGCATTTTTTTCCGCTTTGAGCGCTTCAATCTGTTCGTCCAACTGATCGGCTTCACGGGCAAGCGCACTCACTTCCACGCTCACGGCGCTCATCGTTTTTTCCGCGTCGTTCACCGCGCCGCGCGCTTCTTCGTACTGCCCGCGGGCTTCCTCGGCCGCGGCCCGCCGTTCTTCCGTTTCTTCAGTAAGCCCCTCGACTTCCGCCGCCGCTTCTTCTTCGGCTGCGGCCAGTTCTTCCTGGCGCGCCGCCAATTCCGACACCCGGTGTTCAGCGTCGTCCTTCGCGTCCCGATGGCGCGTTAAACGCGCCTCGGCCTGCCCGATACGTTCTTCCAACATCCGGCGCTGTTCAATCAAATGCCGGATGTCGGCTTCCGCCCGAATCACTTTGTTATTGGCTTCCATGGAGGCCGAGCGCGCTTTTTCAAGTACCGTCTTCTTAGTTTCCGCGTCCTTTTTAAGTTTCGTTTCTTCGTCCGCCAATCCGGCCAACTTGCCCGACGCTTCGATCTGCTCAGCTTCTTTGGCGACAATCTGCGCCGTAAGCCGGTTGATGTCGTCGCGACAGTCTTTTTCCTGTACGAAGTACCAGAGGCTTTCCGCATGCAGCCGTTCATTTTCAAGCGCCTGCCATGCCTTAGCCGTTTCAGCTTCTTTCGTAAGGCGCTCCACCTCTTCGGCTTTATTTGCCTGCAGTACCGCGACTTTTTCCAGGTTTGCACGCGTTGCCGCCAAACTCGTTTCCGTTTCCCGACGCCGCTCCTTGTATTTACTCACCCCGGCCGCTTCTTCCAAGTAGACACGAAGATCTTCGGGCTTCGCTTCAAGGAGTTTATTGACCATTCCCTGACTGATGATGGCGTAGGAGCGCGGCCCCAGCCCCGTCCCGAGGAAAATGTCCTGTACGTCGCGACGACGAACCTGCTGACCGTTGATGAAGTAGGCGTTCGTGCCGTCCTTCGTGACGACGCGCCGGATTGCGAGTTCCGCATAGGCTTCCCAAGGCCCCTTCACCTGTCCGTCGCTGTTGTCGAGAACCATCTCCACGCTCGCGCGCGAGGCAGGGGGGCGACCTTCGCTTCCTGCGAAAATCAAGTCCGTCATGGAGCTTTGCCCGCGCAGTTCGCTCGCCCGCCCCTCACCCAACACCCAGCGGATGGCATCGATCACATTGGACTTACCGCACCCGTTGGGGCCCACAATTCCGCACAGAGCACTCGGAAATTCAATCGTCGTCGGGTCGGCAAAGCTCTTGAAACCGCTTAATTTGAGCTGTTTGAGATGCACGGCTGAGGATCCTTCAGGTAAAGACACACCCCAAAACAAAGCCTTGAGACCCATTTCGGAGTTGGGAACAAAGCCCACTATAATAATCTGTTCCTTTTGTTTTGCGCCCGCGGACTTCTTTTACTGTCGGACGCCCTCTTTTTTCAGCGACTTTTCTTTTTTTACGATCACGAGGGTTCTTACGATGTCACATCATCCCGTTGCCAATCTGCTCACCATCCGCGACGTCACCCGTTGGGCGATGAGCGAGATGGAACGCAATGCCATTTCGCTCGGCCACGGCACGGCCGACTTCTGGGAAGAAGCCACGTTTCTCGTGATGCGGACGCTGAAACTCCCCTTTAATCGTCTGGAAACGTTCTGGGGGGCGCATCTGACGCCGCAGGAATTGGAAGAAGTGCTCTGCAACATCGACCTGCGCGTGCACATGAAAAAGCCCGTTCCCTACCTCATTAAGGAAGGGTGGTTGTCGGATCACTGCTTTTATGTGGACGAACGCGTCCTCATTCCCCGCAGCTTCATCGCCGAACTCCTCGAAGAATCGCTCTCGCCGTGGATTGATGATCCGGAAAGCGTAACGTCGGTACTTGACATGTGCACGGGGAGCGGGTGCCTCGCGATTCTCGCGGCGGAAACGTTCCCGAACGCCGCAGTCACCGGCACCGACATCAGTCCGGACGCCCTGGACGTCGCCAAAATCAATCGGACGCGCTTCGGACTGGATGACGACCTGGAATTGGTGCAGACCGATCTCTTCACGAACCTCAAGGACCGCAAGTTCGATCTCATTATTTCAAACCCCCCGTACGTCACGGAAGAAGCGATGGAAGAGCTCCCCGCCGAGTACCGCCACGAACCCGCGCTTGCGTTGGGTGCGGGCCGCGACGGCATGGACATCCTGCGCCGCATGATGCCGGTGTTGGCCGATTACCTCACCGACGACGGGATGGCCGTCATTGAAATCGGCGACGGCCGCGAAGCCTTCGAAGCCCTGTGGCCCACGCTTCCCGTCACCTGGCTCACTACGTCCGGCGGCGACGACATGGTCTTCCTCGTGAAACGTTCAGACCTCAAAGCCTACTTCCATCAGACCCATTGATTTTTTTCGTTCGATAGTTTCATGCTGCGCTTAAACGACGTCTCGATCGGCCGAGGCACCCGCATTCTTTATGAACACGCCACGGCCGTCGCCGACATGTCGGACCGCGTGGGACTCGTGGGGGAAAACGGCTGCGGAAAATCCTCCCTTTTTGCGGCTATTCTGGGGGAACTTTCGCCGGAGGCCGGTTCCATTGACGCACCGCCCCAAGATCGCATTGCGCACGTCGCGCAGACCGTCGTCGAAACCGACGAGAAGGCCCTTGACTACGTCTTAAGCGGTCACGCGCCGCTCGTGGCGGCCAAGGCGGAACTTGCCGCCGCGCAAACGTCGGGCGACGCCATGCGCGAAGCCGCGGCTTTGGCGCAGTTGGCGGAAGTGAACGAAGGGGCGGTTCGTGCGCAGGCACAGACGATTCTCTGCGGCTTAGGTTTTCTGCCCGCGGACGACGTTCGCGACGTCAAGAGTTTTTCCGGCGGCTGGCGCAACCGCTTGGCGCTCGCTCGCGCGTTGATGCGCCCCGCGGATCTTCTCCTTTTGGACGAACCCACGAACCACCTCGACATGGACAGCCTCATTTGGCTTGAAGCGTGGTTAAAGCGGGTGCGCTGCACCGTCGTCATCATCAGCCACGACCGGGAATTTCTTGATCGGGCGACGAACGTCACCTGGGCCATTGAAAACGGGAAACTCGAACGCTACGGCGGCAATTATTCGTTTTACGAAATGCAGCGACTAGAGAAAATCAAGCTGCAGGACGCCGCCGCCAAAGCTTACGAACGCGAGGCAAGTCATTTGTCCGCCTTCATCGAGCGCTTCCGCTACAAAGCGACGAAGGCTCGACAGGCACAGTCCCGCATCAAGATGCTCGAAAAACTCAAGGCCGTCGAACCCGTCAAAGCGCGGCGCGAGTGGCGTTTTGAATTCCCGGTGCCCGAACGCACTCCGGAACACTTGATCGACATCGAACATCTCAAATTGGGGTACGGCGATCATGTCGTCCTAAACGACGTGATGCTCACGATTCGCGCGGGCGACCGCGTGGGCGTCCTGGGGGTGAACGGCGCCGGCAAGTCGACGCTCATCAAGGCGATTGCCGACACGTTGACGCCGATGGCCGGCACCCTGCGGCGCGGCCAAGGGCTCGTCATCGGGTACTTCGCGCAGCACCAGTTGGAGCAACTTGATCTCACGAGTTCCCCCATCGAAGTCTTCAAACACAAGGCCCCCACCGTGCGGGAGCAGGAACTTCGCGATTGGCTCGGCAAATTCCGATTCTCGGGCGACTTTGCCGACGCCAAGATCGACCGCTTCTCGGGCGGCGAAAAGGCGCGGTTGGCGCTGGCGCTCATTGCCTGGGACAAACCCAATCTTTTGGTGCTCGACGAACCGACAAACCACCTCGACATGGCGACACGCGAAGCACTCACGCTGGCGCTTTCGCAATTTGAAGGGGCGCTCCTCTTGGTGAGTCATGACCGACATCTTCTGCGCAGCACCTGCGACAAGTTGATCTTGGTGCACGACGGGGCCTGCGGCGAATACGACGGCGACTTGGACGACTACGCCGCGCTCGTTTTGGAACACCGCAAATCCGTTTTGGAGGCCGACCGTGCCGCCCGTACGACGGCTGTGCCCGCTGCGGCCGAGCCCGCCGTCAACCGTAAGGAAGAACGGCGCCTTGAAGCGCAGGAACGCGCCCGCAAAGCGGCCCTTAAAAAGCCGCTGCAGAAGAAACTCGAAGCGGCGGAAAAAGCGATGAATGCCGCCAACGAGAAGCTCGCAGCGCTGGACGCCAAAATCGGCGATACCGACTGGTACGCGTCGGCTGCGCCCGAAGAAGTTCAGTCGGTGATGAAGGAACGGGGACTCTTAGCGGACGAAGTCTCGACGTTGGAAGAGACTTGGCTTGCGCTTTCGGAAGACATCGAAGCGATCGGATGATCCAATCCGTACTGACTTAACAACGACAGGACGCTTTCGAGCGTCCTGTTTTGTTTTTTTATAGGAAATTTATCGATACAGTTGCAACTGATGCTGCAAGAGGCGCCCGTCGCGGTCTCTTCACGATCTCTGTCGCGAGAATCCCTTTCGGCACGCTGACTCTGAAAGGACGGCAAAAAAATAGGGCGCGGAAGATGATAGCTCCGAAACCTTGACGTGACGCTCTCCTTCGGCGCAACGGCTCTGATCCAGTTGGCGATTTTCCGTCGATAGTCAGTCGCCGCCGGTCTTCGGATCGGCGTTTTTTTAACTGGCTCAGGCGGGGTTCTTCACGCGATCCGCCAAAAACGCGGCCGCCCAACAAATAAGACTCCCCGCCACCACGAGTCCCACGCCTTTCCAGAAATAAAGCGACAAATCCGCCCCCAGAAAGAGCGCGCAGAAAACGCAGGAGAGTACCGGCGTAAAGTAACTCACCACCGCCATCACGGTCATGCTCCCCTTCATCACCCCGACCGTCCACAACGCGTACGCAAGCCCCATCACCACGGCGGCAATCACGAGCACCGTAATTCCCTCGCCGTCCACGTGTGCGGGTTCCCCGACTCCCAATATCCACAACAGGAAAAAGAACGCCGTATTGCACCAGAAAATGAGCACCACGGGATTGGCGCCCCGGCTCATTGCGCGGGTAATGGAACTGTAGGCCGCCCATGTCACGGCACTGCCCACGGCAAAGGCGTAGCTCACGGGGTTTTCCTTCATATGCTGCCACATTGTCGCCAAATCCAAACCGGCATCGCCCGAAAGCACTGTCATGATGCCGACCACCGCAAACGCAAACCCGAAAACGATCCACCACTTCGCCTTCTGCCCATTAAAAAGACAGGCAAACAGCATCGTGAGACACGGCCAAAGGTAATTCACCATACCGACTTCCGCCGTCTGAGCGCCGCCGTTGCTCGTCGCCAAGGCAAAGCAAAAACACACTTCACAGGCCATCGCCATCCCGACGCCGCAGATGAGGAACTTCCGCGACATCTTTGCCACAGGCGGCACGCCGTAAATCGCGAGCAGAATAACCTGAAAGTCGTCTGATGCAAACACTAAATAGCTGAACTGTAGGTGAATACAACCGGCAAGTACCTGATTTCTA
>UQUM01000042.1 GCA_900544255.1 uncultured Sutterella sp.
GATCATAGCCGGTGACTGGAGTTCAGACGTGTGCTCTTCCGATCTCTGCGGGAGGGTTTTTAGCGCGCCCGCCTGCAGATTGTGCCGTCGGCCCCCGGTGACGAGAACGCGGGTACGCAGTACGTGTTTTCCTAGCCGATGCAGATCGGGGTGGACACCGACAGCGAAGGTATTGAGCAAAGCGGCATGGTGAAGGCCACGATGGCGCAACTTGCACGTACCTTCGGCGCCGACAACCTCAAGGTGGTGAAGTTGAACCGCAAGGATCTGCGCCGAGAGATCATGGAGGACGAACTCGACTTTGTGGTGTCGGACGCGGCGTTTTACAGCGAAATGGAAGTGATCGCCGGAATTTCCGGTGTCGCGAGTCTCTGGCCTTCGACGACGAGCGACCCAAAGGAAGCGGTGGGGAGCGTCTTTTTCACCCGGGACGACAGCGGGATTGATTCCGTGGAGCAGTTGAAAGGTCACCGCGTCGCCTTCAGTACGCCTACGTCCTTTGCAGGAAGCCTCATTGCGCAGCGTGATCTCTTCATGCGGGGACTCGTGCCGGAAGTGATTCTCAATAAGCCGCTTTACGTCGGAGACAACGAAGAGAAAATTTACGAAGCCGTGATGTCCGGTGACGTCGCAGCCGGGGTGTTGCCTGCGTGCCGTATCGAAAGCATGATCGACGAGCAGAAGGTGAGTCTCAATCACCTGAAATTTCTCAATCTGCGTCGCGGCGGTCCGGTCATGTGTTCTCACTGCTCGGAGCTTTATCCGAGCTACTACTTCTCGGTGACGCGCGGTACCGATCAGGCGCTCACGAAAGCCGTGTCGGCGGCGCTTTTTGTGATGCCGACTTTCGGCCGCGGCGCGGACTGGGGCTTTCCCGTGAGCAACCGCACGGTACACGACCTCTTTTTTGATCTCAAGATCGGTCCCTACGAACATCTTGCACGGTGGAGCTTTGACCGGTTCATGCGCGAGCAGAGCGACTATTTCTTTGTGCTGGTGCTGGGGGTGATGCTGATTTTGGCTTATGCCTTCCTGGTGTCCGTCATGGTGCGCCACCGCACGAAGCAATTGCGGAAAGCCTTGGCCGAGCGCAGCCGCATTGGAAAACAGATGACGGCGAGCCGTGAACACATCGCGAACCTCGAACGCACGGGGATCGTAGGTCAGATGTCGACAATGATCGCGCACGAATTAAAGCAACCTCTGGGGGCGATCACGAATTTCGCAAACGGTCTTTTGCGCCGCAGCAAACGCGGCAACCTTGACCCCAAGATGTTGAACGAGGTTCTCGCCGAGATCGTGGATCAGGGGACGCGCGCGAGTGAAATCGTGAATCGCGTGCGGGCGTACGCCAAACGCCAGACGCCGGAACTCAAAATTGCGGACATGAGCGTGAGCATCGAGCGCGCCATTGAAACGTTCAAACGTTCCCGGCGTACCGACGCGCTGATCCGAAAGGCGATTCCGCCTTACCTCTGGTCGGAAGTGGACAGTTGGGAAATCGAACTCGCGATTCTGAACCTCCTCAAAAACGCCGGCGACGCGCTTGAAGGGCGGATCAATCCGGAAATTTCCGTGCGGGTCTTTGCCGAAGACCGTTACTGGCGAGTGGAAGTGAAGGACAACGGCGCCTTGATAACGCAGGAGCAGGTCGACGCCTTCATGAAGCCCTTGGTGACGACGAAGGCGAACGGCATGGGACTCGGACTCTCCATTATTTCGAGCATCGCCGAACGTCATCACGGACGTTTGGTCGCCATGCCCAACCCCTCGGGCGGCATGATTTTCGGACTGGATATTCCGCGGGCGGAGTTGGCGGCGAATAAGACGACGCTTGATTGAAAATACGCGATCGCGTAATAAAAAAGGGCAGCGGCCGACAGAAGACGAAAGAAGTTTTCCGTCGGCCTTTCTTTTACGGTAAATAACGGAAGAAAGCCGACGTTGCTGCATGAGTTGAAATGTGGCTAACGCTCTGTTTAAATACGCGTTTTCAATAGTTAGGTCGCTTAAAAATTTTGGCACCTAACCTTTTTTACGGAGAAAAACGTGTCTGTGGTTTCTGCACATACGCACCGCCTGTTGACGGATAAAGCTCAGTTTTTTGAAAAGTCGTTGGCGGCTTTGATTGCCTTTGCTGTTTTGACGGCGTCGTCGCACGTTGCGGTGCCGGTGGGGCCCGTGCCGATGACGATGCAGACGTTGGCGGTGACGTTGACGGGCGTCTTTTTGGGACCGAAATTCGGTGCGGCGGTTGTGGCGTTTTGGGTGGCGGCAGGCTTTTCGGGACTGCCGATTTTTGCGATGGGAAACGGCGGTATTGCGGCGCTCACCGGCCCCACGGCGGGGTTTCTCTATTCTTTTCCGGTGATTGCTGCGATGGCGGGGTGGCTCGCCGGTAAGGGCGGCATCCTTCGCACGTTCTCTGCGATGTTGGTCGCGAATTTGGCGTGCCTCGTAATCGGCTCGACGTGGCTTACCGTGGTGCTTGCGATGCCCGTGGCGAAGGCCTTTGCCGTGGGTGCGGCGCCTTTTGTTCTGGGCGCCTTCTTAAAGAGCGTGTTGGGGGCGCTTTTGGTGAAAGCCTCCGAACGGCTGCATTGAGCACGGCGAAAGAGCTGGGGGTGACGGCGGACTTTTTGCCGTCGCCTTGAGTTTTTTCGTCTTCGGATGGGGTTTTTCATTACTTGTCGACAATCCGAAAGGCAGTCGACTCCCTATAATGCCCGACAGTCGATGCCTGTGCGTTCCGCAAGCGCTTCTGCTCGGAGCGTGAAGGCTTTTATATTCATCCGGCGATCGTCAGATTCTCGTCGGTTTTTTTAAGAGTGCAAACAATGTCTCAAACGATTCTGCAAAGCGTTCCCGTCGGCGAAAAGGTCGGTATCGCGTTCTCCGGTGGTCTGGATACCTCGGCAGCTCTGCGCTGGATGAAGAACAAGGGTGCTCTGCCTTATGCCTATACGGCTAACCTGGGTCAGCCCGATGAGGACGATTATGAAGCGATTCCGCACCGCGCGATGGAGTACGGTGCCGAAAATGCCCGTTTGATCGACTGCCGCCCGCAGTTGGTGGCCGAAGGCATTGCTGCCATTCAGTCCGGTGCCTTCCACATCGCGACGGCCGGCATTCCCTACTTCAACACCACGCCGATCGGCCGTGCGGTGACGGGGACGATGCTCGTTGCGGCGATGCGCGACGACGGCGTCAACATCTGGGGCGACGGTTCCACCTACAAGGGCAACGACATCGAACGCTTCTACCGTTACGGTCTGCTTGTGAACCCCAACCTCAAGATTTACAAGCCTTGGCTTGACGTGCAGTTCATTAAGGAACTGGGCGGCCGCAAGGAAATGAGTGAATTCCTCAACGCCGAAGGCTTTGCCTACCGCATGAAGACGGAAAAGGCTTATTCCACCGACTGCAACATGTTGGGTGCGACGCATGAAGCGAAGGATTTGGAACACCTCGATAAGTCGATGAAGATCGTCGAACCCATCATGGGCGTGGCGTTCTGGGATCAGTCCGTGAAGATCGAACCGGAAACGGTGACGGTCGCTTTCGAAGAAGGCATGCCCGTCGCGTTGAACGGTCAGAAGTTTGCTTCTGCCGTGGATCTCATGATGGAAGCCAACAAGATCGGCGGCCGTCACGGTCTCGGTATGAGCGATCAGATTGAAAACCGCATTATTGAAGCGAAGAGCCGCGGCATTTACGAAGCCCCGGGGATGGCGCTTCTCTACATCGCCTACGAACGCCTTATTTCCGGTATCCATAACGAAGACACGCTCGAACAGTACCACATCAACGGTCGCCGTTTGGGCCGTTTGCTGTACCAGGGCCGCTGGTTCGACAGCCAGGCCATCATGCTGCGCGAAAGCGCCCAGCGTTGGGTGGCCCGCGCCGTTACGGGCGAAGTGGTGCTCGAACTGCGCCGCGGTAACGACTTCACGATCCTTGACACGCGTTCTCCGAACCTCACGTACGAACCCGAACGCCTTACGATGGAAAAGGGCGACTCGATGTTCACGGCCGTGGATCGTATCGGCCAGCTTACGATGCGCAACCTCGACATCACCGATACGCGCGCCAAACTGCAGACCTACGCGAAGGTGGGGCTCTTGACGGGCGGTCAGGATTCCGTGGTGCCGATGTTGACCGGCAAGAAGGCCTGAGTACCATGAAGGCGCTTTGCACGATCCGTCGGGAGTCGTGCAAAGCACCGATTGTAAACAGTAACGCTTCTCGATATCGTTGCCTCCGTTCTGTCGGTGATGCTTGACGTCACCGCGGCGCGGAGGTTTCTTTTTGGTTTTTGCGGAGTTTTTGGACGCACGAAGTTCAATCCCAGCAGCTGATGGTAAACACAATGAATCCGGTCGGGCAGGAAACGAAAGCCCCGAATTCTTATGTTCAGACGAATCACTTTGAATCCGAAGCCCAATACGCCGGGCACGGCGCGGAGGACAGCGGCTACGGGCACCGCGCCGACGAAGTGAAGACGAGCGTTTTGGGTTTTGCCGTCGCCTTGACGCTCGGCTTTTCCGTGGTGGAATTGGCGGGCGGCTTTTGGTCGAATTCCCTGGCCCTCATCGGGGATGCCGGACACATGGTGACGGATTCTGCGAGCCTTTTGTTCGCGCTCATTGCCAACATCGTCGCCCGGCGCGGCGTGGACAATGATCACAGTTTTGGCCACGGCCGCATTGAGGTGCTTGCGGCTTTCGTGAACGGCATCGCCATGCTGGGCGTCGTGCTGTGGCTCTTTTTTGAAGCCTATCAGCGCTTTTCCGATCCGCCGGAAGTCGCGGGCGGCTCCGTGATGATTGTTGCCGTCATCGGTCTCGTCATCAACGTGTTGGTAGCCTTGAGTTTGTCGCGAGATAAGAAGAACGTCAATACGCGGTCGGCCTTGGTGCATGTGATGGGAGATTTGCTGGGATCAGTCGCCGCCATTTTGTCCGGGGCCCTCATTTATTTCGGCGGCGCCCGGTTTGCGTTGGCGGATCCGATTTTGTCCGTTTTGGTGGGCTTACTGGTGCTGCATGCGACGTGGGGCGTCTTTCGGGATACGACGCGGGTGTTGATGGACGGGGTACCTGAAGGCGTCAATTACGCCGACGTAGGGGACACTCTTTTGTCGGTGAAGGGCGTCGAGGAAGTTCACGACCTTCATGTGTGGACGATGGCGCCCGAACATTCCGCGGTGATGGCGCACCTGCGTTTGGCAGCAAACACCGATTGGCCTCAGGCTTTGTCCGAGGCCCGGGAACTTTTGAAGGAACGTTTCGGCATCGATCACGTGACGCTTCAGCCCGAAAACGAAGCGATGTCGGCCCGTTGCAGGAGGGCGGGACACGACGTCTGCGGTTGCCGTTGCCGTTGTCGCGAGGAAAGCGACCGTTGCAGCGACCGTAAGAAAGCCATCTGACGTCTCTTAAGAAGTTCCTCCCAAAGCGCTGTAAGATTCGCCTCACCATGACTTACGGCGCTTATTTTTTTGACTTTGACCTGACGCTTGCGGACTCGCGCGAAGGCATTACAAAATGCTTTCGCGGGGTGTTGTCGCGTCACGGGTTTACCGATGTGACGGACGATGCGATCGTGAGCACCGTCGGTCATTCGATGGCGGACTCCTTTACGCTTTTGACCGGTGAAACCGATCCGGTCGTGATCGAAGGTTGGCGGCATGAATTTAGGGTATTTTCCGAACGTTGGATGAATACGCATACGTACCTTTTTCCGGAGACGGCGGGGGTGTTGGCGCAGCTTCGAGGAAAAGGGGCAAAACTCGCGGTCATTTCTCAGAAAACGCATCGTCGCATTGCGCTTTTCTTTGAGGCGAACCTTCCCGCAGGGGCCGTGGACCTCATCGTGGGCGGGGACGACGTCAAGGCCGGAAAGCCCGATCCCGAGGGGTTGCTTTTTGCCGCAAAGACCTTGGGGGTTAATTCCGCCCGCTGCCTTTACTGTGGGGATACGGTGATTGATGCGGAGGCCGCGCGGCGTGCCGGTATGGATTTCGCGGCGGTTCTGCACGGGACGACGCCCGCGGAAGCCTTTGCGGCTTACCCCGTCAAACGAATTATGAAAACATTGGATGAAATCGCGGAGATTGACGCGTGACGACACTTACGAAGGACGATATTCCCGGGGCCGACGACATGTTGGAAGAACTGCGGGTTATTTTCGGCGGGCTTCCGGCTTTTGAAGACCCGACGCCGCTGTCCGCTGCAGAGTACCGTGCCTGTCGCAAACGAGCCGGTGAAACGGTGGAATTGATGCGCAGAACGGCAAGCGACGACGAATTGATTCAGTTGCTGCAGACGAAGACGACGGAGCCGCTCGTCCTTGAAGGCGGCACCACTCGGCCGATGACGGAAAATTTGAAGCTCTGGCAGTTGGAATTTCAAAACCAGCGGATGTTTTTCCGTAACCGTGTCGAAAGTGAACCCTTGTGTGAGCAGTGGGTGACGGAGTGGTATCACGACGGGGTGCCGATGACGCTTTATCGACTGATGCTCTGCCTTGAAGTGAAGGGCGGTACGGTGACACTTAACTGAGACGAAAAAGATGGAAGAGCTGCTTATAAATTCAGGCATGAGGGAAACACGCGCCGTCATTTTGGTCGACGGCGTTTTAGAGGATATCTGGATCGAACGGCGGACAAGCAAGGGCCTGGTCGGCAATATCTACAAAGGGCGCGTTATCCGGGTGCTCCCGGGGATGCAGTCGGCCTTTATCGACATCGGGCTTGAGCGCTCCGGTTTTCTCCACGTCGCGGACATTGAGGCGGCGCACGGCGAAGACGGCGTCAAACCGATTGAAAAGGTCTTAACCGAAGGCATGAGTCTTTTAGTGCAGGTCGCCAAAGACCCGATCGGCACGAAAGGCGCGCGTTTGACGACGACGATTTCGCTTGCCGGGCGCAAGCTCGTGTACCTGCCCCACGATCATCACATCGGTGTGAGTCAGCGCATCGAAGACGAAACACTTCGGGAAGCACTGCGAGAACGCGTGACGCTATTGAGGCCCGAAAGCGAAAAAGGCGGCTACATCATCCGCACGAGCGCCGAAGAAGGGGCAACCGACGAAGAGTTTCAGCAGGATATGGCGTACCTCGGGCGGCTTTGGACGGAAATCGAAAACAAAGTAACGCACCAAGGAGCCCCGTCGGTACTGTATACGGAATTGTCGCTCGGGCAGCGGATGCTTCGCGACAAAGTGTCCGCGGTCACGGAAAAAATATTGGTGGACAACCGCGACACTTTTGAGGAATTGAAGCGCTTTGCCGAACGGTTCGTGCCGGGGGCGGCCGAGAAGCTTGAACTCTTCAAGGCGGAACGCCCCCTTTTTGAGGCGCGGGGTGTGGACGCCGAAATTGAAAAGGCGCTTTGCCGCCGGGTGGATTTAAAAAGCGGCGGCTACCTCGTGGTGGATCAGACGGAAGCAATGACGACGATTGACGTCAACACCGGAGGCTTTGTCGGACGGCGGGATTTTTCGGAAACGGTTTTCAAGACGAACTTGGAGGCGGCGCAAGTCATTGCGCGGCAGCTGCGCTTGAGAAACCTCGGTGGCATCATCATCATCGATTTCATCGATATGGCGAGCACCGAGCATCAGCGGGCGGTGCTCGCGGAACTGCGGCGCGCCTGCGAAAGCGACCGGACGAAACACACGATTTCAGAATTTACGGAATTGGGATTGGTGGAAATGACCCGTAAGCGCACGCGAGAATCGCTCTCGCACGTTCTGTGCGAAACCTGCCCCGTGTGTGCGGGACGGGGCCTTGTGAAGACGGCGAGAACGGTCTGCTACGACATCCTCAGGGAAATCGTGCGGGAATACAAGCAGTATCGGGACGCGCAGGAATTCAAGGTTTTGGCAAGCCAAAGCGTGATTGATCTCTTTCTGGAAGACGAAGCGGACGCCCTCAATATCCTGCAGGATACGATGGGTAAGCGCGTGATTCTCGAAGTTGAAAGCTGCTACACGCAGGAGCGGTTCGACGTCATTTTGCTTTGAGGCGGCGTCACTGAAAAAAGCCCGGCGGGATTAATGTGATCTGGCCGCACTCAACTTGGACTGCAAAATAAAATCCAAAATGAGTGCGGCTGTTTTTAAAGCTCGCCGTTTGGCATAGCCGGGACAACGGGGGACGTAAAGACGACTTGACCGGCAAAGACGTTATTGTGCCCGGATTGACGGAGGACACCGGCGTTTTTACCAGTCAAGATAATGACAATTTTGCGGGGATCAGGCGAGGTAGCCGCGCAGGAAAAGTTGTGCGCCGAGGCAGACCATGATGAAAGCGAGCAGGACGACGATCCAGCTCGGGCGAATCTTCTTAGCAATCTTCGCACCGAACTGTGCGCCCACGAAGGCGCCGGCGCCGACGGCAATCGCCGGGATCCACACAATGTGGTTCAGTGTGGCGTGGCTTACGACACCGACGACGGAACTCACCATCAGAACGAACGTGGACGTCGCGACGGCGATCTGAGCGGGGAATCCCAAGAGGAAGACCATCATCGGCACGTGAATCACGCCGCCTCCGATTCCGAGGATGGAAGAGAGAAACCCGACGCCGAAGGAAAGAATGATGCCGAGCGTTTTATTGAATTCAGCGTGTTCGATGTCGAAGTCTTCGGGACGTGCGGTCGCACGCTTGCTGCGGCTCTTCCAGAACATGAAACAGCCCAGGAAGGCGAGGGTTACGCCGAACGTCATCGAGAAGCCGGGGCCGGAGAAGTATTCCGAGATGTAGCTCCCCGCAAAAGCACCGGGAACGGTCGCAAGCGCAAACGGAATCGCCGCGCGGAACATCACGCGGCGCTGACGAATGTAGGCAAGCGTTCCCGAAATAGCGTTCAAAAACACGCCGAAGAGACTCGTGCCGATCACCTGCTGCACCGTTTGGAAGGTGGAGCCGTGCGGAGGCATCATCGTCAACATGAAAAGGGGCACCATGATGAGACCGCCGCCGATGCCGAGGAGCGCCCCGACGACGCCGACGCCGATGCCGACGCCGAAAAATTCGCAGAAATTGATGAGTTCAAGCATGTTTCAGGCCAAAAGGAAACCGAAGCGGCGCGAGAATTTCACGCCGAAACCGCGATTCTAGGCTGATGCGCAAAAAAAAGCCCGAGACAAAAGCTCGGGCTCATAAAATGCGAAACACTTCAATGCGCGCTTTTAAAGAGGGAGAACTTTAAAAACGGCCCCTCGGGAGCATTCCGCACAGGGAGATTCGGACCAAGCAGTTCCTGATCCACTTCGTACTCTAAAGCGTCGCTAGGTAAAAGCCAATAGGGGAATTCACTTAGTTTTGTCGAGTACAAAAACGCCGAAGTCCTTTTTAAGAACTTCGGCGTCTCGGCTTTATGTTACGAAGCGGAACGAATTACGCTTCGGTGAGGTACTTCGGATCGGTGTGAACCTGTTCCAAGGGGCCTTCGTCGGCGACCTCAACCTTCACTCGAGGGCGTCCCGGGTATTTCACCGCGACGTAGGAGTAGGGTTCGGTAAGCGCCGCATCAGTGTGCACCTGCTCGAGCCCGGCCTTTTTGAGGTTGTCTTCGAGACCGTCCGCGATGTCGTGAACGACCGGGGCCGCTGCAGGCGCTTTCTCGGCAGAGACTTCCGTCGGCGTTTCCGCTGCCGGTGCTTCCACTTCAGCGGCAGGGGCCGCTTCCGTCTTCAAGGGGTCAGGAACCTGGGTTTTGACCGCTTCGGCTTCGGCGTCCTCCGTTGCGGGCGCGTCTGTCACCGGCGCGTCGTTCATCACTTGCACGGCTTCCGTCGTATGCGTCGGGCGACGACGGCGACGGGGGCGACGGCGACGGCTGTCGCTTTCGATCATGGGTTCAGCGTCGTTTTCCGGCGCATCGCTTTCGATGTCGACGGGCTGAGCCGCAACTTCGGCGTCGATTTCATTCATGACGCTTACCGGCACGACGGGGGAGGGACCTTTACGGTCGGCGTAGCGCGCTTCGTTCAACGCTTCGTTGATGTCGTCAAGGTTCATTTCCGCGGCGGGTGCAACCGGAGTTTCGGCCGCACGGCGCGACTGACGCTGGCGACGGGGACGCACGGGCTGCGTTTCCGCGGGTTCAACGGCAGGCGTCGTTTCGGCTGCGGCTTCCTTTACGACGGCCGTTTCCGTCTTCACGGTTTCAACCGGAGCGGGCGCAGCGGCGGGCACCGTCGTCTCAGCGGGGGCTTCCGCGGTTTCAGCCGGAGTCGGCGCGGTTTCCGCCTTCACCTCTTCCGTGGCCGGCATCTCTTCGCGACGAGGACGACGCGTGCGGCGATTGCGGCGTTCTTCGGCTGCTGCGGGCTTTTCCGCTTTTTCTACGGGAGCGGCGGTTTCCGTCGTTTCCGGTTTCACGGCACGTACGTCCTCGCGCTTCGGACTGCGGCGGGTACGGCGGATTTCACCGTCTTCTGCTTTTTCCGTAAGGGGTTTGCGTTCGGTGCGTTCCGTCTTTTCCAAGCGAGTGTCGCGGGCCGGACGTTCGCGTCCGGGGCCCCGGCGGCGTCGGTCGCCGTCGCGGCGGTCTTTCTTCGCGGGTTTCTTGTCGTCTTCGGCGGCAGCCGGTTTCTTTTCGGACGCGTCCGACGAGAAGAAGCGGGCGATGGCGGCAAAAAGCCCCGAGATGAATCCGGACTTTTCTTCAGCCTTAGCGGGTGCCGCGGGCTTTTCTTCAGGCTTCGCTTCATGCACGGGTGCGTAATCCGTCGGGAGCATGTTCTTAATTACCGGCACCTGTTTCGGACGCGCGGGCTTGTCTTCGACGGATTTAAGGGCATAGGGGTCATCCGCCACTTCCTGCAGATCCTCAGGGCGCTTGTAACTTGCCACATTGTCTTCGAGACGTTCGTCGTCCGAACGCAGGCGTTCGATGTGGTAGTGCGGCGTCTCAAGCATCGTGTTGGGAATCAAAACGACGGGAACGCGGTAGCGGGCTTCGAGTTTTGCGACTTCAGCGCGCTTTTCGTTCAAAAGGTAGGTCGCCACGTCGACGGGCACCTGAGCGTGCAGGGCCCCCGTGCCTTCCTTCGTTGCTTCTTCCTGCAGAATGCGCAACACCTGCAGCGCGCAGCTTTCCGTGTCGCGGATGACGCCCACGCCGTTGCAGCGGGGGCACGTGATGTGATGCCCTTCGGACAAGGAGGGACGCAGACGCTGACGCGACAGTTCCATCAGGCCGAAACGGCTGATGCGGCCGATCTGCACGCGGGCGCGATCCGGACGGATGGCGTCACGAAGGCGCTGTTCGATTTCGCGCTGATTGCGCGGTTCTTCCATGTCGATGAAGTCGATGACGATGAGGCCGCCCAAGTCACGAAGGCGCATCTGACGCGCCACTTCTTCGGCGGCTTCGATGTTCGTCTTCAGCGCCGTTTCTTCGATGTCCGCACCGCGCGTGGCGCGGGCCGAGTTGACGTCCACCGCCACCAAGGCTTCCGTGTGGTCGATCACGATGGCGCCGCCCGAGGGCAACGGTACCGTACGGGAATACGCCGACTCGATCTGATGCTCGATCTGAAAACGCGAGAAGAGGGGTGTTTCTTCACGGTAGCGCTTTACGCGGCCCACCATGTCGGGCATGACGTGGGACATGAACTGACGCGCCTGCTCGTAGATGTCGTCTGAATCGACGAGGATTTCGCCGATGTCGGGTTGGAAGTAGTCGCGGATTGCGCGGATGACGAGGTTGCTCTCTTCAACGATGAGGAAAGGTGCAGGGTTGGCGCGCTTTAAGGGCTTGCCGTCTTTTTCCGCATCGGTGATGTAATGCGTGACGGTGCGGCCCTTTTCCTGCGTGACGTACTCGTACTGCGGCGCAGCGGCTTCGGCGACGGCTTCCCAGAGTTTCAAAAGGTAGTCTAAGTCCCACTGCAGTTCTTCGGCGCTGCGGCCGATGCCGGCCGTGCGGGCAATGGTGCTCATCCCGGAGGGAAGCGACAGTTTTTCCATCGTCTCCCGGAGTTCCTGACGATCTTCGCCTTCGATGCGGCGCGACACGCCGCCCCCGCGGGGATTATTGGGCATCAGAACGAGGTAGCGGCCCGCAAGGCTGATGAAGGTCGTGAGCGCCGCACCCTTGTTGCCGCGTTCTTCCTTTTCGACCTGAACGATGAGTTCCTGACCTTCGGTGAGAGCTTCGCGGATCGTCGCGGTGCGCACGTCAAGACCCGGTTTAAAGTAGCTGCGGGACACTTCCTTAAAAGGGAGGAACCCGTGGCGTTCTTCGCCGTAGTCTACGAAGCAAGCTTCAAGACTCGGTTCGATGCGGGTAATGATGCCCTTATAAATGTTGGATTTACGTTGTTCGCGTCCGGCAACTTCGATGTCGATGTCGACAAGCTTCTGGCCGTCCACGATCCCCACGCGGGTTTCTTCCGCATGAGTTGCGTTGATAAGCATGCGCTTCAATTCATTCTCCCGGGCCGTCCTGACGGGGACGGCATAACCGCCTGAGAGCGCGAAACGAAGTCTTGTGCCGCTTGTTTGAAAAGAAAGAAACCGGGATCAATCGCGCCCGCGGCGGACTTTGTCCGGGGGCGGATCACCTGCGGCCGGGTAACGGCGCAAGCCGGCGTGAATTCCGGCGGCAACGGCCGACTGTGTCGGTCTGACGAGATGCGTCAGACGCCGTGGGGAGAGCACGGGAACGGATTCCTTCCGCAGAAGGGCTGCGGCAGCTCGATCCCTCACAGATTCGGGAGCGGCAGGGACAATGAACCCGCTTTTTGCCGGACGCGAAAAAGCCGGGTGCGGCAGCGCCAGCATCCGGGCAAGAATCGCGGTCAAGAGGTAAACGGCAGAAAGCACGAGTATTTCTTCTTATCAAAACTGCGGGCGCGGACTTCGGATCCTCGTCACAGGGTAACCGGCCTCAAGCCGACCTTCCCGTCGCTCTACGAGCGTGCGGGCAACGCACGTTCGGAGCCGATCGAGAGAAAGCCGCACCGTCGGCCGGGCAGACAAAAAATTTTTACAAAACCCGCCGGAAGTCAGCGACTTGCGGCAACAACGTGCGGCAGTATCGGCTCCACGAAGCGGGGTTGCCGGCTTGGGTGACAAGACCGGCACCGGTGTCTCGGCTAAAATGGCCGGCACCTTCGTTCCTGAGCTCTGCCGCCGCTTCATGTCGAAACCCTCACGGGGAAACGACGAAAAGCGCTCAGCAAAGCGCGGGGTCACAGTATATAGACTTATGCCTTCGATTTCACCACGACAAGGCACCGCGGCCTGCGCCGCCGATGCCGACAAAACGCCCCTTAAAGCGCACGATGTGCGCGCCGTGCCTTCGGATAAAGTGACTTTCATTGAAATTGATGAGTCCGCCGACGGGCAACGCCTCGATAATTTTCTTTTGAAAGTCGCCCGAGGCGTTCCCAAGAGTCACCTTTACCGCGTGATTCGTGCTGGCGAAGTTCGCGTCAACAAAAAACGGACGGAAGAAAAAGCGCGCCTCAATTTAGGGGATATCGTTCGGGTGCCGCCCATCCGCGTGAGCGAATCTGCGCAAAAAGAAAAGACGGTACCGGCCATTTCGGAAACGGAACTCCCGGTTCTTTTTGAAGACCGCGATCTTTTGGTCGTCAATAAGCCGTCGGGATTGGCGGCTCACGGTGGGTCGGGCGTCGCGTTCGGCCTCATTGAGCGCCTGAGGGCTGCTCGCCCCGCCGCGCCTTTTTTGGAATTGGCGCATCGGCTCGACCGCGACACCTCGGGCGTCATCATCATCTGCAAGACCCGTAAGGCCTTGGTGCGGCTCCATGAAATGCAGCGCGAAGGAAAGGTTGAGAAACACTACCGGCTGCTCGTTATCGGAGACTGGGTAAACGACCGACAGCACGTCAAAGCGCCCTTGGCCAAATACACCTTGGCCAGCGGCGAACGCCGCGTGCGGGTGGATGCGGAAAATGGACTCGCGTCCCACACGATTTTCACGAAACTCGCGCGGTACGGTGACGTGAGTTACCTCGATGCGGAATTAAAAACCGGCCGTACGCATCAAATCCGCGTGCACGCCTTAAGCGAAGGGCATCCGCTCGCGGGCGACGATAAGTACGGCAGTTATGACGTGAATGCGGCACTTGCGAAGGGAAGTCTCGGCGTCCCTTTAAAGCGCCTCTTTCTTCACGCGTTCCGACTCACATTCCGGCACCCGGTGACGGGCGAAAACTTGACGGTGACGGCGCCGCTGCCTCCGGAACTCACGCGGGTTCTGGAAGCACTCGAAAAACGCTCAGAGGGAGACAAACATGACGGGCAGTGAACGGATCGGTCACTACGAACTCTATGTCTTTGATTGGGATGGTACTGTAATGGATACGACCGCGCTCATCGCGCGCGGCATGCAGGAAGCGGCCAAAGCCTTGTTGCTTCCGATCCCTGATTACGACGTCTGCCGCGGTACCATCGGCCTCAGTAATCCGCAGGCAATGGCGGTCGTGGCGCCGACGTTGCCTGAATCGCGATGGGACGAATTTTGGCGGGCTTACCGCAATTGGTATTTGGTGCGCGAAGCCGAAGTCGTGCTTTTTCCCCATCTGCAGGAACTTTTTGACGCTATGAAAAAACACGGCGTACGGATGGCGATTGCGACCGGGAAGAGTCGTCGGGGACTTGACCGCGTCTTTGAAAAGACGGGGATCGGTGCTTATTTCGAAGCAACCCGAACGGCGGACGAGTGTTTTTCCAAACCGAACCCGCAGATGCTGGAAGAAATTTTCCTGGAGACCGGGGTGTCGCCCGAGAACGCCGTCATGATCGGGGATACGGTGCACGATCTGCAGCTCGCGGCCAACGCCCGGTGCGACGGCATCGGCATGACCTACGGCGCGGGGTCGCGCGACGAATTGGAATCCGTGCCGCACAAGGCCGTCGTCGACAACGTGGATGAATTGGCCGAGGTCTTGGGCTTGGGCGAGTTGCTTCGGGAAGAACTTGCGGCGAAATAAGCGAGGCTTAAGAAAATGCCCCCATTTCGCGGGTATCGGAATGCTTTGCAAAGGAAGACAATATGACCAAGAAGGTTCTCATCATTGATGCGGGTTGCGAAAACTACGGCAAGGGCGGTACGCTCTCGCACGAATACGCGGCACTTGCGGCGTCGGAACTCTTCAAACTGGGTTGGACGGCGGAAATTACGACGGTGGATCGGGATTTCGATCCGGAAGCGGAAGCCCAAAAGGTGGCCTCGGCCGACGTCGTCATCGTTCAGACGCCCGGTTGGTGGATGAGTACGCCGTGGCAGTTAAAGCGCTATGAGGATTTGGTGTTCGTCAATCCCAAACTGTGCGGTGGGGATGGGCGCAGTCGTTCGAATCCGGAAAAGAAGTACGGTACGGGCGGGTTCCTGACGGACAAGCACTACATGTTGTCGTCCACATGGAATGCGCCCCTTGAAGCCTTTACGGAACCGGGGCAGTTCTTTGAAGGACGCGGAATTGACGGGCTTTTTATGCCGTTACATAAAACCTTTGCCTTTATCGGGATGAAACCCATGGCGTCCTTTATGGCGAACGACGTTTTCAAGAATCCGACGATTGCGGCGGATTTTGAGCGTTACAAGGCTCATCTTGCCGCGGAATTTGCGAAGTTGGCGTAACGCTTTCTATGTCCGCCGGTGATCTCGACGGATTGTTGTTAGGATTTGATTAGTGTCAACCACCCCTGCCTAAAGGCAGAGGCTTGTGAAAACAAGCCTTAGTTGACTAGCCCGAGTGAGGAGAAATCCGAACTACGTTGGTTGGGAATGTATAGGCACCGCGGGATGTCAATCCTAGTCCCGCGCTCTGCGGCCCGTGATTAAA
>UQUM01000043.1 GCA_900544255.1 uncultured Sutterella sp.
ACCCATCGAAGAGATCACGAGGCTTGCCCCGTGACTCAGTAGGGAATCCTCGTCCTTCAGGGCGAGGAGGAAGTCAACCGATGTGTATTTGTGTAGCTCGTTTTTACTTTCTGGATACGATGTGGATGCAGCAAAAGGTGCAGCACGGATTTGGCGATAAGGGTAATAATTAGCCGCCGATTGGGTACAAAATGCGTCAAAATGAAGTACAAAAATTGGGTGATGGTAGACATCGGGCAGACAAAGGGCTGTACCTTGAAGTGCGGAATACCGGATGGAAGTATTATTAGAGCTTCTGTAAACTAAGAGCGCAAACCAACCTGTAGTATTGGAGGAACAGGTCACATGTCCATCGAATTGCCGGAAAACACTGCCATCAAGGGAGAGGCCGGCTTCACCATGATCGAAACCGTTATGGTTCTGGTGCTTCTTGGCATCCTTGGCGCCGTAGCAGTCGCAAAATACTTCGATCTCAAGGAGCAGGCATCGGCAATCAAATGTGAGCACAGCCGTTCAGTTCTAATCAGTCAGCTCAACACGGCTTTTGCTGTATCCAAGCTTGAAGACAAAGACGATTTTTCAATTGCCAATATTGACTCTACGATCGATAAAGAACTGACCGACGTCGGCGGAGCTGGTTGCAAGAGCGGCGCTGTGTGTGCAAACTTGTGTCCGAATGACGGAACTTATGCCGTTACTCATCAGAACAATGACGGTTCGATGATCTTCACAATCAGCTGCAGCGTACATAAGGGTACCGATGACACGCCATCCGTAACACCTCCAGCTCCACAGCCTGAACCGCCAACGCCACCATCACCTCCGACGCCCGAACCGTCTGAACCGCCCTCAGGACCGAATTACGCTGATCCGGAAGATATTAATGGGATACCAAGCTATCTATTTGGATTGCTCGGAGAAGAGGCTGAACCAGAACTGAAAAATAAGCTTTTGGTTTTCTTTAACAAGTCAAAGTGGCTCTTTGATGGCGACTATTGCTTAGATTCAGGGGCTGATGATGTTGGTACTGATACGAAGCCTGTGTTGGATGCCATGACGAAAGGTGGAATTGACACAAAGAATCTAATATGGCGCATGCAGCTCAAATGGGATAACGTTGGCAAGAAGAGCGGTGATCTGTATTTATGGACATCTTCTCTTAGTGAAACGCAGAAGGCAAACTTAGACGCGAAAAAAGATGGAGACAATCTTTTGAATCAATACAAAGAGCCAACAACAATCTATCAGTACAAGGCTCGCTATGATTCAACCAAAGGAGTCATTTCTTTCAACAAAAACGCAGTGCCTGTTAAAAAGCAATCTTCGTTCTCCTACAAGGATAAAAATTACATTGTGATTAATGAGAATCGCGGCGACCTCTGAGTACATTAATCGCCCACCAGTTACCACACGGCCCGATCACAAGACCGGGCCGTTGTTGTATTCAGCGTTTTCAGCTTCGTCAGCAGACGACAAACGGAATCACAAAGAGCAGCACCGCCAGTGAACTTGCCGCTCCTACGATCAGCGTCCAGAGTCTGTACTCGCGATCCGTAAGCACCCTATGCCCGTAGTGCCCTAAAAATCGCTATGCAGAATTCGTGAATCCTCATTTATGGAGATGATCCATGAAACTCTGCATCGACTGGAAAGCCGTCTGTCAGGACTGGAAGACTTCAGGCCTCTCTAAAAACCGATACTTCCTCAGCGATCGCCTCGAAAAATTCATTCGCGCAGGTCTCGCGCCCTGCTACTCCACATTCCTCCGCCATTTACGGTCGCTTGAAAAAAGTTTTGCGATCCCCCAGGAGTCGTCGGAGTTCTTACCGCTTCAGACAGAGAACCGCAGCAACGCTGTTGCCGTTCACCGGTTAACCCCCGCCGACATCAAGAAAGTTACAGCGACTTCGCGTACCGCCGTTGGGACTCGAGCTCCGGCGCATTGCGTGTCTTCGCCCGTCAAATTGTTCTTTGCCAACGGAACATCCATGGAATTTTGTTCTGAGTCCCCAGAGCAATTTGCGTTTCAAGCTCTGGCTATGGGTGGGAGGTTTTCATGAATCTCGATCTCAACGGCTATCGCCTCCACTTGGTCTTCAGTCCTACCGATATGCGCAACGGTTATCGTACCCTCAGTGCAATTGCCTCTTCTTGCCTGCAGCTGGACATTTCCGAAGGGAAGGACTGCGTTGTGTTCGTATCGGCCAGGCGGACACTCTGCAAAGCGATTTGGGCTGATGCCGTCGGCGCTTTAATGTTGACGAGGCACCTGCGTTCGGGGCGTTTCCAACAACTATGATAGAAGGTGAAGCGTTAAATTACCTTCATCACGATTTTGTATCTTCTGTTTATCCACCGCCATATGCCTGAAGAGGTTCTTGTTCATCAGCTCAAGGTTTTGCCTCCGGCTTCTTCCAGCCTGCGCCTCGCGGCGCATACCTTGCCTTTGACTATGAGGTTGCCACTGCCGGCCCCTCGCGGGACTTTCACCCGTTAGAACGCGCCCATGCCGAGCGCACAAGCAGTTCGCCCGCATGATTCAAGCGGGCGAACGGGTTTCGAGACGGATGCGGTTGTCAAATGTCCGAATCGACGAACTTGAAGGCGTCGACGTCGAATAGTCCGAGAGACGTCAATTTGAGGTGCGGAATGACGGGCAGTGCGAGAAAGCTGAGCGTCATGAAGGCATCGCTGTCCTTCGTAATGCCGAAGTGCTCGTAGGCGAGCGCCGTCAGGCGGCGTATGCCGTCCGCGGCTTCCTCGGGCATCCTGTCGCTCATGAGCCCGGCCACGGGGAGCGGCAGCGAATCAAGAACTTCGCCGCGTGACACCATCACGATGCCGCCGTGGAGTCTGTCGACGGTTTCAACGGCGAGGCGCATGTCTGCTTCGCTGTCTCCGGCGACGACGATGTTGTGCGAGTCGTGCGAAACGCTCGTCGCTACCGCACCGTTTCGCAGGCCGTAGACTGGATCAAGGAGAGTCACGCCCACATGGCCGGTCGCATGGTGCCGTTCAACGACGGCGAGCTTGATGAGTCCGGGATTGTCGGCAAGATTCACGCAGCCGTCGGCGTCGGTGTTGACGCAGACCGTCTTGTTTGTCGTGATGAGCGAATGCGGCAGGAGGCCGATCATGCGCGCCTTGCCCGACGGGGCCTTCAGGTCGAAGGAATGATCGTTCGGCGGTGCAATTCGGACGGTGTTGCCCATGAAGTTGCGAACGGTTGGCTCGGGGAGGGTTGCGACCATCTTCCTGTTGCGGGCGATCAGCCGGCCTTCAGTCCAGACGGCGGCGGGTTCAAAGCCGGAGAGATCGTCGACGAGCACCAGGTCGGCCCGGCGTCCCGGGGCAATCGCGCCGCGATCGTGCAGGCCGTAGCATTCGGCCGTATTGAGCGTAGCCATGCGAACGGCGTCGATCGGATCAAGTCCGCGTTCGACGGCCTGGCGGAGCAGGCTTGCAATGTGGCCGCGCTCAAGGGTGTCCGCCGCGTGGCGGTCGTCCGTGCAGAAGGTGCACCGGCGGGTCATGGCCGGCGTCAGATCCTTGACAAGTGCGGAGAGATTCCTCGCGAGCGAGCCTTCGCGGATGGACACGTACATGCCGAGCCGGATGCGCTCCTTCAATTCGTCGGTTGTCGAGCATTCATGGTCCGTCATGATGCCATGGGCGGCATATGTCTCAAGGTCGGGGCCGGTGAGAAGCGGTGCATGGCCGTCGACCGGCTTGCCGAGGCGCCGGGCTGCTTCGACTTTTCGAAGCACTTCCGGATCGCCTGCGAGAAGCCCGGGAACGTTCATGAGTTCGCCAAGGCCGAAAATGTCGGGATTTGCGAGAAGGCGTTCAACGGCTTCGGCATCGAGTGAAGAGCCCGTTTCTTCAAAAGGCAGTGCGGGCACGCACGAAGGAACCATGAGCTTAACCGAGAGCGGAAGATTCCGGACGGCTTCGAGCAGGCCGAGCACGGCTTTTTCGCCGCCGACATTGGCGATTTCATGCGGGTCTGCGATGACGGTTGTTGTGCCCATCGGAAGCACCAGTGCGGCAAAGCCGATCGGCGCAAGCATGGACGACTCGATGTGGACGTGCGAATCAATGAGGCCGGGAAGAAGAAAGCGGCCTTTGCCGTCAAAGCGCTCCTTCGCGTTTCGAGGTTCGAAGCCGATGATTCGGCCTTCATGCACGGCAACGCCGCCCGGGCGGATCTCGCCGGTGAGGACGTCAACGATGCGGACGTTGTCGATGTAAAGATCCGTTTCGGTCAAGATGAGCCTCCTTGGGTTCTTCGGCGTCATGCGTGCCGGTGCAATAGTATTGCCCATATTGTATCCCGACTTTCTGATAAATTGAGCAAATTTTCCCTTGCTATCACCTGAGTCCCAAGGGAATACAACCGTTATCCAGCTATCCTTTTTAGTCGGTAATTATTTGATCGGCAGCTTCATCCTCAGTTTCGTACGGACTGTTGATGCTGTCTCCACTGCATTGAGGGACTCCATGCCGCAGGCACGAAGAATCTCGTCGCATAGCGTACTCAGTGATTTCTTCTCTCCGTTCTCATCCCTGGCCGAGGCTGCTTCAGCCTCGAGATTGCTGCAGGTGTACAGATGGCTGTTGGCTTTCTTCAAGTCGCTTACATGCTGAATCTTCATGGACTCCAGAGCTTCGATAATTTCAGCCGCTGACAGGTCCAGTCCTTTCTCCCGCAACTGTTTCATCATGATCTTCTGCATCACCAGAGAGATGTAATAAATCCCAAGATAGCGACAAAGAGCGAGTTACAGGGAACATAAACTAAAGCGCTTTAGTTTCTTTGGTTCGATTTATGCGTTTGCCTGCTTCGTTCGCATTCATCGGCGCTTGTTTCCTTTTGTCAGTCTCTTTACCTGTCGGTGCCGTTATATTGAAAGGCCGTGTTACGAGCGTGGCCGACGGCGACACCATCCGCGTCCAAACGGCGGACGGCAACATTCGTGTTCGATTCCTCGGCATAGATGCTCTGGAAAGTGATCAGGAATTCGGTGCAGAGGCGAAAACCGCGCTCAAGCAATTGATTCTCCATAAGCGGGTGCTTGTCAAAACCGACAGTAACGATCAGTACGGGAGGGCGTTGTCTCAGGTGTCGTATCAGAACCACGACGTGGGTCTTTACATGTTGGAACATGGGTACGCGTGGGTTTATCAGCGTTATATCGGCAGCATCGACGAGGATTGGCAGAACGCCTATATGGCCGCCGAATGCACTGCCAAGGAAGACGGTTTGGGACTATGGCAAAACATCGGGCCTGTGCCGCCTTGGACGTGGCGCAAAGCCAAGCGGGATCGGGCTGCTGCCGACGCTGAACTCAATCAGCAAGCACAAGATCAGTCGTTTGAATCCACTTCACAAGAGCTGAAAGAAAAGTTTTCGGGACTTACCGATGCTGTCCGGAACGCAGCGGATCAGGATACCGCAGACAGGGATCGCTTAGAAAAGAAGCATACGTGGTGGCAGATGTTTTCGGACTTCGGGGAAGTCTTGAGCCGTTGCAGCAGTTGTCTGCGGCGGCTGGGGTAGCCCATCTGAACGCCACGGAACAAAGTGCGATAAGTTTCACGGAATTTCTGAAAGCGATGGAACACCATCACCGCTGAGGAGCTGTCTGTGAGACGATTTTTGGTGGGGGCTTGGGTGGTTGTTTTGGGGGCAGCGGTTACGGTAGCTATACTTGTCGTGGCGCTCGTATGTTTGGTGATCGGCCCTGTTTGTCTTGTGGCAATGGCAATTTGGTTGGCGGTTTCGGCGGCTTCGTATTGCTGGGAAGACCGCCGGAACAAAAGGAGGCGTAATGCCCAGTTTTGAGGTGACAGGGAGCATTGATCCCTTGTTGAAAATTCATTTGTCCGCCGGCGAAATGATTTTCTGCGAATCCGGCGCGATGGTTGTTATGGACGAGCGGCTGTCGCTTACCGGTAAATCTCGCGGCGGCCTTGCGTCGGCTTTGGGGCGAAAACTTCTCAACGAAGAGTCGTTCTTTCAGCAGAAGATTGCCGCCGAACTTGGGGCCGGAGACGTTCTTTTGTCGCCGACGTTGGCCGGGGATATTTGGATTCTGGATGTAGGTTCGGAACGGTACACCATTGCCGACGGCTGTTATCTTGCCAACACCGAGGGCGTAAAACTTGGTACCAAAACGCAAGGCTTGGGTAAGTCATTGTTTGCAAGCACCGGCTCAGGACTGAAGGGCTTCTTTGTGATGGAAGCCTCCGGAACGGGGCAACTCGTGGTTTCGGGGTTCGGATCCATGCGCGAAGTCATTGTGACGCCGGAGAATCCTCAAGTCATTGATAACGGGCATCTGGTGGCTTGGGACTCATCGCTGCATTACGAGGTGGCGCTCAATACCGGGCACAAGGGGTTCTTCGGAAAGATGGTCGAAAGTGTGGTTTCCGGTGAAGGCGTAGTTTTGAAGTTCTCTGGACAAGGGCGGGTGATTGTCTGTTCCCGTAATCGGGGAGCGTTCCTCGATTGGATCCAAAGCAAGATGCCGCAGCCGACGGTGAAATAAAAATACAAGCGCTGGAAACACTGAAGCCTCACCAGTTTCCCGACGAGGCTTGTCTGTCTCAATCAGAACGCAAAATCGCCGTGAGTTCCCGTGCGCACCAAGGTTAGAACCAAAACATCGGTTTCAATTCGATAAATCAGTAACCAATCGGGTTCGATATGGCACTCTCGAAAGGAAGCCCAATTTCCCACAAGAGCGTGATCTCGGTGCCTGATGTCCAGAGGTTCGCCTGTGGCTAATTTCCTAATAATATCATCCAACTTCGCTATATCTTTGCCGCGTTTTATTGCGCGTTTGTAGTCTTTGCGAAATTGGGATGTTGCTATGGCGCGGAGCATTATTTTTTTAGTTCCGTCAAAAGATCATCTACTGAGTAGGTTTTCAAATGAGGGGCTTTCAACATTCGGTTCGCTTCATTCAAAGCCGCACGTGTTTCTGCGTTCGGGGTGTTCAAAGAAGGCAGAAACGGGAGCTGACGTTCTCGGAGTGACTGTTTGATGAACATATTGATGGCAGAATTTAAGCTCAAACCCAAATTGTTGAAGAATTCATCGGCTTGTTCTTTAAGATTCTTTTCAAGCCTTAAAGTGACATTAATCGTCGCAGTGGTCATTAAAATTCTCCTTGCAAAGCATTTGCATTGCACATATTTTAGCGCCATTTACGGATAGTCTGCCTCGGAATCTTGAACTCCTTTTCCAGCTCTCCCGATGTAGCCCCTGCTTGAAGCCGTTCGCGCACCTTGGCTTTGATCTCATCCGAGTAGTCCCCCGAGAAGCGAATTCCCCGGATGTTGTCTTCGAAGCGTCCGATTTGCCAAAGGCGTTTCCAGGTACGAGCCTTGTCGCGGCTGATTCCCAGATTGCCGGCATCGGTTTTGTAGCTTCCGCCGTTTTGGAAGATCTTCAGCGCGAGTTCCTGTAAGCGTACTTCAGGAGGATCATCGTCTCGGACTTTCATGGCGCAGCCATTGCCGGACTGGGCAGAGGTCTCTTCCGGAGAAGAGATGTAGTGCGGCCGCGCCTCGTACGAATCTGCGTCATCATCTGAAAATACAGGCGCTTGCGGTAGTTCCGGAGTATCGCAAAAAAGGAAAGATGAACCCTCAGCATCCTCGTCAGTGACATTGTGTGACATATGCGTTAGCATTAAGATGCTAGCAATTACATGTGCAATATGGGTTTCCAATTGACGCATGCATCGCGTGGACTGTCACGGTTAGACGTGACGAGAACATTGGAAAGAATTGTCATGTCTAGCAGTTCAATCGAAAGTCACGAAAGTTCAGTTTACGATCTCATTCGCTTTCCTGTGACGGATCCTCTGCCATTCACGATCCATCGAACGACGGGACTGATGACGGTTGATCCCGAGCTCGCCAATGTGCTTGAGCTGCCGGAACCTGAAATGGCCGATGCGGGTGCGTCGCTCGTCGACAGGATTCTCGACCCAACGGACCGCCAGCTCTGCCGGCAGAGCTTTCTGGACATGATTGACGGCAAGCGCGCCGATTGCGTGCATTACGGCCGCATGATGATCGCAGGAAGCCTCTTCTGGATCTGCATTTCTGCCAAGGCCAACAGCGCGCATTCAAGTTCGCGCCTCATCAAGGGCACGGTGATTGTCTTCAACTTCCATCGCGTTCTGCATGAGCTTTTAGCACAGTGCGACTGCGAACAGCAGGATCGCGACACGCTTTCCGCCTTCGCCCGCGTGCCCATCGACAGCGAAGCCGTGCTCCTCTCTTTCGATGAGTTCTGCGGCGAGCCTCACGATTTCTGCGTGCGCCTGAAGAACGAGCTCCGCGACTGCGACGTCATCTTCGCCGAACCCTTGTACGACGGCACCATTATTGTTGCCTTCCGTTCGGTTGCACAAGCCTTTGCCGAAAGCTTCCGGAAGCTCGACGGCTTCTGCAAGGTCAGCAAGGAGGCCTCGTTTACGTCCGGCCGCTCTCCCTTTCTGAAGAAGGCCGTCTACCTGCGCATTGAATTCATGAAGCGACTCGCCGCTCATGTGCCGGTTCAAAGCGGCCTCAACGTCGTCGAGACCGTCAATCTGGCCCTTGCATTCCGCCACAACTTCCAGCAGCTGCAGCTCTTCTTCCAGCCGCAGGTGGGGCCTCTCGGGTTCATGGGCGGCGAATTTCTCGTGCGTCTCAAACCTGATTTCGTCCATGTCACGGTGGGTCCCGACGTCTTCATTCCGATTTTGGAAAAGACGCACATCATCCATCCGTTCGGACGCTGGGTTGTGGAAACGGCACTCGATCAGACTCGCATTCTCGAGCTTGACATGAAGCCCGGCTTTCACGTGAGCTTCAACATGAGCGCCTGCCAGGCGCGAGACGTCGGCTTCATTCCGTTCATCAGGCGCTGCCTCGAGATCTTCCAGATTCCGGTTCAGTACCTGATGATCAAACTCACCGAGACGGCCAAGCCCGTCTGCAGCCGTCGACTTGCAGACCAGATCCATGCGCTTCGCAAGCTCGGCATTCACACGGCGATTGACGACTTCGGCACGGGACACAACTCGATTGACAGGCTTTTCCTCATGCGCTATGACGTCGTGAAGTTCTCGAGCAAGTTCGTCGTTTCGTCTCTTGAAGATCCGCGCCGCCTGCGCTTTTTCCAGAAACTGATTTCCGGCTGCCACGACATCGGCGTCGTCGTCTGCGCCGAAGGGGTCGAGGACGAAGCCATGCTCTGCCGCCTTGCCGAAATGGGCGTCGACCTCTACCAGGGCTACTTCTTTGCCCGGCCGTGTCCCATTGCCGAAGCGGTGGCTGAGGTCAAGCACTGTCCTTATTTGGCCGCCATTGAGTCGCAGCCCGCATCCGCGGCCTAATCCCTCTGCGCCTTTGTTGGAGCTTCCATCGAATGAAGAGACTTTTCACCGTCTCCCTACTTGCCGCATTGATTGTCGGCGCCGTCCTAACAGCAAAGCATGCCGGCACGCACGAGACTGAGAGCTTGCCCGACCGTCCGATCGTCGTGGCGGTCATCGATCAGTATCCGCCCGTTTCATACGTGGCGGAGAACGGCGAGCGCACGGGCTACGACGTTGAACTGGGGCATGACATCTGCCGCCTGATGAAGATCCGCTGCACCTTCAGACCTTATCCTCTGGGGGATATTCTGCCTGCTCTTGAAGAGAAGAAGGCGGACATTGCCATGGCAGGGATACGCTCAACCGCCGAGCGCATGCGCACCTTTGCCTTTTCGGACGTTTGCCTCCGAGCCGTTCCCTTCTTCATTACGAACCATCCGTCGCTTATTCCGTTTATTAAACAGGATCCGAAGCGTCTCGTCATTGGCGTCATGGAGAACAGCCTTCAGCATCAGCGCCTCGTGAGAGACTATGGCGAAGCCGGCGTCGTGATCAAGACATATGCGAAATACGAGGATATTCCGAAAGCGCTCCATGACGGCGACATCAACATGATGTTCACAGACGGAATCTCGGGCTTTGCCCTTCTCAAGAGTCCGCTCGGCCGTGACTTGCGCATTGCAGGCAACTATCCCTTCATCGACTCTGAGCTCACGGATTCGCGCATTGTCGTCAGCATCGAGCACAAGGATTGGATCGACCTCATCAATCTGGCGCTCATTCGCCTTCAGGCAAGCGGCCGCTTTCAGGAGCTTTCTCTGAAGTACTTCCCGTACATTAACTACTGAGTTCGTCAGCATGCCTTCACACATAAACAAGGATCCCGGTTCTGCCCGAACGCTCATGACGATGAGACAATTCATCATTTTCTCTCTGATTCCGGTCTTGCTGTTCATGATCGGCGCGGGCTTCTTTTCTTACCGCATGATCGACAGCATCGAGAACCACACGAATGAGCTCGCTCGAAGTACTGTCTCGAACCTCTTTCGCGTTCAGCGCGGCGCGGTGAATCTCGAATGCCTGCGCTTCACGCTGGCATCGCTCGTCGAGGCGCACGATCATGAGTTTGCAAGAAACGCCTACATCAACGCTTGGAAGCTTTTGTCCGAGTCAACGCTCGACCGTCACGACAAGACGAAGCAGAAGATGGAGGAGCTTCTTGAAACCGTGCGCGGTGTTTGGGAGCAGCGCCAGAATTACGAAATGCTTCTTTCGTCCATTCGAAAGCACGACCGGATGCTCTTCGATGATCTTCTCAACGCCGCCGCCATTGCCAAGCCCGTTGACGCGGATGATATGCCGCAGATCAGCTTCCAGCCGATGCGCCATGAATACCTCGAATACGATGAGAGCATTCATCAGAAGCAGATCAAAGAATTCAAGGACGTCTATGACAAGGTTTGCACGAACAACACCGTTGACGCAATCAGCCCCCGGTGCCATCGCATGGAACGCATTTTCGACGTGCTTGGGCGCGAAATCAACGATCTGTCCGCCATTCGAGGACCTTTTGAAAAACAGATCGCTCTCATGAAGAAGCAGACGCTTGCTTTGCGCACGGAGTATTCCGTAACCGAATCCGACAAGCTTCTCAGCGAAATTCATCGGATCAACGACATTGCGAGCCCGGCCATCCCGTTTGCCGTTCTTCTGACCGGGATCTGCGTAATGCTTTTCGGCATTCTCTTCGTCTGGTTCTACGTTGTGATGAAGCCCATCATGCTTCTTTCCGAGGGCATTAGCAGGTTCCTGAAGGACGGGACGATGCCGACGAATCCCAATTCCCGTATTATCGAGGTTGACCGCGGCATCAGCTGGTTCATGAAGTCCTGCGAGCAGTCGAATCAGAACCGCGATGAAAAGCACGTGATTGAAGCCATGTATTCCCGTCTCATGACTGAGAGCGCTAGGGACACACTCACGGGCGTCTTAAACCGAAAGGCGCTTCGCGAATTCATTCATCACAACCCGGTCCCTCATGCGATGACCGGCCTCATGATGATCGACATCGACTTCTTCAAGAGAATCAACGACACCCGCGGGCACCCCTTCGGCGACAAGATCCTTGAGGCCCTCGGACACGTTCTGAAGGAAAACCTGTCGGAGCGCGATCACATCTTCCGCTACGGCGGTGAAGAATTCTGCGTCGTCATTACGGGCGTCACACCGGTCAAGATCGGAATCGTAGCAGACAGGCTCCTCGGCGTCGTGCGCAGGATCTCCCGGAAGGACGCTTCCATTTCTCCGGACTGCGCAGCCGATGACCCGCTGACGATTTCCATCGGGCTCAGCACGGTCCTTCGGATCGATGGCGAGAAGAATTTCGACGACCTTATTCACGAGGCCGACATCGCGCTCTACGCCGCCAAAAACGCCGGTCGAGACCGCTCAATGGCCTTCGACGAATCCATGATCGAGGCGCCGGAAATGAAGAGGTCCGGACCTGACAAAGCGCCTTGACGTCGCTCGGGCCGGAAGACTAATGAGGGAATGCCGAATGACTCGGGTATTCCCTCTGTTTCATTCTGCCATACGCCTCTTGACGTTCTCTCCGTCGTTCACGGCGGAGAGAACGTCAAAGTTGATGAACGGCAGGTCGCTCATGTAGTTGTCACAGGAAAGTTGGTGATCACCATTCAGAATACGGAACCATCGGCTTAGGGGGCAAGTTGAGGTCGCCGTTCCAGTCCGTAAATGTGTAGCGGAGCCAAAGCCCGGCCATAAAGGGGTTGTAGTCCTGGGATTTTTGGTACGAGAATTCTGCGCCGCCAATCCAGCGGGAGGTGAATCTGCGTTCGATTCGGCCGCGAATGCCGGCAGATATGCCGGTGCTTGATTCGCTCACATCTCGGGCGTTCGGGTTGAGTTCATCGATGGTGGATTGAGAAATACCCATCGCCAGGGCTTCGGCAAACGGTTTTTTCAGAGGATAGATGTCGCGGCCCTTGGATCCGGAGTACGAAGCGCCGATGTGGCCCTGCAGCCACCATGACCAGTCGCTGTAGCGGCGAGCTTCTTCGAGTGAGAGGCTCATGCCGATGTAGTTGTTGGGCGAATAGTAGCCACCCTGACCCATGTAGTAGTCCGACAAATCTTTTTGGTAGTGCCAGTAGAAGAGGCTCGCGCCTGCAGTGCGTTCCCAGTGCGGACAGTCGATCAAGCGCCGGTATGCACCCCCCATGAGTGCCAGTTTCTTGTTGTCGGCGACTCGGTGGCCCGTCAGGCGCTCGACGGCAACCTTGCTCCAGAAGCCGTATTCGCCGCCGTCGTCTGCCGACAGGTTTACGGCCGCTCCCAGTCTGCGAACACCGCCCCAGGTGAGGCCGGTCAAAGGATCGCGCTGTCCGCCGAAGGCGAGAAGGGATCCGGTTTCCGCACGGCGATATAGTTCGGTCGTGACGCTCAGACCGCCGACGGAACTCTTCCAATTGACTCCGCCGACGATGTCCTCGTAAAGGAAGCCCAGAGGCGTTGTGCCGATGTCGAAACCGAACTTGTCGCTTTGCCAGGCAAAGGCAATGGATTCGCCCGTGTCCTTGTTGACGGGTTTGCCAATTCTTGCGTCGTGAGCAGCATCGAGGAAGCCGAATGACTGTCTGCCGTTCTTAAGATTTCCGGTGTCCATGCGCACGGTATCGGCTCTCAGCACGGCGCGGCCGCCTGCAAGCGGGAAGCCGGCTTCCTTCATCCACACGAGGGCCTTGATGTCAGACCAGCCGGGCGTGCCGTCGTCAACGGTCAGCGCAGCTTCCGTTTTGACGTATGACTGCCGGGCTTTGTACGTTTCGGCGGCTCGATCACGCAGGCTCACTTCCAGCCAGTCGCCCGCCTTCGCGGCCTTGCAGCAGGGGGTGTCGGGCGTTCTCATGGCAAGGGTGAATTCTGCGTCGGAGGATACGTCTCGTCCCGCAGCCAGTCCGGCGGCGCGGAAGGCGTTGCGGTAGTGCTCGAGAGCGTCGTTCGCAGTGCCGCGCGCTTCGGCACGCATGGCAAGATCCCGAAAGAGCATTGCCGCATCACGATTCACGCCTTCAGGCAGGCGGGCGAGCCAATAGGGCAGGCGCGATGAAACGGTCTTTTCGGCGCCTGCTGCGGTCATGAGCTGAACCCAGCGGATCAGCAGGTCGCTCGGGATCGTTTGAGCATTCGCGAGCTTTTCTGTTTCCCACGTCGTGAGGATTCCCAGGGCCTCCTCCTTGTCGGAGGATTCGATCAAAAGCGCAGCCTCGCGAAGCCGGGCTTCGTCAGTCCATTCGGCCGATTTTCCGAGTTTCTGCCAGAACGCTCTCGCCAGAGGAATGTCGCCAGCGGTTTCAGCGATCTCTGCAGCCGAGGCCAGATTCCAGGAGGCGGAGACAGAGGCGTGTCTAAGGCGCTCGGCGGCCTCGTACCTGCGGCCTTCGTCGGCAAGGCGCCGAGCCTCGCGAACAGTCCATCTTTCGAGCGTATCCTCGTAGAGCGAACGTACCGATTCCAACCTTCTTGCCGGTGCCGGACTCAACTCGACGCCGCTCATAAAGGGCTCAAGCACGGCTAGCGCGGCGGCATCGTCGTCGATGCTGCGATAGAAAAGGGCGGCCGCATGCCGGAGCTCCTCATCTGTGCCGGACAAGCCGGCTTTGGAAGCATCGGCAAACAGCAAGCCCGCCTCATTCTTGCGTCCGAGACGGACCAGCGCATTGGCGAGCGTGAGGGTTCGCCAGGGATCCTTCGTGTCAAGACAATACTTTCGAAGCGCTTCAAGGTATTCACGGCTCGGCCTCTCGGTCTCGGTTTTCGGCGCCATGCGATCGAGGTTCGCGCGTGCGGCACGTTGAAGGAGCCTTTCCTTTCGTGCTTTCATTCGGCGGAGTTCGGAGGCTGACGCGCTCTTGGCCGCGCGAAGCCCCTGATCCACCCAGCGGGCGGCGGCATCAAGCTCTTCGCGAGCTTCACAGACGCTTGCAAGCCCCAGATAGCCGTAAGGATTCTCAGGCGCGATTCTTCTGGCCGATAGGAACTGCTTTTCGGCTTCCTTCAACCTGGATCGGCCGAGGGCCGCATCACCGCGATCGATGGCGAGCCAGAAGCGGGCGGAGGCGAGGGCTCGGCTCCATCGGGGGGCTCTGTCGTCGTCCGGGCGGGTTTTCAAGGCATTGGCGAGCACGGGAACTGCAGACTGGCGCCGTCCGTTGGTAAAGGCATCGACAAGTGCCTGTTCAAGCGTACGTTCGAAGCGAAGGTGTTCTGCACGGGTTTTGGCTTCAAGTGCAATCACCTGAGAGTCGGATCGTGCCAGCGTAATCCAAAGCCGGAGGGCTTCCTCCTCTCGTCCGGGAATCTGCGAGAGAAGCTCGGCATATTCGAGAAGCAGGCTTTCTTCCTGAGGGCGTCCGCCGAAGAGATTGTCGAATGCTTCAATGGCGGCAGACGGGTTGCCAGCTGCCGCCAGCATGCGCGCCTCGCTGAGCTTGTCGGCATTCTTGTCTTCTATAAGAGAGACAAGAATGCGTGCCTGCTGGCAGGGAGCTCCTTGATTGAGCTCGCAGAGCTTTTGGACAACATTGTCGATCGAACTCTTATTCCGGGCGCTGAGCATGGCGCTGCGAATCAAAAGGCGGAGCTCTTCCAGGATGACATTGGCGTCATGCGGATCCATCAGTGTGAGACGGCGAATGGCATCGCGCTCAATCTCAGGCGTTACCGCACGGCGCGATTCCAGCACCTGATCGTTGAGCCAGATTCTGGGCTCCACAGAAGCAGTCGTCCTGTCGGCGGGCGACGCTGCGCTCTCAAGGGCAATGCTGCCGAGAAGGGAGAGAACGAGCAGGACACGAGGCATCATAGGCGATTCTTTTCAGTCTTCGCAATACGGAGTCGGCGCTTGTTGTGCGCGTACATCAGGCCGTAGATCATGAAGCCCATGAGCACGATGGCGCAGAAGGCGCACAAGACAAGAAGCAGAGGCGAATCCAGCAGACGGAACCAGAGGCGTTGGTGCCAGGGCAGGTCGCCCGAATAGTAGGACGGCTCGGCGTAAAAGTTCAGCGCGGGCGACGCATGGACAAATGAGAGCGTCCCGCCGATGTCCCCAAGCGCATGCGGATCGGCCAGGCGATCGATAAGCTTCGTCGGGCCCCCCCGGAGTTGGCCGCAGGGCCGCGGCGGGGTT